>DATAHM010000071.1:0-38198 GCA_036263215.1 Gemmatimonadaceae bacterium
GGTTTCGAGGAGCTCCACTTTCTGCGACGGTACTGCGCGAAGTTCCTGTACGAGAAGTCCCTCTACAGCGGCGAAATCGACTGGGACGAGCTTCCGGATCTTTACGTGACGCTGCTGACCAAAGCGACCGGCTTCGAGTACGATCGAGCAGATGCATTCGTCGATGTAGACCCGCGTTTTTATTCGGCGCGGTATCTCCGCGCCTGGCAGCTGCAATCGGTGCTGAACGAAGAGCTCACGGCGCGTTTCGACAGCGACTGGTTCAGGAATCCCGCTACCGGCCCTTGGATGATGACTGAGCTTTTTGCATCGGGCCAACGCAATACTGCCGAAGAGATCGCGGATCAGGTCTCGGCCGCGACGCCAGCGGTTGCCGCGAGCGCGCTTTCGTTCGATCCGCTCACGCGTAAGGTCGAGGCGCTGCTTGAGGCCTGACTGGAGCGTCGTCGAGACTGAAACCGTCGCTCGACTCCAGGCAATAATTCAGTTTGATACGACAAACCCGCCGGGCAATGAGCTCCCATTGGCGCGCTATCTGGAGGACGCGTTGCGCTCCGAAGGGATCGAGACCGTGCTAATCGAGCCCACGCGTCAGCGGGCACAACTCTACGCGCGAATCCCCGGATCAGGCGCGAAGCGCCCGGTGATTCTACTGGCGCACATGGATGTGGTCGGCGTGGAGCGCGAGAACTGGTCGTGTGATCCGTTCGCGGGCGAGATCCGCGAGGGCTATCTGTACGGTCGCGGCGCGATAGACGACAAGGGGATGCTCGCAGCGAATCTGGTGACGATGCTTACGCTGCAGCGCCTGCTTCGGAGGTCGGGAAACAAACTCACTCGCGATGTCGTGTTCATCGCGACCTCGGATGAGGAGGGTGGCGGAGAATGGGGAATGGGGTGGCTCGTCGATCAGTATCCGCACCTGCTCGATGCCGAGTTCGCGCTCAATGAGGGCGGGCGCACGCGGATCGTTCAGGACGGTTGCACCTATCTCGCGGTGCAGAGTGCTGAAAAGATCTCCCATGTCGTGACAGTGACGGCGGAGGGTACCGGAGGACACGCGGCGGTTCCACTCCCGGATAACGCGATTTATCGGCTGGCCCGTGCACTGAATGCTCTCTCACATTACGCCGAGCCGGTCGTCCTCACCGAGGTAACCAGACGCTTTTTTGCGCGCCTTGCCGAAATCTGGCCGGAGGCGGGCGAGCGCGCGGCGATGACGGATCTGGTGTCTGGCGATTCATCGCGAATGGAGCGAGGCGCGAGCATTCTCTCCCGCACCAACGTCTTCAACGCCGTGCTGCGAAACGGGATTTCACCCGCGGTAGTGAGCGGCGGCGAGCTGCACAACGTGATTCCCGCATCCGCGGGCGCGCTGCTCAACGTTCGGACATTGCCAGGACAATCGGTCGACGAGGTGGTTGCCCGGATGCGCGCCCTCGTGACTGAACCAGGCGTGAAGATCGAGATCACCTCACGCGGACGGGAGGCGCCCGCGTCCGATCCCGACTCCGAGATGTTCAGAGCAATCGCTCACTCCTGTCGTGAGTTGGATCCGTCGATCGCGGTGGTTCCTTACCTGAGCACAGGCGTGACGGACAGCGCGCGGCTAAGGAACCTCGGCGTGCAGGCGTACGGCATTCTGCCGTTCCCGATGGCTGAGGCCGACGAGCGACGGATGCACGCCGCCGATGAGCGAGTTCCGCTCAAATCACTGCACTTCGGAACCAGGTTGATCTTCGGAGCGATTGAGAGGATAGCGCGATAGAGCTTCAATTCGACTCAATCGTCCGCAGTGTTGGCCTAACATTCACTCTTGAAATTCCAGGGAACAGAACGGGCGAGAGCTCCAAGTCAGTTAGGCCACAGTTTTAGTCCACGACGCCCAGACTTAACTCGGTGCTGTTCCAGCACCTGTCTGTGCTACGAATGCCACTGGTAAAGTCCCGGCGTCTTGACCGTGCAACTGCCATCTACCCCACTTGGAGCTCTCGCCCGTTCCGTTGCTCTTAAGCCACGCCGTACCCGCGGAATGGCTCGATCTACTGCGACGCCTTCCCCTGAAGTTCATCCGCGATCCGATCCCCGTCGTACATCTTCCTCAGCGCTTCGATGATGGCCCGCGAATGCACACTTACGGTTCGGCCCACGTCCGTCGAGAAGATGAACCGGTTCGACACTCCCTCGATGTTAGAGTCGAAAACCAATCCGACGACTTCGGCATTGCGGTTGATCACTGGACTTCCGGAGTTCCCGCCGATGATATCGTTTGTCGAGACGAAATCGTACGGAGTAGACATGTCGAGATTGTTTTTGCGCACGACCCAGCGGTCCGGGAGCTTGAATGGCTCCTTGTCGTCGAACGCGGCGGAGCGACCGTACAATCCATAGAAGGTCGTCTTGTAGGGCGCGATGGTCCCATTCATCGGGAAGCCCTTCACCACACCATCGCTGATGCGAAGCGTGAATGTCGCATCGGGTGGCAGCGCGGTTCCGTACGCGGCGAATAGCGCTTGACCGATCTTCTCGCTATTCGCGGTAATAATGGCGTTCAGCGCAGCCGCGCGAGCGGCAACGCTCCGATTCAACGGGTCGATTCCGCGCGCAAGTACAACCATTGGGTCCGTCGATGCAGCAACGGCCGCAGCTCCGCCTTGCAAAAGCGATTGCCTGAACGCTGGATCACCGATCCTTGTCTCACTTACCAGGCGAGCAGCAGCTGCTTCAGGAGTACGGCCACCCAGTGCGAGCCGAAGGAATGGATCGTTGGCGGGGAGCTCGCTCTGGGCAGCGCGCAGCTGCGCAGCGAGGGCCAGTCGCTCGAAAGCCGTGTCGATTGGAACGTTTTGCGTAAGCCGCGCAGTCATGGTCTGGATTCCCTGACCTTGATAGGGCGCGAGCCGGGCGGAGTCCGGCTTCCCTGACTCACTGGCGATACGCACGATCTGCGCAGCCATGGTCAGCAGATTGGAGCCACCAAAACCGTAGTAACGAAGCTGGGGATAGAATGTCCGCAGCTCATTCTCCGCAGTCGAGATCGCGTTCCACGTCCCTCCGTACTGGGCCTGGAGCTTCGGATCGGCCGCGATCCGCGCCTGAAGCTCGCGCTCGAACGCACGCTTCTTCGCCATGCTGAGCGTATCTATCAGTCCCGCCCGATACCCGGTTACGGCCTTTTGCGAATTCGCGATGCCGAAGATGTCGTTCTGGTATCGCCTGGCCGCGGCTGTGTCGGTGCGCGAAAGCTGATTCAGGATTGCGAGAGTCCTCTTGTACGAGGCGAGCTGCGCCGGATACTGGACATCTCTGAGAAACTCCATCTGCGAGATAGTATTCAGACGTCCGGTCGATCCCGGATTTCCGACGACGAATACCAGCTCGCTGTCGGCCGCACCGCCCGCGCTCCACTTGAGATAATCGGTCGGCGTATACGGCTGACCATTCTCATATACACGCAGCAAGGTGAGATCGAGGTCGTACCGCGGATAGGTAAAGTTGTCCGGGTCGCCGCCGAAAAAGGCGATGTCCTCTTCGGGCGCCATCACCAGCCGGACATCGTTGAAGCGCCGGTAGCGATACACCGAGTAGATGCCGCCCTGATACAGAGATACAACCTGACACGTGAGCTGCGTTTGCTGCTTGCACTCATTCTCTATTTGACTGATCACGGCGGTACGCTGGGCCGCTTGCTGCGCCGGTGTAGTTCCGGTGATGGCACCTCTTACGCGATCGGTGACGTTTTGAATGGATTGCAGCTGGTCGACGTAAAGCCCCGCGCACTTTTTCTCATTCGCGAGTGTGCCCGCCGAGAAACCAGTCTTGATGTAGTTGGAGTCCGGCGGCGACGAGCTGGCAGTGCATTCGCGCCCACAGTGATGGTTGGTCATCACGAGTCCACGTGCTGACACAAAAGACGCGGAGCAATTGGGCAGCCGAACCGAAGCCAGTCTGACGTGATCCAGCCAACGCTGATCGGGTGTGAAATTGTAGGTTCGGCGCCAGTAGTCGAGCGGCGGGGCGTCGAAGGTCCACATTGTACCGAACTCGGGCCTGTAGGTGGCCGGCGGAAGCTGGCTCGAGGATGACGTCGGTCTCGCTGTCGTCGTTTGCGCGGCACTTCGAGCCGAGAAAGCGCAGACAGGGATCAGAGCCAACGCGCGGAGAAGGGATCTACTCGTCAGCATGATGCGTGTCCTGAAGTGAAGGTTTTGCTGCGACGACTTGCAAGATGTTGACCGCCAAGCGCTGATCCGCTTGTCGCTCCTTCGGGTCGCGTCTAGATTGCACCAGCCGCTCACAACTTTCATTCGATCGAGATCGATGGCGCAACGGAATCGCACCCTCCAGGAAACCACTACTACGCTGACGCCGGGCGAGGTGCTCGCGGAGGCAAAAGGTTTTTTTTCTCGGCAGCTCGCGATCTACGCGGCGTTTCCGGAGCAGGAGAGCGCAAGTCATCTGACACTGCGGGGTCAGGGCGGTGAGGAAATAGTCATCGGCGTGCTGCCAGCTCCGAACGGCACCCGCGTGAGCGGCTCGACTTACCTGTTCGACGCGCAGGTTGCACGATTTCTTGCTGGCCTGCCTCCGGTTACCCTCGAAGTCGCCGAGACGGGCGGTCAGTGACTACCCTGACGCCTTTCGTCAACAGCCTGCGCGCGGCCGGCCCGCCATTCATCCTCGGCTCGGCGTCGAATCAAATGCTTCATGTGCGCGCGCAGGTACTCGAAGCGTGGGATGCGATTCGCATTGACGCGAATCCGTCGGCCTCCGTCAGAAGTCTCAAGCAGCTCGCTTTGCGGGAGCTATATCCTGATGCGCGAAGCGAAGAGGAGTACGTCGTCAAGCTGCACGGGTTTGAGATTCTCGACGAGGATGCACCAATTTCTTCGACGCCCGCCCGCAACGGATCGACCTTTCTGATCACCGACCGCCGCCGGCGACCGGTCGAATAACGGCGCACGGTCCGTGCGGGCCGCGTTCATTTCACACAGCGATTGTGGCGGCCACGACACGGGCTGGGGACATCCCGAGCACGTTGGACGACTTCGCGCGATAACGCGCGCGCTGCGTCAGGATCCCGAGTTCTTTCACAGCGTCGAACACCTGGAGGGCCGACACGCGTCGATTGAGGAACTCGAGTTGGCCCACGATCCCGACTACATCCGGGCGGTGCGTCAGATCGTCGAGCAGGGCGGCGGACGGCTCGATGCGGACACGGTCACGAGTCGCGGCTCATGGGACGCCGCTACCGCCGGGGCGGGCTGCGTGCTCTCGGGCGTCGATCTCTCGATCAGCGGAGCCCATCCGCGAAGCTTCTCCGCGATCCGGCCACCGGGGCACCATGCAGTCTACGACCGGGCCATGGGGTTCTGTCTCTTCGGAAATGTCGCAGTCGCCGCGCACTACGCGCGCCGAAAGTACGGCCTCGACCGCATTCTGATCGTTGACTGGGACGTCCACCACGGGAACGGGACGCAGGCACTCGTGCAGAACGAGCCTGCGATCCACTTCGTCTCCATGCATCAGTGGCCGTGGTATCCCGGCACCGGGGCGGCGGAGGATCGCGGTCCCCACGGCAGCATCTGGAATATTCCACTCGCGGCGGGACTCCCTCGTGAGAAGTATGTGGACGCGCTCGAAGCGGGTATCGACGCAGCGACCAAGGGGTTCATTCCAGAGCTCATTCTCGTTTCCGCCGGATTTGATTCTCTTGCCGGCGATCCACTCGGCGGGTTTACCCTGGAGATCGAGGATTTCGAGTCCCTGACGCGCTCGCTGGTCGCTCGTGCGGACTCGTGGTGCGGGGGTCGCCTGGTAAGCGCCCTCGAAGGAGGCTATGCGCCGGAACGAGTGGCCGAGGCTAGCATGCGCCATCTCGCCGCGCTCGGCGCATAGCGGCTATCTTGAACTCATGAGCTCGTCTGCCTTGCGGCTGCTTCAGAACGTCAAGCCGGCCACCGATCCGCACCTCTGGAGCTACTACAACCAGCAGTCGGGTGGTGTGCGGAAAAATCTTTCGCACGACGAAATCGAGCGGGCTGTCGCCTCCGGCTCGGGCACCCTGTGGGTCGACATCGATACGCGTTCCGCCGACCAGGTTAGCCTGTTATCCGACGTATTCCAGTTTCACCCGCTCGCCATCGAAGAAGCGCTAAACCCGCAGTCTCGCGTCAAGCTCGAGGAATACGATCGCTATCTGTTGCTCATCGTTCGAACCGTCGCCTTCTGCGAAACAACCGCCGACCCGTACGACCTCGATACCGTCAACATCACCTTCTTTCTGGGCCAGAATTACGTCGTGACGGTTCATGGCGCCGATACGAACCCCGTCTCCACGACGGCGGAGCTGCTCGATCGAAAGCCGGAGCTTGTTGCACACGGGCCCGCGCGCCTCATGCACGCGATCGTCGACCAGGCAGTAGACGCTTATTTCCCGATAATCGACAAGCTCGACGAGTTCATGGATGGCCTGGAGGAGCGAATCTTCGCCCGGTTCGACCAGAACTCGCTCCGCGACGTGTTTGCGGTGAAGCGTCTGGTTCTGTCGTTGCGACGCCACATTGCGCCCGAGCGGGACGCCCTCAATACGCTCACCAATCGGCCAAGCACCCTCCTGACGCCTGACACCCAGATATACTTCCGCGACATCTACGACCACGTTCTCCGGATCTACGATTCACTCGAGCAGTTCCGGGATCTCCTCAGCAGCACCCTGGACAGCTATCTAACCCAGGTTTCCAATCGTCTAGGTATGGCGACCAAGGCTCTGAGCGTGGTCGCAACGGTCACGCTTCCGTTCGTGGTAGTGAGCGGAATGTGGGGTATGAACTTCGAGCACATCCCGCTTCACAATCATCCGTACGGTTTCATGATCCTCGTTTTGGCACAGCTGGGCCTCGGCCTGTTGATTCTCGCTGCACTCAAATGGCGCGAGCTCCTGTAAACCCGTTGAGATTGTACGGTGTCGCGGCCGTCGAATCCGGGCAAGTCTCGTCGCTTGCCCAGGGCACGTCCCTTGTCCATTACCGCGCGCTCGCGGCGATCGTGGAGCCATCGTCGTACTCCGCCGTCGATTTGAACGATGCGGAGATGACCAAGTACCTCGGGATTCTCGAGGAAGCGTACTCTCATGTGGCCGTGCTTCCGGCTCCGCCGGGCACCGTCTTTCAGTCTTCAGACACACTCACGCGTTGGCTCGAGCTGCATTATTTCACGCTCACCGAAGCTCTCGCGGTTATCGAAGGACATTCGGCAGCGCGGGTGAGCATCCGAACGCATGGAACGGGGCATGAAGACGATGCACAGAAGAGTTTTGCCGCGCTTGCAGCCGAAAGCCTGAGAGCGCTGCGCAGCCAGGCAGCCGCTACCGTGACGCTGCCGCGTGCAAGCGGCGACGACGAAGACGGTGTCGTGGCGCGCGCGTCGTTCCTCGTCGATAGCCAGCGCTGGCAAGTATTTCAGGACACCGTCACCAAGGAAGCACACCGTCAGGCATCGCTCGACTTCAAGGTGACCGGTCCCTGGCCTCCGTACGATTTTGTCCGCATGCAGTTCGGGGGCTGAGAGTGTTTTGCCCAGACTGCGGTAGCTGGAATCGCGCCGAGGCGGCGCGCTGTGTCCGCTGCGGGATCCGGATGCCAGATAGCTCGGATCGGCGTCAGGCACCGCCCGATCCTTCCGTAACTGCCCTCAGGCAAGTGACGGGCGGACGCTACACGATCATGCACCGCGTCGGTGAGGGCGGCATGGCGAGTGTGTACTACGCACTCCAGGTGTGTCTCGATTCGCCGGTGGTGATCAAGGTCCTGCATCCGCACCTCGCCCGCGAGCAGGAGATGCGCGAGCGATTTCGACGTGAAGCGGAATCGGCCGCACAGCTGATGCACCCGCACATTTGCAAGATCATGGATTTCGGCATGGTCGACGACCACGTCTATCTCGTGATGCCGTACATGGCGCGAGGCACGCTCAGCGATCGAATTGGCGGTCACCGCTCGCTCTCCGCCGAGACGACGGCCGCCGTTGCCGCGCAGGTGGCGACGGGCCTCGACTATGCGCACCGTCGCGGGTTGGTGCATCGCGACATCAAGCCCGACAACATCCTCTTCGACGAAGACGAGAACGCAGTGGTGACGGATTTTGGAATTGCCACCGGCCACTTCCGGAGTCGCATGACCGGCAGTGGGAACGTCATGGGCACGCCGCACTACATGTCGCCGGAGCAGGCTCGCGGCAAACTGCTCGACGGTCGCAGCGACATCTACGGATTGGGAGTCGTCATGTACGAGACGCTGGTCGGCTTTCCGCCATTCGACGGAGCCGACAGCTACTCGATCAGCTACAAGCACGTGACCGAGATGGCGGTTTCTCCGGATGTCGTCGACTCGCGAATCCCGCCGCAGCTCGCCGCGATCGTGATGCGCTGCCTGGAGAAAAATCCCGGTCAGCGATTCGAGCGCGGTAATGATCTGGCCGATGCGCTAATCAACTTCCTCTCGACTGCATCGGCACATAACGAATATCGGATGGCGCGCACCGCGCGCTCCAGTCCGATGATGGCCGCCGGATGAAGCTCTCTCACCAGACAATCGAGTTAAAGCCAGTCCATCCGTTCGTGATTGCGCGGGGTGGCTACGCACACCATCGAAATGTGGTCGTCCGCATCACCGACGACGACGGCCTCGAGGGATTTGGCGAAGCGGCGCCGAACAAATATTACGGCGAGTCCGTGGCGACGGTCGTGGCCGCGCTAGCGCAATTCAAGCCATTGCTCGAGCGCGCGGATCCTCTCTCACTGCAGTCGATCGAGGCAGAACTCGATCGAACGGTGCGCGGAAATGCCTCCGCCAAGGGCGCGGTCAGCTCCGCGCTTCACGATCTCCTTGGCAAGCGCCTGGGCCTTCCAGTTCACCGCATCTGGGGGCTCGACGCCTCTGCTGCGCCGCAATCGAGCTTTACGATCGCGATCGCGGAAAATCATGAGCTGGAAGCCCGCGTCGAGGAAGCTCGGGATTACCCGATCCTCAAGATCAAGCTAGGTACGGATCGCGATATGGAAATTGTCAGGATCGTGCGCTCGGCTGCTCCGGGGAAAAGACTTCGTGTCGATGCCAATGCGGCCTGGACGGCAAAGCACGCCGTTCGGATGAGCGACTTTCTCGCGGACCATGGCGTCGAGATGCTCGAGCAGCCAGTTCCCGCCAACGACATCGAAGGACTTCGGTTCGTTCGCGAACGCTCACGCCTGCCCGTTTTTGCTGACGAATCGTGCCTCGTTGCGACTGACGTTGCCAAGCTCCGAGGAGCCGTGGATGGCATCAACATCAAGCTCGCCAAGTGCGGAAGTCTCAGAGAGGCGTTGCGGATGGTGCACGCCGCCCGCGCGCTCGATCTCCAGGTGATGGCGGGCTGCATGATCGAGAGCTCGCTTGGAATCTCCGCCATCGCGCAGATTGCGCCCTTGCTCGATACCGCCGATTTCGATGGCGCAGCGCTTCTGTCGAACGATCCATATCGGGGCGCAACCATCGCCGGCGGAGCTATCCGGCTTTCGTCCGCACCGGGGCTCGGCGTCTCGCCTGTGACGACCGAAAAGATGGCGGCGGCGTTCCAAAGTGCCTGAGGCGGGCTTTGCGGAAGTGGCGCTGCCGCTGCCGCTCTTTCAGAACTTTACCTATTCGATCGAAGGCGGTCTCGCGAATCCAGTTCTGATTGGCTCGCGGGTCGTAGTGCCGCTCCGCAACGGTCGAGAAGTTGGCGTTTGCGTGGGCCTGAGCGACGTCAGCCTGCTCAAGAAAAAACCAAAGAAGGTGCTGGAATCTCCCGATGGCGATCCGGCAATCGGCCAGCGGCTGCTCGATCTCTGCAAATGGATGTCGGACTATTACGTCGTTCCACTGGGCGTCACGCTGCGGACTGCTCTGCCGGCCGCGCTCACGGGAGCAGAGGATCCGAACCCGGCGAGGAAGACCCAACGGGTGGTCAAACTCGGTGTCGACATTCCGTCGTTGCTCCAGCGCGACAAGCTCTTCGCCAGAGCTCCGCAGCAGCGCGCAGTCTTCGAGCTCGTCGAGGCGCTCGGCAGCCGCGCGACGGTCGAACAACTGAATTCCCAGCTCGAATTTTCTCCTTCGGTCCTCAAGTCCCTGGAGAAGCGCGGACTAATCATCGTCACCGAAGAGGAGGTCAGCCGCGACCCGTTCTCGAGCCGCGGCGGAATTTCCGGAACCAGGCTCAAACCGACTGCCGCGCAGCAGCAGGCGATCGATACGATGGCCTCCGCGGAGAAGGGTGAAGTCTTTCTCCTGCACGGAATCACCGGGAGCGGCAAGACGCTCGTCTACATCGAGTTGCTCCGTCGCATCGTCGACGAGCGTGGCCAAACGGCGATAGTCCTCGTTCCGGAGATTGCGCTCACGCCGCAGACCGTCGATCGCTTTCGAGCGGCATTTGGCGACCGCATTGCGGTTCTGCATTCCGCGCTCAGCGAAGGTGAGCGCTACGACGCGTGGCTGGCGTTGAAGCGAGGCGAAAAAAGAATCGCGGTCGGCGCTCGATCCGCGGTTTTCGCCCCGCTCGAAAATCTGGGAGCGATCATCGTCGACGAAGAGCACGAATCCAGTTACAAGCAGGGCGAGACTCCGCGGTACCATGCGCGCGAAGTAGCCATAGTCCGCGCGAAGAACGAGGGCGCGATCACCGTACTGGGCAGTGCGACGCCGTCGCTCGAGAGCTGGGCGAACGCGACTTCCGGAAAATTCCGACTTGTAACCTTGCCCGATCGCGTTGGCGGCGGGCGACTGCCAAAAGTGGAAGTGATCGATCTGCGCAAGATTCCAACGGACTACTCGGGGATGGCGCAAGGTGGAATCGACTACGGAGCCGTGATTCGCGAGCCGTTGCACGACGCGATCGTCGAGACCATGGCGCGCGGCGAGCAGAGCATTCTGCTGCTCAACCGGCGTGGCTACTCATCTTTTATCCAGTGCATCGATTGCGGGGCGGTCGCAACGTGCCCGCACTGCAGCATCACTCTCACCCATCATCGGAATCCCGAGCGCCTGGTATGTCATTATTGCCTGCATAAGGAAGATCCGAGACCGGATTGTGCGCGTTGCGGTGGCAGAAATCTCAAGCAGCGCGGACTCGGCACCCAACAGGTCGAGCGACTGCTGTGCGAGCGATTTCCGGCGGCGCGGGTGGCGAGAATGGATGTCGACACCACGAGCGGCAAATGGGCGCACACCAGAATTCTCGATCGCGTGGCCAAAGGCGAAGTTGATATCCTGCTCGGGACCCAGATGATCGCGAAGGGTCTGGATTTTCCCAACGTCACACTCGTTGGAGTTGTCGACGCGGATGTAGGCATCAATCTGCCCGATTTTCGCGCGTCGGAGAGATGCTTTCAGCTTTTGAGTCAAGTATCTGGCCGCGCGGGCCGAGGCGAGAAGGGGGGGCGCGTCCTGATTCAAACCCGCATTCCATCACACCACGCCGTTCGATTTGCCGTCGCGCACGACTACCAGTCCTTCGTCCGTGAGGAGCTCGTCGGCAGAGAGGATCCTCAGTATCCGCCGAACGTTCGCCTGGCGAACATCGTGTTCAGCGGGGTGATCGAGGATTCAACCGCTAGGCTGGCGATTCATGGCGCCGAGTGGCTTCGCGAGCTGATTACTACTCGCGCGGGAGATGAAGTCGTTGTCGTGGGCCCAGCTCCATGTCCGATCGAGCGGATCAAGCGCCGCTGGCGGTGGCACGTCCTCCTCAAGAGTGAACACCCGGCCGAGCTGACCCGAGTGAGCCGGTATTTCATCGAGCGCTTCGAGGTCCCCACCACCGCGCAACTCCGAGTGACGCTCGATCGGGATCCGGTTGCGTTGCTCTGACCACATCTTTTGACGTTATGGACTGAACTGCAACTGAACGGGCGAGAGCTGTCAGTAGCGTAGATGTCAGTTGATCAGTTCACTACGCCCGGACTTACCTCCGATGCGTCATAGCCACTGCCTGTGCCACGAATGCCAGTAGTAGAGTCCCGACGTCGTGAACTGACGAACTGACATCTAACCGGCTCGGAGCTCTCGCCCGTTCAGTTGCAGTTCCTGACTCTCCCGTCCCAAAAAGCTTATCCCGACCTAACTTTACCCTGTGACAATTCTTTCTCCTCCCGATTTCACCGCTCCCGAGCTCGCCTCGGCGCCGGACGCGACGTTCGTTCCGGCGCCCGCCGACGGAGTACTGCCCGAGAACTTTTTCTCGACGACCAATCTCCCGACCTACGTTCGCATCAAGGGATCGTGGCAAATGCCGCGGGAGCCACGCATGGACTCCGCGCTGGTGCTCGACCGCGATGGACTCTGGGTCCGCGAGGGACGAAAGCTGAAGAAGGGCGACATGGTGGCGATCGGCAGCGCCGAGGACGGGAGCGAGGGCATCTACGTCCACACGGCTTCGTTCATGGGCGAGGAGGAAGGCGAGTTCAAGTTCATGACGAGTGAAGTGTCGCGCGAGAAGCCGATCGACTACGCGCTCATGGCGCACATTCTACTCGAGGAGCGCGACCGAGGGGGCTATCCGATCTGGGTGACGGGACCCGCACTCGTCCACTCCCGTGCCCGCGCCGACATGGTGTGGTTCATCCAGAACGGATTCGTATCAGCTTTGCTCGCTGGAAACGCCGTCGCGGTCCATGACATTGAAGCCTCGATATTCGGCACAACCTTGGGCATGACGAAGACGGGCGAAGCGACCAGCGGCGGGCATGGGCTGCACATGCGCGCGATCAACAAGGTGCGCGCCGCCGGATCTATCGCCAAAGCGGTAGAGCAGGGGATTATCACCGACGGAATCATGCACGCATGCGTGGTGAACGGAATCCCTTATGTGCTCACGGGATCCATTCGCGATGATGGACCGCTGCCGGAGGTCGTTACCGACACCCTTGCCGCGCAGGATGCAATGAAGCGTCACACTGTTCGCGCAACCATGGCGGTTCTGATCGCGACGGCACTGCATGCGATCGCCACCGGCAACATGCTTCCGGCGTTCGTCACCGAGGCCGACGGTTCGATGCGCGAGCTCGCGACCATCTGCGTCGATTCATCGGAGTTCGTCGTGAGCAAATTGAAGGATCGCGGCACTCATCAGGCGTTTGGTGTCGTGACCAACGCGCAGGATTTCATGCACATTCTAAAGCTTTACGTCGAGCGCGAGCTGAGTGAACGACAGGCGCTCCGGACGGGAACCCAGGCTGCAAAGGCAAAGGCGTGATCGAGACCACTGAACGCTTTCTGCGGGACATAGCCGACCGCGTCGGCCTGAACGCGGTCGACGAAGTCCGATTGTTTCCGCCGCTCCGTCAGGCGGGAGTGGAAACTGGAGTCGCTGTCGTTGCCGCGCTACCGCTGCCGCCCGAGGAGAGTCATACCCACACTACCGAAGAACCTCCTGAAGCGCTCACCGAAAGCGCGGGCGACGAATTTCTGCCCATCGAAGAAGAAAATCGGGAGATCATCGTTCACCGGCACACTGTCTTCACGGCCCGCTACCGGCACACTCTCAAAGGACCCGATCGCGGCAAATGGGAAGTCGAGGTAAGAGCCGAGGCCGACGCACCACTCGTGACTGTGGATCAGGTGGTGAGAGGCGTGATGAAGCGAGCCGGTGAGGCCTTCGAGCCGGAGCGGATTACGGCATCAGCTTTCAAGATCATAGTTTCCGGCACGGCCAGCGTTTAGCGACCCATCCGCAGGATCGCCGGCTCCAGACTAAACAGCAGCTCTGGGCGCGACCGGCGTCAAACGCGCCGCGGAAGGCGGCGCGCCCGCAGCGTTCGCCGCGGCGTACCGCGCGAGAACAGTTCGATGGATGTCGCGAGCATCCTCCAGCGCCTCGGAGCCAAGTCCCAGCTGTTCCGGCGAAATGATGAAAGGGTAAACCTGATCGCCTCCGGCCGAGCCGTGTGCTCCGACCTGATCGTCAAAGGAGATGATGTCGTAACCGTCGTATTCCCCGAAGAGCACGCAGTCGCCGGCATTGGACTGACTGACAAGCGACTCGATCGCGCGCAACACGTACGCTTCTGTCCCAAAGATCTCGAGCGGGTTATCGCCGGTGATCTCCTCGACGCGTCCGAAGCGGAGCATCGCGCGGCCGTGCCTGCTCGCCACCACTACCCCATCACCCTTCACCGTCGCGACCAATCCGATTCCCGGATGCCCGATCAGCTTCTCGTACAGCCTCGACCAACGCGGATCCGCGAGAATCTGCTGGTGGGTCAATCGCTCTTCCGTCGCGGCGAAGTAGACGTGCGCGAGGCACGAGCTGTAGGTAACGACCACGTCGTTGGTGCGATCTACCCGGTACTTCTCCGGGAAGATGATTTCACGCAGCCCGTAGCGGCTGCGTAACCAGTCACGGAATCTTCGGATGACGCTACGAGCGCCAAACGAGACGGGCGTCAGTTGCGCCACCGCCTCGACAACTTCCGGTCCGATGTCGGCGTATTCCGTATCCTCGGCGTAGCTCGCAAGCGCGCGCGGCGGCTCTGCCTCGACACGTGGGGCGTCGTTCAACATCCCCTGCACGGTTGCTCCCAGCGATTCACCGTACTGGACGCGGTAGCTGAGCGCGGGCGTCATCCCGTGATCGGAGAGAATCACCAGATCATAACCGCGCCCGCCCGCCAGCTGCGCCATGCGCCAGATCTCTGATATGCGGGCATCCGTACGTCGAAGATCCGCCAGCGCTTGCTTGCTCGATGGCCCGAAATGATGCGCGAGCTCATCGTACTGCATGAAAGTGCTGTAAATCACCGGTACGCCGAGGTAGACGTCGAGAAGAATTGCCATCGTTTGCAGCTCGCGCACGACGACGTTGCTCAGGATGCGGATGAAAGGGAAAATCCCCTCGGAGTGGGTGACGCGGCCCGCAAGCTCTCCGCGCGCCCGCTCCCACTCCTCGAGGAGCCACTCGAACGCTCCTTGCACGACCATGCGCCCCATTCGAATTGGATGCAGCAGCATCAGCAGCGCCATTCGCGTTCCGCCGAGACGCCGGTAGACCGACATCTTCTCGCGGGTAGCGACCGTGAAGGCCACAGTTTGGGCGTCGCCATCCAGGAGATTTACGTAGCTCGATCCGCCGGCGAGCGCGCCCGGCGAGTGGATCCGATCGCGGATGTACTGCACCCCGTGCGGCGCGTTGCAGGTGATAACCTTGCGCGCAGCTTTGTCGTAGAACCGGAACCCCGGAATTCCCGCATTCTCGCCGTGAAACATGCCTGCCTGACAGTAGGGCGTCGCGGATGGCAAGCCACAGAACCACCGTCGCAGAGCAAAGCCTTCGCGCAGCAGGCGTGCGATCGTCGGGCAGAGGCCGAGCTCGAGCGCGCGTCGCAGATCCGAATACGCGAGCGCGTCGACCTGCAGCATGATGAGCCCGCGCTGGGGCGGACGCGGACGCTTTTCGCGCGCGAATGGACGATACTTCGTCCGGTAGTACCAGCGTAGGAGCGGGCCCGCGCGAGGTCTCGCGCGCCGCTCCGTTATGCCAGGTGGCGCTCGATGTGGCGTAGGATGTCGCCGATGGGGAGTGGCTTGAGCAATACGTCCGCGCAACCAGCATCGAGACAGCGCTGACGGATTTTCGGATCGTCGTGACCTGTCATGGCGAGCGTGGCCCGCGGCAGTCGCCCTGTCGCACCCAGTTCCTCCAGAACCTCGATTCCGTCGCCGTCAGGCAGCGAAAGATCTAGCAGCATTACGTCGACTGATTCTGTCCGTCCGTGGGCAACCGCCTCCGCGACCGTGGCCGCGATAGCAACGTCGTAACCGGCAGCGCGAAAAAGAATTTCGAATGCGTCGGTTACCAGCGTACTGTCCTCAACGATCAGGATTCTTCCCGCCATCTAGGCGCGGCGAGGCGCGAGTGGAATGCGGAAGAAGAATCTACTCCCCTTACCGAGCTCGCTCTCCACCCAGATTGTTCCGTCGTGCAGCTCCACAAGTTTGCGCGCGATAGCTAATCCCAACCCAGTGCCGTGATGCGAGCGCGAGGGTGACGCATCCACCTGCGCAAATTCACGGAACACGAGCTCGTGATTTTCTTGGGCGATTCCCCTGCCGGTGTCTCCAACTTCCACCACGAGCTCTTCACCCTTTCGCCCGTACCTCGAAAGGCTGATCCAGATGCGGCCACCATCAGGGGTGAACTTGATAGCGTTTCCGATGAGATTTCCGATCACGTGTTTCAGCTTGTCGCGGTCGGCATAGATGGGCGGAAGATCGTCGCCGTTCATGCGTTCTATGGTCAGCTTCTTCTTCGCGGCGAGCGCCTGATTGAGCATCCGCACCTGGTCGATCAGCTCGACGATCGAGAATTCGGTGCGGGTGAGCGTGAGCTGGTCGCCCGCGGCGCGGACGTAGGTCAGGATTTCATCAACCATGTCCAACAGTTGTTGCCCGCCGCTCACTATTCCTTTGACGCTGTCACGCTGCTTTTGATTGAGCTCACCCAGCATTCCGTCACGCAGAATCTCGGCGTGAGTGATGATTGCCGCGAGCGGAGTGCGGAGGTCGTGCGAGATGTTCGAGAGGAACTGGGTCTTCAGCGCATCGCGCGCGTTCAGCTCGTCGATCGTCCTCTGGGCCTCCTTTGCCTGCGCCTCGAGCGCTTTGAGCCGCTGCGCTGTGCTGGCGGGATCGGCCTGGCGAGACATGGTCATATTGTAGTTGCTGGGACATCAGTTGCCAACGTATCGGATTCAACCGCATCGAGGAGCTGCTGGCGGCGCAGCAGCGACCAGTACCTTCCGCGCATCGCCATCAGCTCGGAATGATGCCCTTGTTCGACCACAGTGCCGCGGTCGAGCACAATGATCCATGAAGCGTCTCTGATCGCGCTGATTCGGTGCGACGCGATTAGTGCGGTCCTTCCCGCCAGCGCTTCCCGCAGTGCCCGCAGAATCTCGGCTTCTGTATGCGTATCGACGGCCGAAAGCGCGTCGTCGAGGAGCACTATGCTCGGTTTGCGCGCCAACGCTCGAGCAAGCGCGGCGCGCTGTTTTTGTCCTCCTGACAGATTGATTCCTCGCTCGCCAAGCACCGTCTCATATCCGCCAGGAAACTCCGCGATCGTCTGATCGAGTTGTGCGACGCGCGCCGCCCACTCGGCCGCCTCGGGATCGGAAGTGCCGTAGGAGAGATTGGCACCGATGGTGTCACTGAAAAGAAGGCTCTCCTGCGGAACGAAACCGATCTCGCGGCGCAGCTCCTCGGGGCGGATTGCACGCGTGTCGACGCCATCGATGAGGATCTGGCCTTCCTGCGGATCATACATGCGAGGAATGAGATCGATGAGCGCGCTCTTTCCACTCCCCGTCGCCCCAACGATGCCGAGCGTGGCGCCCGCGGGGACTGTGAAGCTGACATTGCGAAGCACCCAGCGCGGTTCGCCCGGAGTGTCGGACGGATAATGGAATCCGACATTTCTGAATTCAATTTTCCGCCCGGCATCCGTTTTCGGCAGATGCTGCACCGGCTCGGTGGCGCGCAGCTCGGGGCGCACCGCGAAAATTTCGGCCAGTCTCCCCATCGACGCTTCGCCACGCTGGAAAAGATTGACGACCCAGCCGAGCGCGATCATCGGCCAGGTGAGCATCGTCAGGTACATCCCGAATGCGACGAAGGAACCGATTGAGATCGTACCCCTGATCGCCAGCGCGCCGCCAGCTCCAAGAACCACCACTGCGCCCAGACCACCGAAGAACGCAAACAACGGGTTGAGCGTGCCCCAGAGCCGCACGAGCGACATGTTGAGCGTGAGGTATTGATCGTTGAGCGCGCCGAACCGCTTGATCTCCGCGGCCTCCTGACGGTACGCGCGCACGATCCGCGCGCCGCTCAGATTCTCCTGCGCCCGTGTCGTGAGGGTCGAGAAGTGCTCCTGCACGGCCTCGAAACGGTCGTGGATTGCCTTTCCCATCCGAATGGTCAGAATCGGGAGCAGCAACAATGGGAAGAGCGCCAGCAACGTAAGCCTGACGTCGATCCGCAGCATGAAGAACAGGGCGAAGAGGGCACCTGTTATAGTGTTCGCCAGATACATGACCGCCGGTCCAACTGCCATCCGGACGGCGCTCAGATCGTTCGTAAGCCGGGCCATGATGTCGCCCGTCCTAGTTTGTGCAAAGTACGACGAGTCGAGCGTCTCAAGATGAGTGAAGAGATCATTTCGCAGGTCGTACTCGATCCAGCGGCTGACGCCGTTCATCAGCTCTCGCATTCCGTACCTGAATGCGCCGCCGATGATGGCTGCCAGGACGATGAAACCACTAAGTTCCCAGATCGTCCTCAGGGGTGCTTGCGCACCGATTGCGTCGATCGCGCGTCTGAGGAGCCACGGAATCACGCTCGTGATCGCAGACGACGCAAAAACGGTAAGGAGCCCTATGGTAAAAGGGATCCAATACGGTCTATAGTATGGCGCTGCGAGCCTGAGATTCTTCATATTAGGCGGATGAGTCACCGTCTACGTTACTCATGAGCTTGGGCACACCCAGGCGTTGTCACACGATGGAGGAGGGTTAATGTTGCAATATATTCCGCGGTTGAATGCGTCGCTCGCGCTGTCACTGGCGCTTCTGGCCGGCGCATGCTCGGTGAAAAAGGACAACACTGCCGCCGCTGATTCCGCGCTGAACAAGGATATTCAGCTGGCAAACGGCGACAGCACCGCGCAGCCGGCACTTACGGACGTACCTGCAGGCACCACCACAAATCCGGCACCGACCGGGAGCGCGGCAAGCAGAACCACGACGCCGAAGACGACGACGCGAACGTCGACGACGACGAGAACGCCAACTACCACGACGCGTACCCCCACGACGTCGGTGACCTCGAGCGGCAACACCGTTACTCGGACCTCGGGCACGGGCGCCGGCGCGAGAACCGGCACGATCGCGGCTGGGTCGACCCTGAACCTCGCGTCGAGCAAGACTATCTGCACGAACACCAACCACGTCGGTGACCGGTTCACCGCGAGCGTCACCAACGCAGTCACTGGTTCCAACGGCGCCGTCATTCCTGCCGGAGCTACCGCAACTGTCGAAGTGACAGAGTTGAAGCGCAGCGAGAACGCACGCGACAACGTCGTGATGGGCTTTCGCGTCGTTTCAGTGAGCTACAACGGCCACACCTATCCGGTGAGCGCGACCACGGCTTCCGCCGACGTCACCAAGGTGAAGAACCAGCCGAAGAACAAGGACATTCAGAAGGTCGTCGGAGGCGCCGCGATTGGCGCGATCGCCGGCCAGATCCTTGGCAAGAGCACCAAGGCAACTGTGATCGGCGCCGCCGCTGGCGGAGCTGCCGGCGCTGCAGCAGCCGCCGCGACGTCTAACTACGAAGGTTGTGTCAACTCGGGCGCGAGAATTACTGCAACACTCAACGCGCCGGCGACAGTCACCATCTGAAGCTGAGTCTCACAAAAAAAGCCCGGCGCGAAAGCGTCGGGCTTTTTCATTTCCGCTAGGTTCAGCGCCGAATATCGGAGTTTGCTAGTCGCGAGGGCGTCAGTAACCCACGGCCGCGCCAGCACGTGATCGCGGGTCGCCCATTCCTTCGTATCCGCCCGCCACACGCATGATCGACGCGGCCGATGCGACCGCACCCAGCTCGTAGACGAAATGACCCATCGCGCGTAGCTGCGCGATCACGGACGGCTCGAAGCCACCACGCTCGAGGCCGATGGAGTCCGGCAGCGCCTGGTGATGTATCCGGGGCGCGCTCATCGCGTCGGCCAGCGACATCCGGTGGTCAATGACATCGAGAATGATTTGCGATACGGCCGAGATGATGCGTGGACCACCACGTGCTCCGGTGACGAGAAGGAGTCCTCCTCGAGGGTCGAGGACAATCGACGGCGACATTGCGCTCAACATTCGCTTGCCCGGAGCTATCGCATTCGCTTTGCCCTGGATCAGTCCGAACATGTTCGGCGTCCCGGGCTGGGTCGTGAAATCGTCCATCTCGTCGTTCAGGAAAAATCCCGCGCCACTCACATACACGCCCGATCCGTACAAATCGTTCAGAGTTGTCGTCGTCGCCACCGCATTCCCCGCTTCGTCCACCACTGAGTAGTGTGTCGTCTCGCTGCCCTCGCGGATCGATTCGGCCTGCTTGGGAGTGGGATCGGCGCGGTTTCGTGAGATCGTCGCTGCGATTTTCCTCGCGTATGCTTTGCTGGTCAGTGTCTCGAGCGGAACCGTGACGAAGGCCGGATCCCCGAGCTTCGAGTTTCGGTCGACGAACGCGCGCTGCGATGCGGATGCGACGGCGTGAACGCGCGCCGCGCTTCCAAACGGCGATGCAGGCCCGTACGCTTCGAGGATATTCAGGGTCTCAGTAACGGTGATTCCGCCAGATGAAGAAGGCGGCATGCAGATGATGGAATAGCCGCGATATTTGCTGCGGATCGGCGTTCGCCAGATCGGCCGATAATTCTCGAGGTCTGCTTTGGTGATCAGGCCTCCGTCGCGCCTCATTTCCGCTGCTATCGAATCGGCGATGCTGCCGCGATAGAACGCCACCGAGCCGCTGTCGGCGATGAGCTGAAGTGTCCGGCCGAGCGCGGGCTGCACGAATCGTGAACCAACGGCGGGCGCTATTCCGCCCGGAAAGAACACGGACTTGCCGGCGAATCCTTCGATTCGATACTTCCCGCCGACGATCGAACGGGCGAAGCTGCTATCGACGATGATTCCGTCCGACGCGAGCCTGATCGCCGGTGCCATCACTGATTTTAGCGGCAGCTTTCCATACTTCCGCTGCGCTTCGACGAGTCCGGCCACGGCTCCAGGAACGCCCGATGCGCGCGGACCAATAAGGCTCTCGCCCGTGAGTTTGCCGTTCTGCCCCACGTACATGTTCGCACTCGCGGCGAGTGGCGCGACTTCCCGGTAGTCGAGCGCGGCCACGCGTCCGTCCGCCATCCGAATTACCATGTAGCCACCGCCACCGAGATTTCCCGCTTCGGGGAAAGTGACGGCGAGCGCGAAACCCGTTGCGACGGCCGCATCGACGGCGTTGCCACCCGCTCGCATGATCTCAGCACCAACGGAGGCCGCCATCCGGTCGTCGCTCGCCACGATTGCGTGCGGTGCAAAAGTCGCCTTCCCGCCGGCCGTATAAGCCCACGTCTCCGGAAATCTGGCGGGCACGCGGGCAGGTATCGCCGGCCCCTGCGGCGTCGTACGGAACGGCGCCGCTCCGATACAAAGCGCAGCTAGCGCACCGGCAACCAGTCCCTTTGTGCTCAGA
Organism: Gemmatimonadaceae bacterium; assembly: GCA_036263215.1. GTDB lineage: Bacteria > Gemmatimonadota > Gemmatimonadetes > Gemmatimonadales > Gemmatimonadaceae > UBA4720. The sequence goes on from DATAHM010000071.1 coordinate 21,321, forward strand.
ATCCCATCCGCAGACCGAGCCGCAACGATCTCGTGCTGGTCGTGTTGCTCACACCGTTCGATAGACCACTTCGCTCGTGAATGGATATCGCGTAATCCGGAACGAACTCGATCTGTGTCGTCTTGCTCAACCCGTAACCGATCCCATATCCGAGCGAGAAGAACGGATCGATGTTCCCGCCGCCGGGCGCCAGTTTGGCCTTGTCGCTGTCTCGGCGCAAGTTTCTATACATCACGATCCCGCCATTCAGCTCGATGACCTGATAGAGGCCGGTCGTGCCTCCAGCGTGGAGCGTGCCGACGAGCGTCGTCATGTCGAGGTGCGCATCGCAAGACCCGCAAGTCGTCACTCCACTTTCCACCGGTGTAAAGCCCCCCTCGTACAGAAACGGGACGCTCGCATAGCTCCCTGCAACTCCGATCGACAAAGCGGTGCCGATTGCGCGCTCGAGTGAAGCGCCGTACTGCAAATTCGTCGAGTTTCCAAAGTTCCACGTGCTGCCGGTTGCGCCGTCATTCACCTGATTGGCCGTAAATCCGGCAACGGCGCCACTCAGCCACGTTGATGGGTTGCCGAGGACGCTCACGCGCGAGCGGCGCTGCGCGGCGGCCGGTGATGCGGCGGCAATCATCAATGCAAACGCCAACAATAAACGTCTCATCATCTCGCTCCAAGTTGTCTTGCCATTCGCGCGATGCGACGGGTAAGTTAGTTCGTGGCTCACCGCTCGGCAGCGCATTGATGTTGGATCCCCGCGAAACGGAGCGTCGCAACCCGCGTACCGCCTCGATCGATCTCGCGAATTCGCTTGAGATCGTTGATTTGATAAACGCGGAAGACCGCGGAGTTCCAGAAGCCGTTGCCACGCAACGCCGAGAGATCGCCCGCGCGATAGACATCGCGGAGAAAACCTTTCGTTCCGGCGGACGCCTGTTCTACGTTGGCGCCGGCACATCCGGACGTCTGGGAGTCCTCGATGCAAGCGAATGTCCCCCGACATTTGGCACGCCACCTGAGATGGTGCAGGGAATCATTGCGGGCGGGCTTCCCGCTCTCACACGCGCGCAGGAAGGCGCGGAGGACATCGTGGAGAACGGGGCCCGGGTTATCGACGAGCACGGCGTCACCGCAAACGATTTTGTGGTTGGAATCGCGGCGTCGGGCACCACCCCGTATGTGCGCGCCGCACTCGAGCGCGCTGCGCAGATCGGCGCGGCTACTGGAATCGTCGCGTGTTCACCACCTCCGGCCGATCTCGTCGAGCAAGTGGACGTCGCGATGATTCCGATCGTGGGACCCGAAGTCGTTACCGGCTCGACTCGTATGAAAGCGGGCACGGCGACCAAGCTCGTTTTGAACATGATCACCACCGGCGCGATGATCCGGCTGGGTAAGACCTACGGCAACCTGATGGTTGATCTCAAGGCGACGAACAACAAACTCGTGGATCGCAGTCAGCGCATCGTGATGGAGGTGTGCGGTGTCACGCGAGAGGAAGCAAAGGAGCTGCTCGCCCGCGCCGATCGCAGCGTCAAAATTGCAATCGTGATGAAGAAACGCGGAGTCTCGCGTGACGAAGCAGAGCGACTGCTCGCCGAAAATGGCGGCGTGATCAGACGCGTCACGAAGGACGAGCCGCCACCTATACCGGAGCGCTGATGGCATCCGCCGTTGTCGTCGGCCTTATGTCGGGCACGTCCCTCGATGGAATCAGCGCGGCTGTCGCCCGCTTCACGGACGCGTCCGGGGGCCACATCGATGTCGAGCTCCTTGGATTTGCATCGCGCCCATACTCACCCGCACAACGGGCGCGCCTTGCTGCAGCCCTGGGCGGTGGAACGCCAAGCGAGTACTGCCGCCTGAATTTCGATCTCGGCGCCTGGCTCGCTGACGCCGCCATCCAGGTGATGGCCGAAGCGGGTATTGCCCGCGGCGATATCGCGGCAATCGCAACGCATGGGCAGACTATCTGGCACGAGCCCGGTCACTCGACGTGGCAAACCGGCGAGTCTGCGGTGATCGCCGAACGGACCGGCATCGATGTGATAAGTGACTTTCGCGTTCGCGATGTTGCCGCCGGTGGACAGGGCGCGCCGCTCGTGCCGATCGCCGACGCGCTGCTCTTTGCGTCGGATTCCGTGTGGCGCGGGCTACAAAACCTCGGCGGCATCGGCAACGTCACCATCGTCCCTCCCGCCGGAAAATTGGAGGGCGTTCGCGCGTTCGACACGGGACCCGGCGTCGCGGTGATCGACGGAGTGACGCATGCGCTGCGGCCGGATCTTGCATACGACGTCGACGGAAAACTTGCCGCCGCGGGGAAGCCGGATATGGACCTCGTAAGAGAGCTGCTTGCGGCACCCTATTTCGAGACGCCACCCCCGAAGTCGACAGGCCGCGAACTGTTCAACAGCGATTACGTCACCAAGCTTATCGCGCGCGCCCGTGCTGAAGGCGCGAGTGACGAGGACATCATCGCTACCGCAGTTCACCTGACCGCAGAGAGCGTCGCGGACGCGTATCGGCGCTTCATAGCGGAGCCGGTCGAGGAAATTCTGGTCTCGGGAGGGGGTGCAAAAAACCCGACGCTCTTTGCGGCCATCCAGAAAGCGGCCGGTCCAATTCGCGTTCGGCACTTCGACGAAGTTTATTTCGATGGAGAAGCCAAGGAGGCCGTGGCCTTTGCATTGCTTGGATATCTCTACGTGAAGAATCGTGCGGGGAACGTACCGACAGCGACTGGCGCGCGTGGCCCGCGTATCCTCGGGAAGTTGACGCCCAAGTGAGCGAGATTGCGGAGCTCTTTTATCCGGCGATTCGCTGGGATGCAACGCACGGCTTCGAGGGGCAGCGCTCGGCGATCGAAGAAGCGCTGAAGCTTGGTGTCGGTGGTTTCATAATATTTGGCGGCCCTTCCGAACACGTTGCGACACTGGTCGAAGATATCCACTCGAAATCCAGAATCGCCCTGCTCGTAGGCGCGGATCTCGAGCGGGGAGCTGGTCAGCAATTCGCGGGTCAAACAGCGCTGCCGCCACTCGCGGCGATCGCATCACTCGAGGATTTGCAAGCCGTTCGACGAGCCGCCGCGGTCACCGCCCTCGAGGCGCGCTCACTCGGCATCAACTGGATCTACGCGCCCGATTGCGACCTGGACATAGAGCCAAATAATCCGATCGTAGGAACGCGCTCTTTTGGAGGCGATCCCGAGCGCGTCGGTGAGTATGCCGCGGCGTGGATCGATGCATGTCAGGCAGAGGGCGTCCTGGCGTGCGCCAAGCACTTCCCCGGGCACGGGCGCACGACGGTCGATTCGCACAAGGAACTCCCGCGCGTCGATGCTGCCGCCGATACGCTCCGAGAGACCGACCTCGTGCCATTTCGCCGAGCCATCGAGCGAGGAGTTGCGTCCGTGATGTCAGCGCACGTTGCGTATCCAGCGCTGGATAGCAGCGGAGCTCCGGCGACACTTTCGCGCTCCATTCTGACGGACCTTCTGCGCGGCGAGCTCGAGTTCGGCGGCCTGATAGTAACCGACGCGCTAATCATGGAAGGCGTGCTCGGCGGCGGCGAAGCGGAAGCTGTAGTCCGCGCCGTACAGGCCGGGTGCGATTGCCTGCTCTATCCTTCGGACGTTGCGGCGTCTGAACGCGCGATCCAGGCAGCAATCGACAATGGAACGCTGAGCGTGGAGAGCGTCCAGCATTCACTCGAGAGGCGCCGCCGCTGGGCGCGCTGGGCGGCTCTCTCGAAGGAGACCAATCGTCCAACTCGCGACGAGAGCGGTTGGGCAACCCAATTGGCCGAGCGTGTGGTGCACATGCTGCAGGGCAGGCTTCCACAACTGCCGCAGCCGTGGCACCTCACTATTGTCGACGACGATGTCGGTGGCCCGTACCCCGCGCCGTCGCGCGACCCACTCATCTCGACTTTAAGAGTCGGTGGCATCGAGCTCGTGCTCGATCCAAACCGGCCGCCGAATGGTTCGGGTTCAACCATCGTCGCCCTTTTCGGCGACATCCGAGCGTGGAAAGGACGTCCCGGATATTCCGCTGTTGCGAAGGACGCTGTCCGCCAGGCGCTCAATGCCGCACCTGATCGAGACCAGCTTGTTCTGCAGTTCAGCCATCCGCGACTGGCGAAGGAGCTGGATATCAGCGCGCCAATCATGTGCGCATGGGGGGGCGAGGCCGTGATGCAGAGAGCGGTTGGACGCCTGCTTCTCCGCGACGTCTCGGCAGCGTTGATCGGAAGGAACGCGGCGATCGCACCGCAAGCCGCTCAACCGCGCGAGACTCTATGACCGAACCAGCCGAGCGAACGTCCGCAGTGCGGATCTTCGGGCAGCCGAAGATGGCCGTGCTGCTGTTTCTGGGGTTTTCGTCGGGCCTGCCACTGTACCTCACGAGCAAGACCCTTCAGGCGTGGATGACGACGGCCAAAGTCGATCTCACGACTATCGGGTTGTTCAGTCTGGTCGCGCTTCCGTATTCGTTCAAGTTCGTTTGGGCTCCGGTCATGGACCGCTTCATTCCGCCATTCCTCGGCCGTCGGCGCGGCTGGGTTCTCATCACCCAGATCCTGCTTCTCCTGGCGATTGCCGCAATGTCCCTCCACGATCCGCACCAGGGACTGAGAATGCTCGCCATCAACGCCATTGCGATTGCGTTCTTCAGCGCATCGCAGGACATCTCGCTCGACGCGTACAGAACCGACGTTCTCGAGAACCGCGAGATGGGCGCTGGCGCGGCTGTGTTCGTTCTGGGTTACCGCATTGCGATGATTACGAGCGGAGCCCTCGCGTTCTTCCTCGCCGATCGTTTGTCATGGCCGACGACTTACCTCATACTCTCGACGCTTATCCTGATTGGGGTCGTTACCACCTTCCTCGCACCGGAGCCAGTGCTCAACGATGCGGCTCCGAAAAGCATTGCCGAAGCGGTCGTTCTGCCTTTTGCAGATTTTTTCCAGCGCGCCGGAATCTGGCGCGCGCTTCTCGTGCTTCTCTTTATCGTGGTCTACAAGTATTCCGACAGCCTCGCGGGGAGCATGACCACACCCTTCCTCCTACAGGCGGGTTTTTCCGAGACAGAGGTCGGCGCGGTCTTTCTCGGTGCCGGTGTCATCGCGACGATCCTGGGGGTGCTGGCCGGCGGAGCCGTCATCGGAAAAGTCGGAATCAATCGCTCGCTCTGGATCTTTGTCGTGGTCCAGGGTCTGAGCAATCTCACCTACTACGTCCTGTCGCTGGCCGAAAAAAATCACGCACTCATGGTCACAGCGGTCGTGATCGAGAATTTTGGCCTCGGACTCGTTACAGCGGCGATGACTGCTTTTCTGATGAGCATGTGCAACAAGCGGTTTACTGCGACCCAGTTCGCGCTGCTCTCCAGTCTCATGGCCGCAAGCCGCGACATTCTCGTCGCGCCAGCTGGAAAGATTGCCGAATCTCTGGGATGGCCCAGCTTCTTTATCGTCACGGTAGCGATGGCGATCCCACCGCTAGTCTTGCTGCCCTTCATCGCCCCATGGAGCCTGGACGTTCCGCTCGGCGCCGCGCCACACACTGGAGAAACGGTACCGGCCAAGGTTGCCTAGCGCGCGGCAACCGCCTCGCGGTCCGCTTCGATCGTGCGCAGACGGGCGACAACCACCGTCACATTATCAGGAGCGCCGGTGTGCATTGCCTCCTCGATGAGCGCATTGCAGATGTCAGGGGGCTGGGCGGTGCCGCGCACGATGCGCCCGATTTCTTCCGGCGCCACCTGATTGGACAAGCCGTCGCTGCATAAAACGAGAAAGTCGTCGTTCTCCAGCTTCACCCGGTAGAGATCGGTTACCACTTTTTCTTCCGGACCGAGCGCCTGCAGAATGATGTTGCGATGCTCGCTCTGCGCTGCTTCCTTCTGCGTCATCCGCCCGGCGTCGATCAGTCGCTGCACGAAGGACTGGTCCTTGGTGACCTGTTTCGCGACGCCTTTCCGCACCAGGTACGCGCGGCTGTCCCCCACCTGACCGATAAAGGCTTCGTCGTCGAGCACGAGGGCCAGAGTCGTAGTCGTACCCATTCCGTGATGCTCGGGCGACGAGTTTGCTTCCTCGAAGATCGCTTTATTGGCGACGTCGATCGAGCGTTTGAGGGCTGCTTCGATGATCTCTGGCGTTCGCTTGGGCACTTTGTGCCACCATCGGTGCAGCTCGCTGAGTATCGTCTCAGTGGCGATCGAGCTCGCCAGCGCGCCAGACGCGGCGCCACCGACACCGTCCGCAACGATCAGGATAAATGGAGCGGTATGGACGGACACGAGAGCTGGCGCGCTCAGTGTCGCGATGTCACCCGTCTCAAGATTGGCAATCAAAAAGGAGTCCTGATTGTCGTGCCTTATCAGCCCGACATTAGAGCTCCCAAAAATCTCTGCTAGCAATTGTGGCTCGAAAAGAGCGTTGTGGTGCGAATCGCGGGAGCCAGTCACACTCCCGGCTGCAAAAGATACAAGCAAAACCGCAGGGGCACTACCCATGCGTACCACAAAGACTGATCCGCGAACGCCCATGCAACCTAAATCGACGATGAACGCTTCGACCATCAGTGCTCTTACGGTTTCTGTGGCCGTACTTACTGCGTCCTGCTCAACGGCTCCCGGGAAACCCGTGACCGCGCCGGCTCCATTGCCGGCGCCTATTGTGCGCGCGCCTCTGCCGCCGGCAAACCCCAAACTGCCGCCGGTTCCCGATGTTCGCGGTCCACTACAGATCAGCGTCGTGTACCCGAAGCCGGATCAGATGCTCACCGCGCGCGACTCGAATTTTATCTTTGGCAGCGTAGGTAGCGGCGACGCTGCACTCGAGATCAATGGAGTTCCCGTTCCGGTGTGGCCGAACGGGGCATTCATGGGCTGGCTGCGAGTTCCACCTGACAGCGCGCCTCGGTACGATCTCGTCGCCGCGAACTCCACGGGAACGGCGCGCTTCACGCTTCCAATAAAAGTCCCGCCGGCACCGGACACGACGCGGCGCGACACATTGGTCGGCGACACGCTGCAAGCCCGACCGTCCGCCGACAGCGCACTTCCCGTTCTTCGCAACGTCTACGTTGCCGTCGGGCCGGCGGGGTCGGCCGTCGACGACACCGATCGCGTGACGATTGCTCGCCCAGCGCCCGGTAACGGCCAGGAGTACAAGTGGTTTCTTTTTCCCGGGACGGTCGTGAAAGTCACCGGATCTCAGAAGGCGAGCGGCGACGACTTCGTCCGAATTGAGCTCGACTCGGAACAGGTCGCCTGGATATTGAGGAGCGAGCTTCAGCCGCAGTACATCTCCGCCGACTCCACGCAGCAATTCAGCGGCGACTCGACTGCTCCTGTGCGACACATCGGAGCTGTACGACTCGAACCCGGATCCGAATGGACCGACATTGTAATTCCCGTAACTGGTCCGCCACCGCCTTATCTCGTCGAGGAGTCGGATCGGACAATTTCGCTTCTGCTTTACGGCGTGAGTGGCGCGCCCGTCATCTCCATGATGCCCGAAACAGGCGACGGCTATCTGAACAGCATCAGCTCGACGCCCGAGCCAAACCGGGTTCGGTATTCGATAAATCTGAATCGCGCGCCGTACGGTTATCTCGCGCTTTGGCAGAATGGAACCCTCACGTTTCGGGTGCGCCGGCCTCCGAGAATCGCCGACCGGACCAATCCTTTACGCGGTCTAACGATCACCGTGGACCCTGGACATCCGCCCGGAGGTGCCACCGGGCCGACGAATCTCTATGAAGCCGACGCTGTGCTGCAGGTCGGATTCAAACTCCGCGACATGCTCACCCAAGCCGGCGCAAACGTCGTCATGACCCGCACCACGCCTGATCCAGTCGACCTCGGGCTCAGACCGATCATCAGTCGGCGCGCCAACGCGCATGCCTTCGTATCGATCCACCTCAACGCCTTTCCTGACGGTGTGAATCCGTTCGTCAACAACGGATCCCTCACGCTTTACTTCTGGCCGCATTCCATTCCGCTCGCTACCGTTACGCAGGCCGCACTGCTCGAGCACCTGGGATTGCGCGACAATGGAGCAAAGTTTCAGAACATCGCCGTCGCCCGCGGAACCTGGATGCCATCCATTCTCACTGAGGGAGCCTTCGTGATCATGCCGGATCAGGAGGCAGCCCTGAGGACCCCGTCATACCAGGACGCCTATGCCACCGCGATTCTTCGCGGTCTCGAAAACTATTTCGCTTCGCTCGCTCTGAATCAGTGAGGAAAGTTCTCGTTGCGGCCGCGCTGATTCTTGGCGCGGCACAACGGGCTGGCGCGCAGCTGCCGCCCAATGAAGATTGGCGCACTCTGCGTACGCGGCACTTTCGCATTCACTTCACGCCCGCCGTCGAGGAAGAAGCCAGGCGCGCCGCCGTCAACGCCGAGCGCGCCTACACAGAGCTTGCGAGCGAGCTCGTTCCGCCGCGCGGGACTATCGATCTCGTGGTCTCGGACAACGTCGATTTCGTGAACGGCTACGCCACGCCTTTTCCGTCCAATCGCATAGTCGTGTACGCGCATCCTCCCACTGACGCGTCCGGACTACGCAACTACCAGGATTGGAATGCGCTCGTCGTCACTCACGAGCTCACTCACATCTTCCACCTCGATCGCACGCGTGGCATCTGGCGAGTAGGCCAGGCGGTCTTCGGCAGAAACCCACTGCTGTTTCCAAACTCCTACGAGCCAAGCTGGGTCGTCGAAGGGCTGGCCGTCTACTACGAGTCACGGCTAACGGGCGTGGGGCGATTGGAGAGCGGCGAGCATTCCATGATTGCACGCGCAGCCGCGCTCGCCGACCGTCTGCCTACCTTACAGGAGCTCTCTCCGGAGACGTCGCGCTTTCCGGGTGGGGAAGTGGTTTACGTATATGGGTCTCTGCTCTTCGACTATCTGTCGCGAACCCGTGGTCCCCAGAGCGTACGGGATTTCGTCGAGCGCGGCGCGATAACTCCGTTCCCCTTTGTGCTGACGTGGACATCCCGTCGCGCGTTCGGAGAATCGTTTCAGGCAGCGTGGAATCAGTGGCGGGACTCCCTCGTCCGCGAAATGAGGACAACCTCGCCGGGTAGTATGCCCGCGTGGCGCGACCTCACTCCGGCCGGCCGCGTCGCGCTTTTCCCTCGCTGGCTCGGAGATACGGCGATACTCTACGCGGGTGCGAGCGGTCGCGAAGTGCCCGCGGCGTATGAAGTGACGACCGGCGGAAGCCGACGGAATGTTGGCCGCAGAAATGGGACGAGCCCGAACGTCAAGCTGCCCGATGGCAGCATCATTTTCTCCCAGCCTGACTATCTCGATCCATATCACGTACGTGAGGATCTTTACGTCCAGCGCCACGGACACGAGATCCGGCTCACCCGAGGGGCGCGGCTATCCAGCCCCGATGCCACGCGCGAAGGCGAGGTGATCGCGGTTCAGGCCGCAGCCGGGACGACGCGCCTCGCGCGGGTCTCGAGCACTGGTCAGATAACGCCGATCACGGCAGCCGCCCTCGACACCCAGTGGATGGCTCCCCGCTGGTCGCCGGATGGCTCGCGCATCGTCGCAATAGAGCAGAGCCGCGGCGTTTCCCAATTCGTCATTCTCGACCGAGATGGGCACCGGCTCAATTCGTTCGGCGCATCGCGCGCAATCAACTCCTATCCGAGTTGGTCCAGCGACGGACGCACAGTGTTTTTCTCGTCAGAGCGCACGGGGACGCCGCAGATCTTCGCGGCTGACATCTCGAAGGAGCCGGTCGCCATTGCTCGTCTCAGCGACGTTGGGACAGGGCTTTTCTCTCCGGAGCTGTCTCCGGATCGCCGGACACTCGCGTCTGTCCTCTTTCTCGCAGACGGAGACCACATTGGTGTCGGTCCGCTTCCCCCCGGGTTGGGAGCCGCTGATGCCGGTGACACGCGCCCGGGGTACCGCGCGAATTGCGCAAGCTGCGTTTCTATCCCGGCAGGTTTGCCACCCGCCGGGACGATCGACACGTCGCGCGCCACTCGATATTCGCCGTGGCGTTCGCTTGTCCCCCGCTACTGGCAACCGGTCATAGAGAGCGGAACGTGGGAAGGCACAAGCTTCGGGGCGACGACTGGCGGCTACGACATCGTCGATCGCCATAACTACACGGCGGAGTTGCTGCGCAACAATCACCTCGACGAAAACTCCGCCTGGTTCTGGTACCGCTATGCCGGGCTCGGTTTGCCTCTCCTCGATGTGTACGCGGCGCAGGAATACTCGAACAGCGAATTCACCCTCCAGGGTTCGCCGGCGATCATGGCTCTGAAGGAGCGCGACCGTACCGCATCGCTGCAGGCGACCTTCGTGCGTCCACGGTATCGCACCTACTCGCTTCTATCCTTCGGCGGCGAGCTGGAGACTTTTTCCTACGCGACATCGCCGGACACGGTGCTCAGGTTGGTATCGTCCTTCTTCTCCCGAACACATACCCTTCCCTCGCTAATTGCCTCCGCTGGCTGGTCGAATGCGCGCCGGCCGGAGCTTAGCATTTCACCCGAAGACGGGCTGAGCATCAGTCTCAACGCACGGCAGCGTTGGGAGCGCGGTACCGCTGGCCAATCCACGCGCAACGCTGTTGGCGTGACATCGCTGTACAAGTCGCTGGACCTCCCCGGCTTCGCTCATCACGTGCTGGCATTGCGAGCTGCGGGCGGAATAGCGGACGAGCGGAGCCTCGATCTTTTTTCAGCTGGAGGAATCAGCGGAACGTCCATCGATGTCTTTCCCGGAATCTCGGCTGGCCAGGCCCGGCGGACGTTCGGGGTTCGCGGATACCCGACTAGCGCCGAGCGGGGCATTCGGGCCTATTCGGCCGCTCTGGAGTATCGCGCGCCGCTCACGAATCCATCCCGCGGAATTCGATTCATTCCGGTATTCTTCGACAAGACGTCTGTCTCTCTCTTTGGGGAGACTGGTCGCGCATTTTGTCCAGCAGGTGCGGCGGCGTTGGAAGGCGGCGTTTGCGAGTTAGTCGGCACCACAAACCCAGTGATGACCTCAGTGGGCGCAGAGCTGAACATCGATACCGGCATTCAGCTCGATCTGCCCGCCCGCCTGAGATTCGGCATCGCATTCCCTCTCGCGAATCGCGAGCAAGTAGGAGCAGCGGCCGCGCAACTCTACGGGACCTTCGGCGCGTCCTTTTAGCCGCTACACGGCGTCGTGATTCCGGGCAAGCTCTCCTCGCAGCTGGGACGAAAGGAGAGTCGCCAGCGTCGGTCGGAGACTTATCCGTCTACCTCATCCGCCGAACACCGTGTACATCCAACCCCTCTAAGTCCAACGCAGGAGTCGACTTAGACTGGAGCCGATTATTTGTCCCCACTTTGGCAATCCGGCGCGTCCTATGCGACAAAATAAAACTGGTCTATTCGGATCCGACGTGGAAAAGCGCAAGGCCAGTCAGCATTCGTGATGTGGATTACGTAAGTGCTTGCCGCAGTTGTAGATAAGACGAGGCTGGCGCGGAATCACGAACCGGGGTACTATGCCTGCCCGCGCTGAGCGGACCTTTCGAACCAGCGCGCAATTCCGACTTCGTCGTCTTACCTTTGACAAGCATCTCAACCGCGGAGATTCGTACCTCATGCCCATACCCGCCGTACCGCCCCAAGGCGAAGCCCAGCTCAATGACAACGCGCGAACCGTGATCGGGAAGCGGTACCTGGTCAAGGACGCCTCGGGCACGCCGCTGGAGCGACCAGAAGATATGTTCTGGCGGGTTGCGAGCACCGTCGCCGAGGCTGATCGGCGATACGGGGCGAGAGATACCGAAGTCACGGATACGGCGACCGATTTCTATCGGTTGATGGTCGAGCGCAGGTTCGAGCCGAACTCTCCCACTCTCATGAACGCGGGGCGCCCGCTTGGGCAACTCTCAGCGTGCTTCGTCCTTCCAGTCGAGGACGCCCTCTCGAACGGACGCGACGGGATTTATGACACCCTTCGGTCGATGGCGCTGATCCATCAATCCGGTGGAGGCACGGGCTTCAGCTTCTCAAAGCTGCGCGGCAGGGGCTCGATGGTTCGCTCGACAACCGGCGTCGCATCCGGGCCAGTGTCGTTCATGAAATTGTACGATGCGTCGACCGACGCCGTTAAACAGGGAGGCACGCGTCGCGGCGCGAACATGGGAATTCTGCGAGTCGATCATCCCGACATCATGGAGTTCATCACCTGCAAGGAAGATCTTACACAGATCACGAACTTCAACATCTCGGTGGGTGTCACCGACAAGTTCATGGCCGCCGTGAAGTCGGGCTCGATGTATGACCTCATCGATCCCTCGACGGGCAAGGCCACGGCGCAGCTGGACGCGCGCGCCGTGTGGGACAAGATGATCGACGGTGCGTGGCGCACTGGAGAGCCCGGCTGCTTCTTTATCGACGAAGCCAATCGGTTCAACCCAGTGCCACACGTCGGGCAGTACGAAGCGACGAACCCCTGTGGCGAGCAGCCGCTTCTTCCCTACGACGTCTGCAACCTCGGCTCCATCAATGTCGGGTATTACGTGCGGGACGACCGAATGGACTGGAACGCCCTCAAGCGTGACATCCATCTGTCGGTCCATTTCCTCGACAACATCATCGACGTCAACAAATACCCGCTGCCGGAAATCGACGCACTGTCGAAGCGCATTCGGCGCATCGGTTTCGGCGTCATGGGCTTCGCCGACGCTCTCGTTCGACTTGGCATCGCATACAACACAATTGAAGGCGTCGAGTTCGGCCGCCAGCTGCAGAAATTCATCGACGTAGAGTCGAAGCGCGAGAGCGAGCGCCTCGCGAACGAGCGCGGACCGTTCCCCGAGTGGGCACGCTCCATTTGGGGCCCCGATGAAACATGCGCGCGAGATTCCAGTGGCAATCGCGTTCGACCGATGCAGCTCCTGCGGAACTGCAACGTCAATACGATCGCTCCAACCGGAACTATCTCGATCATCGCCGGCTGTTCGTCGGGCATCGAACCTCTGTTTGCCGTTGCTTTCATGCGCAATCAGGCTGGCGTGCAGATGCCGGACGTGAATGAGGATTTCGTCGCGATCGCAAAGAAGGAAGGCTGGTATTCGGAAGAACTGATGGAGAAGATCGCGAAGGAAGGCCACATTCACTTCGACGAGGTGCCGAAACAATGGCAGCGCGTTTTCGTGACTGCTCATGACATCACGCCCGAATGGCACGTGAGGATGCAGGCTGCCTTCCAGGAGAATTGCGATTCAGCGATCTCCAAGACCACCAATTTCCCACACGTAGCGACGCAGGAAGATGTGCGCGCAATCTATGAGTTGGCGTACGAGCTGAAATGCAAGGGAGTGACGGTCTACCGCGATGGCTCGCGTGACAACCAGGTTCTGTCCACCGGCGCCACAGAGCAGGCCAAAGCCGACCGCGAGGGTAAGGTCGAATCTCGTGCCGAGCGCGGAGAGCTGCACGGCACCATTGCGGAGCTGGAGGCCGAAGTCGCGCGTCTGAAGCAGGCGCTGTTCGACGTCGAAGCCGAGAACCTGCAGCGGCGCGCCAAGAGAGCGCGTCCCGACACCCTGCGCGGAATTACCACCCGTATCGAGACGCCGCTTGGCACGATGTTCCTCAACATCACCGAGGACGATCGCGGTCAGCCATTCGAAGTTTTCATCAACCTCGGCAAGGCTGGCGGCGCGGCCATGGCCGACGCTGAAGCCATGGGACGTTTGATCTCACTCGCATTGCGCTCGGGGATTCCCATTCGCGAAGTGCACCGCCAGCTGCGCGGCATCGCTTCAGACAAGGCGATTGGCCTCGGCCCCAACAAAGTCCTTTCAGTTCCCGACGCTATTGGTATCGCGCTCGAGAAGTGGATTCGCGAGAAGCAGGGGGTGCAGCAAGACCTTCTTGGCGCTCCGCCAGCCGCGCCTTCGCCTGTCGAGATCGTGCAGCCGAAATCAGCGCCAGTAACGAATACGGGCGAGGCTGGGCAGGCTCAGTTCGGGTTCGACGCGCTCAACCGCAGCGAGTCGTTTATCGGAACGTGCCCGGATTGCGGCTCGTCGCTGGAGTTCGCCGAGGGATGCGCGAAATGCCACGTCTGCGGCTTCTCTGAATGCGGATGAACTAAAGCGGCCACCTCTTATAGAGGGGTGGCCGCCTTAGCGGACTTTTCCAAACCACGTCGCGCGTTTCATCCCTTTGGCAACCAGGTCTTCTGGCCCGTAGGTCCGACCGAGCTTCCACATGAAATCCATCTCGTCGTTCACAGCGGCGAGGGCAAACCGGGATTCCTTGATGAGGAGAAAGGCGGCGTAAAGGAGAAGGCCAGCTCCGCAAAGCCCGAGCACGATCGGAACGAGGGTAAAGTCGGAGCTCGTTATAGCAACGAGCCCAATCGTCACGCTCGTTCCAACGAAGAACGCAAGCGCCGCATACAGGCGCGACAAAGCACGCTGCAGCAGGCGAGAGCGAGTGGTCACGTAATCGAGCTGCACGTAAAGCATTCGTCGCTCTTCCTCGCGCACTTCGGCCCGTTGATCTACTGCGCGCGGAATTAACGCGCTCGAGATTTCCCTCGTTCGCGTAACCGCTTTCGTCAGACGGTCGGACGTAGCCAGGATGAGCGATCCGCACGCCGAGATGAGCACCGCTGGGGTGATCATCGCCGAAAGGACGGAAATTGCGTCGGGGAAGTTGGTCATGTACGGCGGCGAACGCTGGCGTTGACAGCTTACAGAATCCTGGTCGCCTGGAAAGCTACTCAACCAGCGGGGGCGCGGTTTGTTGTAACGCAGTACCAGCCAGAGTGACATATTTAGGCGCGCTTACAGTCACAGCCGGGAGGGCTATGGACGACAAGAAGATTGCGGCTCTTGCGAGGAAGAATGCCGCTAAGGCAGCTAAATCGAGCGGAAGAAAGGGGTTTGGGAAGAAATACGACAAGAATCTTCCCGACCTGCCGACCGATGAGGCGACGCTGAAGGAGCGGCAGGAGCACGAGCGCTTCTTCAAGGAGATGCGGAAGCGAGAGTTTTAGGTCGAGCTTTCAACGGACTGGTGCGTGGGCCGCTAAGCGGCCTCAGTCCTCGGCGGTGGCAGCACCGAGCCGACTAGGACGTCAGCGCCGCGTGGCGTGCTTCCGCTTCGGTGCGCGCTTTCTTGGAGGCGTTTTTGCCCAGCCGAGACGGATCCGATACTGGGATATAGGTGAGCTCCCGCCCACTCGCCGCGCGTTGTAGAAGGAGCCCGCCGCGGGCCATATCGCCATGACCGACGAACTCTTTCGGGAACAGCAAGCGCTTACCGAATACCGGCAAAAGAACGTCGACGTACTTCCCGGTTGCAACGCTTCCGAGCAGTACCACGTCGCACCGAGGACCGACTTTGTCAGCGAGCCTCAGCGCGTCGTGCTCGAGAGGTAGCCGGTACCGCGACTCATCGGCTTCAATGGGAACGGCGCCAAAGCGCTCGATGTCTTCGAGGGTTACCATTTGGCCGGGCGAGCAAAGCCCGTCCGTAGGCGTGATGATGTGAACTCCCGAGGCGCGGCGAGGCGGGGGATTCTCGAAGGCCCGGGCGTAATTGAGCTTTCCGCGAAAGTAGAGCCCGCTCAGAAAGCTGAATACTTCGCCCAGCGGAGCGCCTTCTTCGCTGCGTATTCTGCGGGCGATCGCAAATTCGGCCTGATCGTTGAACAGGAGTGCCGCGCGCTTGCCGCCGCAGCTTGCTGGTGATAGCAGAAAAATTCGCCGTTGCTGCACGGGTGTGTTTGGAGCAATTCTTTCGCCGCGCGGCCGGAGGAAGCGCCCGAGTGCCAGCATAGTTAGAATTGGTAGGGGGGATTTTTCAATGGGAACCAACAGACTCGAACAGCTTCACGACGTCGGCCAGTCGATCTGGCTCGACAGCATCGATAGGCGGATGATCCACGATGGCGAGCTCGAGCGTCGGATCCGCGACGACGCTTTGACGGGCATGACATCGAATCCGACGATTTTTCAGAAGGCCCTTTCGTCTGGGGATGCCTACGACGAGCAGCTGCTCGCAGCGGAGCAGGGCCTCACTCCAATGCAGCTATTCGAGCTGGTGGAGACCACGGATGTGCGCGACGCATGCGACGCGTTCGCTGGGGTGTTCAGCTCGACGCGTGGCGCCGACGGTTACGTGTCGATCGAGGTCTCGCCCGGCGTGTCGCACAGTGCCGACGCTACTTACGAGGAAGCGTGCAGGCTCTGGAAGACGGTTGACCGTCCGAACGTCATGGTGAAAGTTCCGGGCACCGAGGAGGGCGCTGTCGCCGTGCGACGTCTCACTGCGTCTGGCGTCAACGTCAATATCACCCTGCTCTTCGCGATCGCGGCACACGCCAGAGTCATCGAGGCTTACCTCGCCGGCCTCGAGGACCGCCTCAAGGCGAACCAGGCCATCGACGGCATTGCCTCCGTGGCGAGCTTTTTCGTGAGCCGCGTCGATACCGAGATCGATAAGCGTTTGGATGCAATGATTGCCAAGGCGTCGCCGGCGGAGAAGGAGCGGCTCCAGCTTCTCAAAGGCCGAGCGGCTATCGCGAACGCGAAGCTGGCGTACAAACTCTTCAAGGAAAAATTTTCGGGACCGCGGTGGGAAGCGCTCGCCAAACACGGCGCGCGTGTCCAGCGGCCTCTATGGGCGAGCACCAGTACCAAGAACCCTGCGTACCGCGACGTTATGTACGTCGAAGAACTGATAGGACCGGATACTGTGAACACAATGCCGCCGGCCACAATCGACGCCTTTCGAGATCATGGCGTAGTCGAGCGCACCGTAGACAAAAAAGTCTCCGCGGCGCAGGGGCTGCTCAAGGAAATCGAGGCGGTCGGCATCTCGAT
>DATAHM010000072.1:0-20274 GCA_036263215.1 Gemmatimonadaceae bacterium
GCTCGGCAATGCAACGAGCGCCGCAGGGCGGAGTCGCGACCAATGGGACCGTGACGGTAACTGGAAGAGTGACCAACTCCGCGGGCGTTCCGATAGCGAACGCTCGGGTATACGTACCCGGGACGGGCGAGGCAACAAGAACTGACGCGAATGGCAACTACACGCTCACCGGTGTGCCTGGCGGTCCGCAGGAAGTTGTCGTGCGCAGCTATGGTTATGTGCCCGTTCGTACCGATGCGAAGTTCTCGACCAAGCCAGGCGATGCAGAGCGCAATCGCGTGAACATCACGCTGGCCACGCCGTCCGAGGCGGTAGCACAGGCAAATCAGCGCGTAAGCGATTCGCTGGAGCTTGCGCGAGCCGGTTTCCTGCATCGCGAAGCAGCAATCAAGGGCGCGTACTTTATTACACCGGAGGAAATCCGCGACGCGAACGCGACGCGAGTTTCGGATATTTTACGGACGATTCCGGTGATCGTCGAAACTGCCGGACCTTACGGAACCGCGCTGCGTGGAGCGCAGGGCTGTTTGCTGACCTACGTAGATGGATTGCCGTGGCGGTCAATGTTTCCGGGAGATCTTGACACGGACATCCCCGTTCGCGACGTCGTGGCCGCCGAGGTTTATCCGCCGGGTATGGCGCCGCCGTCGCCTTTTCTGCGCGGGATCGCGCGTCCCAACTGCACGACTGTTGGAATCTGGACGCGGTCATCGCTCGGCTGATCTCAGCGCTTATAACGGGTCTATGAAACAAAACGGGGACGGCCTGCGCCGCCCCCGTTTCTTTAGCCCGCTACCAAGCCGGATCGCTCAATCAATGATCAGGTGCAGACAATGGTGCCGGTTACATTCGAGCAGGTCTTCGATGAAAGCGCGTGCGAGCTAGTCGCGGTCCACGCCGGAGGGGGGCCTGTAACTGCCGTCGCAACTATCGTAACGTCCTTCGAAGGCGTGAAACCGTTGACGGCTGCTGCATTCGTCGCGGTACCCGAGAAGTAGACGCCGTTGTTGTCGGCTGCATACTGCTCTTCATACGTGGCGAGGTTACGAAGGTCAGACTTCATCGCGGCGACATACGCCTTGTCCTTCGTGTTCGCGAACTTCGGAATCGCAATCGCGGCAAGAATGCCGATGATGACGACCACGATCAGAAGCTCAATAAGTGTGAAACCCTTTTTGTTGCTTGACATTTAGTCTCCTAATCCTGTTTGGTGGAGCGTCGCTGCTGTCGTAGCAGTCATACATGAGACGACGCGCACAACACTGAGGTAATGCCCTGCTATGGCAACCCACAAGCCAGCGCCGGAATAATCACAAGTCCTTGTGACTACACAACTTACCTAATCGTCTGGGTTCCCGCGGTGCCCGACTGCCTCGCAAAGCGCCCAACGTTTCGCATTTTGCATATCACGACCTTACCTTGAAGGCCCGAAACCGGCCCAGCCCGTCACCCCTGCAATGGAAGCTACTTTCTCGTATTCCGGCACCGAGCTCGACGCAGTTGCCGAGGCGGTGAACTATTACGATTGGATTATGGACTCCTTCGTCGACCACGTCGGGGAGCGCTCAATTGAAGCAGGCGCGGGAACGGGCACGGTCTCAGATCTAATCCTTAGCAGGGCCCACCCGAAGCAGCTCGATTTGGTCGAGCCCGCAACCAACAACGTACCGATACTCCGCAAGCGCTTCGCGGGCGATTCCCGGGTGACCGTTCATCATGGCTATCTGGAAGATCTCGTCGGGTCACTCAAAGTCGATTCGGTGATTGCTGTAAACGTGCTCGAGCACGTGGAGCATGATGACAAGTTCCTGCAGGCCGCGTACGACCTTCTGAATCCGGGGGGCTCTCTGCTCCTTCTGGTCCCCGCTACGCCGGCGATCTTCGGCTCACTTGACCGCGCCTTCGAGCACTATCGGCGCTACACCCGCTCGGGCATCGAGCGGTCACTTGTGCACAATGGATTCGAGATCGAGAAGCTCGACTATCTCAACCTTCTCGGGGTCGCTGCCTGGTTCGTTTCCGGAAGAGTCCTGCATCGCACTACGTTGGGCCGCAAACAAGTGCGCTTCTATGACCGCTGGGTGATCCCCGTTCTACGGCGCATCGAATCAGTGATCCCCATCCCGATTGGCCAAAGCCTCCTCGTGATCGGACGAAAGCCATCCACGTAGCTTGATCGTCTACACGGCATGACGCTCAAAGAAAGTACTATTGATACGCGCACGACCACCGGTGCGTGGGGCTACGCACGTCGCGGAATTGGTGTCGTGTTGTTGCTGCTCGTGGTCTTCCCCTTCTACCGCCTGCTTGATGGGCCGGACGCCGGGCCTTTCGCCCGCGGTGCGATGGATACCGCCGAACTGTCGCGGACGTTACTGCTGCTCGGCAGCATCATCGTACTCGTCGTCGGCATCATCTTGAGCCGCATGGTTGACGCTTCATCCGTCGAAGCGAGGCTCGGAAGATTGGGCGCCTGGCTTGCGTCGATCCCTCCTTTCCGATTCGCACTCCTGCTGGGGATACTCTCGACCGGGATCACGCTCGCGTTTTCCCTGATAGTGCTGCATGGAAAGCCGAATCTCATCGATGCAATGGTGCAGCTGCTCCATGCGCGATTTCTTGCCGCTGGACAGCTGGCCGGACCAGTGGACCGCTTCACAGAATTCTGGCAGGTGCAGAACTCCCTTGTAACGCCAAAGGGCTGGGTTTCCCAGTACCCGCCCGGGTTTGTCGTCTTCCTTGCGCTCGGTCTAAAGCTTGGAGTACCCCAGGCCGTCGGACCCATTTTCGCTGGTGTTACAGTCTTCTTCTCGGCCCTCGCAGCCGGTCGCTTGCTGCGGGACGACCCGATTGTCGCGAGAGTCGGAGCCATCGTCCTCGCCTTGAGCCCTTTCCTGATTGGGCTTGCTGGCGCCTACATGAACCACATTGCAGCGGCGGCGTTTTTCTCCGCGGCGATTTTCTTTGCGGTAAGAACACTCGACTCGAGGAACTTCGCCTGGCCCATTCTCACGGGACTGGCAACGGGAATCGTCTTCTCCATCCGGCCGCTGACGGCTGTCATTGCTGCTCTCGTCGTAGCGTTCATCTGGCTCGGTGCGGCGGACCGAACAATGCGCGAACGCCTCCAAGGACTTATTCGGCCTACGGGCGCCGCCGTCGTGGGAATCATCCCGGTTTTCGTCGCTGTAGCGCTCTACAATGCGCATTTCTTCGGCAGTCCGTTGCGCCTGGGATATGTGGCCTCACAGGGTCCGCTGGTTGGGCTCGGGTTTCATCGCGACCCGACCGGTCAGATGTATGGCCCGGTCCAGGCGCTTGGGTACACCTCTGCGGACCTAATCGCGCTCAGCCTTTACCTGCTGGAGACGCCGCTTCCTGCTGTCATTCTCGTTGGCTTGTTTCTGCTCGTCGCGCGGCGGCTGACCTGGGGTGAGCGCACCATTGCGCTCTGGGCTCTTCTGCCGGTGCTCGGAAACGTTTTTTATTGGCACCACGGCGAATTCATGGGGCCGCGTATGCTCAATGAAGCGACGCCCGGTTGGGTGCTTCTCACGGCGATAGCTGCCTTTGGCTTGGTGCGCTCCATTCCCGCCAAAAAGATGTTCGGCAGCTATCCCCCGCGTAGTGCGCTTTCCTTTACCCTCATTCTGGGCTGGCTCGCCGGAGTGTTGTTTCTCGGACCGCAGCGACTGGCCAGCTACGGCGGACCATGGATGGCGAGCAGTCGCATAACGCTTCCGGTACAGCGGCAGCCCGCACTCGTTTTCGTGCACGGAGCATGGACAGGCCGAATAGTTTCGCGGTTGCTCGCCCACGGAATGCGCCTCGATTCTCTCGAGGTCGCCATGCGTTACAATCCCACCTGTGAAGCGCATTTCTTCTCGCTGTGGTACGAGCTGGATCCGGCAGCGCGTAGCCATGCGCCTCCGCCGATGGATTTCAACTTCTTACCCCATCGGGAGATTCCGAAAATCCGGATAGCCAATGGCGACGACATCCGCGCGGAGCCGCGCGCACCAATGGCGCCGGCGTGTCTTCGGCAGGTTGCGTCCGACACACTGGGCATACTGGAAGTTGCGTCGCTTTTGTGGGAGGCGGAGCTGCCCGGCGCCGCTGGCCCCGACCCTATAGTCGTTCGCGATATGGGCCCCGATATCAACGCCGGCCTTATCGCGCGCTACCCCGAACGTGTTCCCCTGATGTTTTACCGCGGTACCAAAGAAGGACCGCCCGTGCTCGCGCCTTATGCCGCAGGAATGCGTGCGCTCTGGCCGAAGGGCTAGGGAAAGACGTTGTATCTGATGATATGCAGTAGCGCCGCGAACCCATCCCGCCACGTGATCTTCTTCCCTTCCAGGTACGTTCGGCCGGAATAGCTCACTGGCACTTCGAAGATTCGCGCGTTGCAGTGCGCTAGCTTCGCGGTGATCTCCGGCTCGAATCCGAAGCGTTCCGACCGCAGGGAGAGCGAGCGTGCAAGATCTCCGCGCACCGCCTTATAGCAGCACTCCATGTCCGTGAGATTGAGATTGCTGAACATGTTGCTGAGTGTTGTAAGGAGGCCGTTACCGATGGCGTGCCAGTAGTAGAGCACACGGTGGGTTCCTCCGAGGAACCGCGATCCAAACACGGCGTCGGCTCGCCCTTGAATGAGAGGCTCGAACAACTGCGGCCAGTCGGACGGATTGTACTCCAGGTCAGCGTCCTGCACGATGACGACGTCACCATGACTCGCCGCAATGGCCGTCCTCACCGCCGCGCCCTTGCCGCGATTCCGCTGTTGATAAATCGCCTGCTGGATCTTTCCCTCGGCGAGCAGCTTCGCCAGGATGTCCCGGGTGCCGTCAGTCGAGCAGTCGTCGACGCAGATGATCTCGGTGAGATACGGCGCCGCACGGACTCGCTCGACTATTTCGGCGATGGTATCGACTTCGTTGTAGACCGGCATGAGCACGGAGACGAGCATCTCCGTTTTCTTCAGCGGAGTTATCGGGGTGTACAATGCGGTTATTTCTCCAGACCGTAACGGCTCAATTTGCGATACAGCGTCGACGTGTCGATGCCGAGCACTTCGGCGGTGCGCGCTTTGTTACCGCCTTCGTTTTCCAGGACCCACATGATGTATGCGCGCTCGATCGTATCGAGCGTCGGATTCGCCTGAGTGGCGGCGCTGATCAAGGGATCGGATTTCGCCTCGACGACGCGCTCCGGCAGCGAGGAAACGGTGATGCTCCGGCCCTTCGCCAGAATAGCTGCTCTCTCGAGCGCGTTCTCCAGCTCACGCACGTTGCCGGGCCACGAATAGAGCTGTAGCGCTTCGAGCGCGTCAGGTTCCAGCGCTATTGGTCCCTCGCCATTGCTTTCAGCGGTCCGCTGAAGAAAGGCCGTCGCAAGCAGCGGAATGTCGGCTGGGCGAGCGCGCAGCGGAGGCAGAACAATCGAGATGACGTTGAGCCGGTAGTAGAGATCGCTGCGGAAATTCCCACGTTTGATCTCCTCTTCCAGATCGCGGTTCGTTGCCGCGATCACGCGGGCGTGAACCGGTCTCGGATCCGTCGCGCCCACCGGTATCACCTCGCGCTGCTGCAGCACGCGCAGGAGTTTTACCTGCGTCGCGGGCGTGGTCTCGCCGATTTCGTCGAGGAAAAACGTTCCGTCTCCAGCGGCCGCGAACAGTCCTTCCTTGTCGCGCGAGGCACCGGTGAACGATCCCTTCACGTGGCCAAATAGCTCGCTCTCCAGCAGGCTCTCCGGGAGCGCACCGCAATTGATCGAAAGGAAGGGCTTCGCCGCACGCGGAGACAGGTCGTGGATGTAACGCGCCACTACTTCCTTGCCGGTTCCCGATTCGCCCTGAAGCAATACCGTCGAATCGGTGACCGCGACGGATTCGGCGACGTGGAGCGCGTCTAGCCACGGTTTGCTCTGGCCGATTGGACGCGACGAGCGATCCTTTTTCTTTGCCTCCGCCTTCAGCGTCTTGTTTTCGCGACGCAGGTTTCGATGTTCCGCTGCGCGGCGAACGATGGCAACAAGCTCCTCGTTCCTGAACGGCTTCTGGATGTAATAGAAGGCTCCGTTGTTCACCGCGCCGATTGCCGACTGCAGACTCGCCTGCGCCGTCATCAGAATCACGACGGCTTCCGGGTCGTGCGCCCTGACCGAAGCGAGGATGTCGAGCCCCGTGACATCGGGCATTCTCACATCGGTGAGAATGAGCTCTGGCTTGAGCGCGGCGATCTGCTCGAGGCCCTTCTTTCCGCCGAGGGCGGTATATGGCGTGAAGCCTTCGCTCTTGAGCAGAATGCGAATGGTGTCGAGAATGCCCATCTCATCATCTATGATGAGAACCGTGGGTGCGGCGATGGCTGTCGCCGTCATTGTCCCTGCCGCGCCATCGCACGCGGCGTGCGCTTTGCCCCTTCAGTACCAAGTCGCGGCAGAATCACGGTGAACCTGGTGCCGCCGTTCGGCACATCGTTGTCAACGAGCACGAACCCATGGTGCGCTTCCACAGCGCGATGCACGATGGAAAGGCCAAGCCCGCTGCCGCCTGCCTTGGTAGTGACGAAAGGCTCAAAGAGTCTATCCTTGATGGAATCCGGAATTCCACGCCCCTGATCGCTGACGCGCAGCATTATCGCCCCGCGAGAAAAGTGAGCGGCCTGAGCGGGCAACTTGTGGTGAGCGACCTCCGCCGCCTCCAGACGCACTTCTCCGCCGGGTGGAGAAGCCTGTACCGCATTGAGGAGGAGATTGAAGATTGCGCGGTGCAGCAAATCATCATCGCCAACGACGACCAGCGGCCCCGAAGGAAACACCTCGCGCATCGTCACCTTGTCTGGCTTATCCGGATGTGCCGCGATGAGTGCCGCGGCGTGACGGGCAATCTCGACGAGATCGATGCGGCGGACGCTGGTGACGCCCGTTCGGGCAAAATCGAGGAACTCGGATAAGAGACGCGACAGCCGGTCCGACTCGCGTTGGACGAGTTTAGTCAGCGTACGGGTGTCGTCGTCCGCGGCCGGTACCTTGGCGAGGAGCTCGGCCGCGCTTCGGATGGACGCCAGAGGATTCTTGATCTCGTGCGCCAGCGATGCGCTCATCTCGGCCACGGCCTCGAGCCGTTCAGCGCGCGTGTGAAGGCGCTCGATGTCGGCTTCGCGCATCCTGAACGCCGCCAGCTCCGCCGCCATTTCTTCCCGGCCAGCGTTGGCTTCACGCAATCTCGCGCCGATATAGCCGCAGCCGAGGGCCACTGCGCCGAAGATTCCGAGCTGCACGAGAACCGGAAGGTCGAACGTCGACGCCTGATCGAGGATCGTAACGGAGAAGTACAGCACATCTCCAAGAGCGGCCACCAATAGAACGCCGGCAGACGGCAGGACGAGCGCGCTCACCGCGATGACCAGGATATAAAGCGGAGCGAGCTGTGACGGTGTGCCAGCCTGGGTGAGATGAACGACCGTCGTAACGAGCAGCAGATCGAACAGCATCTGCACATAGAAGAAACTATCCCCCGGCTCGGCCTTTCTTTGCTCGCTGTACACCAGGGACGCCGCGGTAAAAATCAGTGTCGCAACGAAGGCCAGAGTGGCAATGAGAGTCGCGCTCGTGTCCGCAGCGCGCCACACCACAATCGCCGCAATGAAAATCGCGGTGGCTAGGGAGAACCGTCCAAGGTAGAGGACGCGGAGTACCCGCTCCCTACCGCTGCGCGGAGCAACGTGAGGGCCCAGAGTGGGCAATGAAGCGACGGAAGATTGCAGCACAGCCGGTGGCAAGGGTTCGAAATTGCGGGGATACGGTACCCCCGTCAAATAGACGCTCCGACCGACTCCTAAGTCTCTACTACTATATAGATTACACGATATGGTCCTTGGACTTCTTGCTGTGGACGCCGCTGATCCTCCGTCTATGAGCGCGGCCCTCAGCAGCCTCGTCGCTGTGCTGGGACTGGTCGCGCTAAACGCCTTCTTCGTCGCGGCCGAGTTTTCACTGGTCGCGGCTCGACAAAGCAAAATCGACGAGATGATTGGCCGCGGTGATCGCGGCGCACGGACCGTCCATTCGGCCCTTCAGCATCTCGACCGCTATATCGCAGCCACCCAGCTCGGAATCACGATTGCCTCCCTGGCCCTGGGGTGGATTGGCGAGCCCGCTCTGGCACACCTGTTCGACGGGCTCTTCAGGACGATCGGGCTCAACCCGTCGCCAACAGCCACCCACGTAGCCGCTGTGCCCGTCGCATTCGTGCTACTCACTTTCCTTCACATCGTGTTGGGCGAATTGGCGCCCAAGTCGATTGCGCTGGCAAGTCCGGAGCGAACGGCGAGAGCGGTAACCCGCCCGTTGCTGGTTTTCTCACGCATTATGTCGCCCTTCATCTGGTTGTTCAACGGAGCGGCCAACGGATTGCTGGCGCTCTTTGGAGTTGAGCCGGCCAGCGACGAGGAAGGTCACAGTCCCGAAGAAATTCGTTTCATGGTAATGCAGGCGCACGCGCGGGGAACGCTTGACGATTCGGACCGTGCGATGCTTGCTGGCGTTCTCGACTTCCATGAGAAGAAGGCGCGGGACGTGATGCGGCCGCGAACCGATGTGGTCGCGCTCGACATCGAGTCGAATGAAGAAGAAGTCTGGGAGGTGCTGCGCCGCGAGCGGTACTCTCGCTATCCCGTCTATCGCGAATCGCTCGACGATGTTATCGGGGTTTTTCTTGCCAAAGACCTGTGGCTGCATTCCGGAGATGCGCCATTCAACCTTGCTGATTTCGTCCGCGAACCGATGTACGTTCCCGACAGCAGACCGGCGGAGCGCGTTCTCGACGATCTCCGGAAGACACGGGCTCACATGGCAGTCGTGCTGGACGAGTACGGAGGCACCGCCGGAATCGTAACGATGGAAGATCTGGTCGAAGAGGTAGTCGGTGATATCGCCGACGAATACGATTTCGCCTCACGCGACTCAGTGGTCACGGACGGAGTGCTCGAGCTTGCCGGATCGCTATCGCTCATCGATGTGCGATCCGATTACCGAGTGCAGATCCCTGAAGGCGACTGGACGACGCTAGGCGGCTACGCTTTCGCCAAATTGGGACGACTGCCTCGAATGGGCGACCGAATTCCGATACCGGGCGGTGAAATGGAGGTGGTAGCAATGGACGGAAGGCGTATCGCCGCGCTACGAATTCATCGCGCCGGGATCAGACCCCAACCGGCAGCCGCGCACTCCGCTTAGAGCTTTTTGCGAAAAACCCCGCAGGCCTCGAGCTTGTCGGGCATGGTTGAACGCGACGCGCGGCTTGTGACGCACGGCAACAGGGAGTTCCGGGCGAGCCACCGCGACCGGCGTCGGGACCCTAAATCGGTCACGAACTGCTCAACGAGATCAGTGCGTGTCGAGTCGAACGCCGATAGCGCCGCGGCCGATTTTATCGCGAGCTCTCTTTCCTGGGCGCGAACATAAAGGAGTGGCAGGTGCGCAGCTACGGCGATGTCGGCCGGCGGCACAGCACGATCGATCGTACTGCCCGCGTCCCAAATGGCCTTCGTGTATTTCGCCTCTAAATAGCTCGTGTAAAGGTCGGCAGCCTCCGTTGAGCGCCGGGAAAATTCAAGACGCTTTCCAACGGCAAGATAGGTCTCTGGAGGACCTACATATCCACGCCGGAGCGAGCTCCTCAGCATGTAGAACGCAGAATCGGTTTGCCCAAAGCGGAGGTAGTGCTCCGCCATTCGATATCTGGGCTCTCCGATGTCCGGGTCGATGCGAATCGCTGCTTCCAAAACTGCTTTCGCGCCATCGAAGTCGCGGTCCTCGGTGTACAGTCTCGCCAAGAGCATCCGTGGCTGGATCCGGCGCGGACTCAGCTCGATCGCTTTGTGAAGAACGTCGATCGCCGTATCGACGTAGGCCGGCGAGTTGTAGAATTCCGCAGCATCCAGCAGCACGCTGGCCTCGCGCGTGTAGAGTCGGTCGTTCAAAGTATCGCGATGAATCTCTGCCTTGAAGGTCGAGAGCGCGTCTGCCAAAGACGATTCGAGCATGCGCCGGCCGGTCGGGTTGCGCCGCAGAGTCGCGAATTCGGGCCGTGCGCCGTCCAAATAATCCGCCATCATAATCGGCGTATGTGGCGATTCGTGGATCGGATTTGCGGCCAATGTGGCGAATGTAGCTCGTAAACTGGCGACGGTCGTCGGCGGTGAATCAAGCTGGGCAAGCGCACGATTGACGCGCGTCGGCAAAAGGGCCTCTGAATACAGCGATACGCCGACCAGTGCCGCAGATACAACAGCGATAGCGAAACCGACGCGTTTGTGCTGCGGTGTTTTCGACACCGCTGCCTGAACGATACCGTGTGCGTTCTCTCTCGAGGCGATGAACGCTCCGACGAGTATCCAGAGCATCGTCGAGTTGAGGTCGAAAAACCAGAAAATCAGATAAACCGCATACGCAACCTGCAACGCGACTAGAACGGCCAGCGATGCCGAGGAAAGCCGTTCGTCACGATAAGCGCGACTGAGTGTCACGCCGATCGCGAGCCAAATGCCGACAAATGCGCAAAGACCGATTACTCCTCCAGTTGCGAGAATCTCGAGGTACTCGTTGTGCGCGTGATCGTAGACATCAGTGTCCAGGCGATAGATCGCGGGATTGAGGTGCGCCGACCAGACAAGATTGTAGTTCTCGGGCCCGTAACCAAATACAGGGCGATCCTCGAATCCCTGTAGAGCTGCGTGCCAGTGCATAAGGCGCAACTCATCCACTCCACTCGGGTCCGACAGGGCAAGGCGTTGCACGACTGTCGGTGTCACCCGTACGAGTGCAGTACCCGGAAACGCCCTGATGGCCGCAGCTGCGCTCACGACGATGCATGCAATACCGAGTGCAATGCTGGGCGCCAGCCACCGCTTTTGCTTTGAGCGAAGTATTGCGAAGAGGATCGACCCGGCGAGCGCTCCGAGAATCATTCCAACCACGGAACTCCGATTTTCCGCGTAAACCATCCCGAACGAAACGACGCCCGCGGCGGCAAAGTATGCGCTTCGCAGGCGGGCAGCCGTAGTGGCCAAGTATGCGGCGATCCCCAGACCAAAAAGCAGGTAAACGGCGAGGAGGCCAGAGTTGCCGATGGTGGAATCGCTCGCCGCAAACTGCGCTCCTACCGCATCAACGGCGCTTGTGAAGTGGAAATGCTGCCATATCGCGACCGTGCTCACGGCCAGGCTCACGATAAGCGCGCAATTCAGAACCCACTTCCACTCGTGCTCGCGCAGCGCGCGCAGCAGCAAGAAGAAAAGTGCAAGATGCAACCACGCCCACACGCCACCCATGCGCTCGAAATCGCCGAAGAGACTGTGGTCGCGCGCCGGAGAAAAGAGCGCTGAGACGAGCCCCGCAAGCACAAATGCGGCGATCGCCCAGAAAATCGGCTCGAACCGCAGGTCCAGATCGTCGTCGCCTAGGCAAATGCTCCAAACGAGAACGAGCGTGCCGGTCTCGACGATGATGCGGAAGAAAATGTTTCTTGGAAAAACGTACGGGAAAAAGAATCCGGATGGAGCGATCACCGGAACGAGTAGTGCAGCCATCGACAGAACGAGGATGGCCACCCGCCACTCCGCCGCGCTGCGGAGTCGCGTCACTATTTCCACCCGTTTGGACCTGGCCCACACCAACTCTTTGGACAGCATCGCGACTGACAAGGGTGTAATCTTTCCGGCAAGAACAAGGCTGGACTCACTGGAATACGTCTTGCCCCCTCAATCTACCTCTATTTCGCGGGCTTGATGAAATCTCTCCGGCTTTTCGCGGCACTTCCCCTGATTCTCGCGTCATGCTCGGTCTCGCAGGATCAAGAAGTCGAGATCGGCAGACAGAACGCAGAGGAGATAAACGCGCAGCTGCCGATTGTCACGGATCCCGCGATTGCTGACTACATCCAGACACTCGGTGAATCAATTGCAAAAACTACGAGTCGCGCGAACCTGGATTGGCATTTCTACGTCGTCAACAGCAAACAGGTAAATGCATTCGCGCTACCCGGCGGCTACATCTACGTGAACCGCGGGCTCATCGAAAGCGCAGACAAGCTGGACGAGTTGACTGGTACGCTGGGGCACGAGATCGGACACGTTATCGAGCGGCACTCCGTTAAGGACATGCAAACCCAGCAAAAGGCGAACTTTGGCCTGGCTGTTGTGTGCAGTCTCACCAGCATTTGCCACAGCGGGCTGACCCAGGTTGCGGTACAGGTCGGCGGAAGCGCTCTTTTTGCTCGCCACAGCAGGCTCGACGAGCTCCAGGCGGACTCCGAAGGCGTCGTCAACGTCATGCGAGCCGGATATGATCCACAGGGAATCCCAGATCTGTTCCAGGTGCTCTTGAAGCAACGAGCGTACGAGCCCTCGGTCGTCGAGGGCTGGTTTGCTTCTCACCCACTCGAGGAAGCACGGATCGCCAAAGCGAAGGCGCTGATCCGCTCCGCGCGAGCCGGATCGAGCGACCGGTTCGTCGTCGATACGCCCGAGTTTCACGCGTTCAAAGAGCGTGTCTCAAACCTTCCCCCACCGCCAAAACCTCCACCGTCTCAGGCGCCGGGACCGTGACCTATCGTGGCGGTGGAAGGGTGTCCCTCACCGAGTCGTGCACAGGCTGCCGCATTTGCGTAGTCGGAGCGGTGTCGCGGTGTTGCGGGCGCTGCGTGGGGCGTCGGTCAGAACGCTCGTCGGTGACCGCGCCGGATCCCAAACTGTCCGCGCTCTGATTGGTGTCCGCCTCAGCGGGCTGAACCGTCACTGGTGAGACGGCCGCGGTTTCCCCCGCGCTGCTCTGAACGTTGCTCGTTTCCGATTGCTCTGCCGCTTGACGTCGGCGTTGCGCCAGCAACATGCGTGACCGATGCGCTTGCACGAACTGCAGGTTCTCGGGCGGAATTTTGCCGGCAGACGCTGAATTGGCCGCAGCAAGGGCTTCCGTCGCTTGCGCCAGGGCGATGGTTTCGAGTACGAAGTCGCGGACAGTCAGGCCGGTGCGCTCAATAGCGGTGCGGGCGCGTGGGCTCGACTCGAGGCGCTCCACTGCGCGGTCGATCGGATTCGCAGCGGCGGATGCGCCCGAGGGAAGCGCAGACCGAGGCAGCGCGTCGAGGTTTCTCTGTGCCTCCTCCCACGCGACGAAGTTTTCCTCCGTCAAGCGAAAGTCTACTGGCATTGCCAGAGCTTTCTGAGCTTCGGGCGAAGCGCTGCCAAAAATCAGGGACGAAGCGCTGGAATCGGTATCGACCGTTCGCGTGCGCTTGCAGCCGGATATCAGAGTCGCGACCAAAAACACGAACGCCGCCATCCAGATCGCCCGCAGGGCCTTCATCCGACTTACCCTCCCATTTTCCTTCCAGCGAATCGCACGCCATTTCAATGCACAACATCGGCTGCGCAGTCCGCTGCTTCTTCTACGACTCCGTTACGTGCAACAGCGCGTGAGCGAGCTCAACCCTTGTGGCGGAAGGTGATTCGGCCCCGCGTCAGGTCGTACGGCGATACTTCCAGAGTGACGCGATCACCCGCCAGAACGCGGATCCGGAATCGACGCATTTTTCCGGCAATTGTCGCGTGTACATCGTGTCCGTTGTTGACCTGCACCCGGAAAGTCGCATCGGGTAGCACTTCGGTCACGGTTCCTTCAAGCTCGATTGCTTCTTCTTTTGCCATAATCCTCCAAACGGTTTTTGTGTAGGGAAATAAAAAGCGGGGCCGGCCTGGAATTGTCCAGATCGGCCCCGCCCTCTAAAGTGCGTCCTGCAAGCTTCGACTTAAGCGCCGAGCTTGGTGACGTTCTCCGCCGCCGGGCCCTTCTGGCCCTGCACGACGTCGAATTCAACGCGCTCGCCTTCGGCCAGCGACTTGAAGCCGCTGCCCTGAATGGCGGAATGGTGAACGAAGCAATCTTTCTGTCCGTTCTCTGGGGTGATGAAGCCAAAGCCCTTGGCGTCGTTGAACCACTTTACTTTGCCGGTGGTACGCATGTGCGGTACATCCTCATTCAATTGTGTCGGAAGTGCCGTGTGTGCGGTACCGTGCCGACTACTGTATGTTCGCGGCCGAAATGGCCGCCCTTGCCCGCCGTAAAACCAAAAAAGACCTGGTGGAATCCCAGGTCCCTCTGAAGTTCGCTGGCGCTGAATCGCAACTGTTGCGATCAGTCAGGCAATATAGCGATTTAAGGTCTTGCAGTCAATGAAGATGCGGGACCAACTGAGGGTTTTCCACGGGTCGCACGAAATCGGCGATCACGTCACCATACGCCTCGTACACAGTCGACGGCGCAGGCACCCGCTCACCGGTGACCATTGACTTCAGCATCAGCGCGTTAGCGACGGCCTTGCCCTTGTAGTGGTTGTTGGTGATGACATAAACCTCTCGGCTGGCTGGATCAGCAGCGATCTCCCGCGTCCGCTCTGCCCATGGCAACAACTCGTCGGCCGTGTACAGATAATTGTACCTCTGCTCGACAGGAGCCTTGTCGCGAAACCAGTCCTTGTAGTTCCGTCCATGCACCCTGACATACCCTACGTGAGATGTCACGCGGGAGCTCGGCCCAATCGAATCATGAAACATTGGCTGGTCGATGTTCACGAAGCCTACCCCGTTTTCGAGCAACCCGCTGAGGAACTCCGGCGCCAGCCAGGACTTATGCCTGACCTCTATCGCGAGCGGATATACACTGAAAGTACGAACGACATCGCCGAGCCATTCACGGTTTTCATCGGTGCGCTTAAAGCTCCATGGAAACTGAAGCAACACTGCGCCCAGGCGGTTCGATTCCATTAGCGGGTCGAACCCCGCCCGAACCTGGTCGACCTCTTCCGTCGTCCACGCGCTTTTGCGCTCATGAGTGAATCGCTTCCACAACTTTGCCGTGAATCGAAAACGCGGGTTGTCATCGACGCGGCGGAGCCAGTTGGCAGAAGTCTTGGGAATTGGCGGACCGTAGTAACTCGAGTTGATCTCCACAGTATCAAAAAAAGACGCGATGAAACGGAGTTGATCAAACCCCTTAACCGCGTCGGAAGGGTAAACCATCCCTTCCCAATCCTTGTACATCCAGCCCGCGGGGCCGTATCGCACCACTGCTTCCGTACTAGCCGCGCTGCTGCCGCCCGATCCTTGCAAGCTCATGCTTACCATGAGTGCGTGTTCAATGCCATTTGGCTTCGACTTCCTCGCATGACGCTCCCCATTAAAACGCCCTACCTGCCGATGGAAGCGATAAGCGTTTCGGAAATCCCGGAGGGCGACAATTGGCAATACGAGCCCAAGTGGGACGGCTTTCGATGTCTCGCCTTCCGCGACGGCGACAGTCTCAAGCTTCAGTCGAAGGCGGGGCAGCCGCTCGGGAGGTATTTCCCCGAGTTGATCGGGCAATTCCTCGAGCTTACGCCAAAAAAATTCGTGCTGGACGGCGAGATCGTCGTTCCCGTCGACGGAAACCTGTCTTTCGACGATCTGTTACTGAGGATCCATCCCGCCGCTAGTCGGATTAAGAAGCTCGCCGCCGAAACGCCTGCCTCATTCATTGCCTTCGATTTATTGGTAACCGAGCGCGGCACATCGCTTACCAAACACCCACTCCGCGAACGAAGGCCGCGCCTCGAAGGCTTTGCCGGCAAGTTTTTCACCCCTGGGTCTCAGGTGCAGCTGTCGCCCGCGACGACCGAGCTCACCGTGGTCAGGCGCTGGTTCGCAAATGTGGGCGGCGGTCTCGACGGAATCATTGCGAAGGAGCTCGACGAGCCCTACCACTCTGGCGAACGACGGGGAATGGTCAAGGTCAAACAACTCCGCACGGTGGAATGCGTCGTTGGCGGATTCAGATACGCGTCGAAGGGCAACCTCGTCGGCTCATTACTGCTCGGCCTCTACAACGACCAAGGTCTTCTCGACCACGTCGGGTTCTGCTCGAGTCTTACCACCGAGCAGAAAAAAGAACTCACGCCAAAGCTCGAAAAACTGATCAAAAAGCCTGGTTTCACCGGTCAGGCGCCCGGCGGACCGAGCCGCTGGAGCACTGAACGGTCAGCTCAGTGGCAGCCACTGGCGCCCAAGCTCGTGGTCGAAGTCCAGTACGACCACTTCACCGGTGGCCGCTTCCGTCATGGTACAAAGTTTCTCCGGTGGAGGCCCGACAAGGCACCGAGCCAATGCACAACCGACCAACTGGAGGGAGCCAAGGCGTCTCCCCTGCTGCTGCTGAAACGGAGGTAGACGTGACGGAGCAGTAGCCATCCCGAACGGGCGTTCGCATAATCTATCGCGTAATGTCTTACGCCTTTCACACCGTCGACGTTTTCACCGACCGCTTGCACGGAGGAAATCCGCTCGCGGTGATTCCTGACGCGCGCGGACTTTCCGACCGCCAAATGCTCGCGATCACGCGCGAGTTCAATTACTCCGAGAGCGTGTTTGTTTTCCCGCCTGATGCGAAACCAAACACACGCAAGGTTCGAATCTTCACACCGGGAAAAGAAATTCCGTTTGCAGGCCATCCCACAGTCGGATGCGCTTTTGCGCTTGCCGCAACCGGCGACATACCACTCGCTGGCGAACAGACCAAAATCATATTCGAGGAAGGCGTTGGCCCGGTCGCAGTAACCATCACCGCCACAAACGGAAAGCCGGTTTTCGCAGAACTTACGGCCGCGCGACTTCCGGAGATAAAAGATCCTCCACCGCCTCCAGAAACACTGTGCGAGATTTTGTCGCTCGAGCCGAGCCACATCGTGGCTGATGACATGATCGAGCCGGAAGCGGTCTCGTGCGGTGTTCCGTTCCTCTTCATCCCGATCAAGAAGCCGGAAATGCTCTCCTGGGTCAGGGTGGATCCGCTCAAATGGGAAGCAGCACTACGGGATTACTGGGCACCGGAAATGTTCGTGTTCAGCACGGATGACTGGAGCAACATTTTCGAGGGCGGTCATATCAGGGCGAGAATGTTTGCGCCGGGCTTGGGAATCGGGGAAGATCCGGCGACGGGAAGCGCGTGTGCCGCGCTTGCCGGTTTTCTCGCCCTGCGGTCAGAGACGCGCGACGGTAACGTGCGCTGGACGGTCGACCAGGGCGTCGAGATGGGGCGCCCCAGCCGTCTCGAGGCCCAGGTCGATCTGAAGCGCGGCCAACTCGCCGCCATTCGAGTGGGTGGATGCTCCGTGATGGTGAGCTCAGGCACGCTCCACATCAAGGGCGAAGCCTAACGCGCGCGCCTGCAGACGTGCAAAAGATTCGAGCGGCGAATCTATTCCAGGTAGTGGTACAAACCAAAAAGAGCGACTGCGGCACCACCGATTAGGATGATTGTACCAGCGGTGTCGCCAATGAGTGCGCCCGCTATCATGGCCCCGACTCCAACCGCCATGAGCGCCACATCCTGTCCCTGATGTCGGGCGATCAGCGGAGCCGCCGTCACTCTAGTGGCTGCGTTTACTTTCGGATCAGTCGCGCGGAATCCGACGGCGGCCGCCTGGATAGTGGGCCCCATCGACGAAAGCTGCGAAGACTGCTGCGCGCCTGACGCCGCAGGCAGCAGTGCGAGAGCACAAAGACTTATTGCCAGAAACCGCATGTCGTTCTCCGTTGGAAGCAGGAAAGATCTCGTTCCAACGTGTAGCGAGGATGCTACACGTTGGAACGCCGACAGCGGCAATAAACGTGCACGGCGGCGCCTAACTGTCGCCGCGACGGTGCCCTCGGCGACGGTCGGGAATATCGACCTGCCCTGAAACAGAGCTGTAATCGATCTCGCCACTCCCTTTCGATTCCACCCTGAAGTCGCGACCGACCTTTGTAACGTCGATGTTGCCGGATCCATCCTGTTGGACGGTAACTGACCCGCGGACGTCGTTGGCCGTGATACCGCCCGACCCATCGCTCTCGACGGTGAAAGAGCCCGTAACAGTGCGCACTTCGATCTCGCCGGAGCCGTCGCTCACGCGCACGTCACCGGTAACGTTCTCGATTCGCAAATTTCCGGAGCCGTCGGTGACGCGCACATTCCCGGCGGCGCCGTCCACCGAAAAATCTCCGGAGCCATCCGTGGCTTCCAAAGAGCCGACGCCCGAGATCCGAGTGTCGCCGCTGCCATCAGTGATGTCTGCATTCATCCCCTGCGGCACCTGGATAACCAGGTCGAGCGCGGCGGAAAAATTGTCGTTATCTGAACCCCAGTTATCTGGCATGTCGGCCTTGATGAAAACGACGTCTCCACGACGTTCCGCGATCAGCCGGATCTCGCTGAGGTAACGCTGCGACGACGCGCGGGCGGTTCCGTTTACTGCGACCTGCCTGAGACCAGGCTTGCCCTCGACGCGCAGACTGCCCGCGCCCGCCTCGACCTCGACGATACGGGCTCCTGAAGCGTCAACCACGGCGTTCCGCGGAGAAGTGTAGTCGCTCGAATACTGCCCGTAGGCGGCGGTCCCAATCAAAAACGGAGCCGCAGCAATCGCGGCGCATCTCAGCTGTCTCTTCATCGTCGCTCCATTCGGGTGTGCGGGCTTAGACAGCGGGTAATGCTCCACGGTTTGAAGGCGTTTCGATGTCAATCCGGCGCCTATGAAACTGGCGTCATTTGCCGATCGCTGCCGCGTTTGACCCCCCGCCCATCTTCATTCCCGGCATCGCCTCTCCGGATTTTTTCATCTGCGCCGACCGCGCGGCTGCTGCTCCGTATCTGCCCATCCGCATGTGGGTCATCCCGAAGGACATCTTCGCTCCGAGGGACACGCTCCACATTCGAGTAGAGCCGTAAAAAGCGCGCGGATCGAACCCTGATGGCTCGATGAGCTCCCTGACACGGATGCGTGCGATCTCAACGAATGGATCGAGCGCGATGGCGCCGGGGAGTGAGGTCGCAAATCGCGCGGTCAGGATATTCCAGCGAGAGCGACCGGCAACACTGAGATCCGGCTCCGGTACCGAAGTTCTGAATGGGTCGAGGAGGCGCTCTTCATCCGGCCGATCAGTTCTCTCGAACCGCAAAGCCCCGTTCACCGCACCGTACTTTGCCCAGGTCTCGGCCAGAAGCGTGCTATACACGAACGCCTGCTGGGCGCCAGCGTAGTCGGCCGTTCGCGCCCACTCGAGAAGCGCGTAACCACTCTGCTGCGGATCTTCGAGGCGAATGGACGCACTCTGCTTGCGTTGATCGAGGCCGCCACCGGCCGCGTTTTCCGGCGACTTCACGCGCGCGTAGCTCGCCTGCAGCTCAGTCTGTGTAAATGGATTCGCCGTCACTCGGCCCGACCACGAGTCCCAGTATCGTCGCCGATTGGGCGTGTCGCCCGGGCCTTCCGGCTCGTCGCCGTTGAAAAGACCGCCCTCGACGATGATTGATTTCGCTTGAACCGCGACCACGGTAATCGCGCGTTCGAGTATTTGCGAGAGGTGGTGGTTGATTGGGTACTTCTCGAACGGCCGCGACATTGGGTCGTCCGTGCCAAACGGCGCGAATCCCTTTCCCGCCGTTAACGAGGCCGACGCGTGACCAATCTGGCGTTGCACGGTGGCGACCAACTCGTGCAGATACGTATGTGGGTGACGACGATCGGCATAGCCTTCGCCGGTCATTCCGGCATTAAGCTCGCCGCGCTTGAGGGTCGTGCCTTCGAAATCGATGGTTCCCTTCAAATGCAGCGCATTTTTCCACAGCCCGAGGTCGGCCATCAGGACCGGTTGCGTCAGATAGCCTTCGGTTAATGTCGCGCCATGGATGGCCGGCGATTCGCGGGTCACAACGGCGATGGCCTGCGCGCCGAGCTCGAGTTGCTGGTCCGCTAGCCCCTGAGCCATCGCCTGAATGGGGAAGAGGAAGACGAAAGCGAGACCACATAATGGCCCGACGATTTGCGACATGGCGGTAATTCGGCCCCGACTGTAGAATTCTCCAAATATCGCATTGGGGAACGCACGCATGCTTGCTCGAGCTCGCACCAGGACATTCTCGCTCGTTACCGTTGCGTCTTTACTCGCAGCCGGCACGGCCCACGCTCAGCAAAACGCGGCGACGCCGCCGACGGGTCCTGCCGTCAACGATGTGGCGCCTGATTTCACCCTCACTGGCGCGACACGGTACGGACTTCTCCAGACTCCGGTACGGCTCTCCGACTATCGCGGACGCACCGTCGTTCTCGCCTTTTTTTATCAGGCGCGGACCAAGGGCTGAACCATCCAAATGGAGGCGTACCGTGATCAGTACGCCACGCTATTCAACAACGGT
>DATAHM010000073.1:0-1783 GCA_036263215.1 Gemmatimonadaceae bacterium
ACTGATTTCACGCGAGAGCTGCTCGAAGTTGCCTGAGCCGCGCTCACCTGCTGGTCCCATCAGACGCGAAACGACGACAATGATCGATCTCCGCTACGTGAAGAAGCTGGTGGAAATGCTGGACGAGTCGAGTGTGGATTCCATTGAGATCTCGTCCGACAAGGGGATGAAGATCAGGATCTCCAAGACTCCGCAGCAGCGCGGTGCGGTGCAGATGACGTCGCCCATGCAGATGCCGGCGCTTTTGCCGGCGGCGGCGCCAGCTCCGGCTCCTGCGGAAGCGCCGGCTGCCGGAGAAGCACCGAAAGTTGAAGCAGCGAAGGCGAAGTATCTGGAAGTGAAGTCGCCGATGGTCGGGACGTACTACGGCGCGCCGGAGCCCGGCGCCAAACCGTATCTGTCCGTGGGCGACAGAATCAGCAAAGGTCAGATCCTCTGCATCATCGAGGCGATGAAAATCATGAACGAGATAGAGTCCGAGTTCGATGGAGTGGTGCGCGAGATCCTCGCGCAGAACGCCCATCCCGTCGAGTATGGACAGGTCCTTTTCCGTATAGATCCGAATGGCTGAAAATCCCCCGACTCGAGTAAAACTCGAACCCCCGCCGGTGAAAGCCCCGGCCGGTGCTTCCGCAGCCGCTCCCCACCGCGCCGCCGGCACGTTCGACTACAAAGCGATTCTCCAGCACATGGTTCACCAGAACGCGTCGGACCTGCACCTCAAGGTCGGCCGTCCCCCGACGCTGCGCGTCGATGGTCATATGGTGACGCTCGAAATGCCGGCGCTCACGCAGGAAGATCTGCGGAGTCTCGCCGAGCAGATCATGGCGCCCAAGAACATCAAGGAGTTTTCGGAGGCAAAGGAATCGGACTTCGCCCTCGCCGTTCCGGGAATCGGCCGCTTTCGCGTCAATGCCTACCAGCAGCGCGGCACGATTGCCTATGCCATGCGAACGGTTCCTTTCCAGGCAAAGACCATTGCCGAGCTGAACCTGCCGGAAATCTGCGAGCGCATAGCACTGATGCCGCGCGGGTTGATTCTGGTGACGGGTATCACGGGCTCCGGAAAATCGACGGCTCTTGCGTCGATGCTTCACTACATCAATCAGAACCGCCACGCGAACATCATCACGATCGAAGATCCGATCGAGTTCCTGCACCGCGACATCAAGAGCAGCATCAACCAGCGCGAAGTTGGAACCGACACCAACAGCTTCGGCCAGGCATTGCGCCGAGTGTTGCGCCAGGATCCCGACATTCTGCTGGTCGGAGAGATTCGAGACATCGATACGCTCGACACGGCCCTCAAGGCTGCCGAGACCGGTCACCTCGTGTTCTCGACGCTGCACACGACTGATGCGACACAGACCATCAATCGCGTGCTGTCCTTCTATCCTCCGCACCAGCAAACCGAAGTGC
Source organism: Gemmatimonadaceae bacterium (assembly GCA_036263215.1). Taxonomy (GTDB): domain Bacteria; phylum Gemmatimonadota; class Gemmatimonadetes; order Gemmatimonadales; family Gemmatimonadaceae; genus UBA4720. Next base: position 1,420 of record DATAHM010000073.1, read on the forward strand.
GGTACATGCTGTCGACGGCGTTGCGGGCAATCATTTCACTGCGCCTGGTGCGTCGTGCCGACAAGAAGGGACGTGTGCCGGCAGCGGAAATTCTCGTGAATACGGAAGCGGTGCGCGATCAGATCCGCGACATGACCAAATCGCTCAACATTCCCGAGCTCATCAAGGAAGGCGCGGTCGCGTACGGGATGCAGACTTTCGATCAGTCCCTGATGAACTGGTACCACAAGGGCGTGATCTCGTACGACGACGCGCTGTTCGCGGCTACGAATCCGGCGGAGTTCGCGTTGCGGGCGCAGGGCATCAATGCGTCGAGCGATACGTCGTGGGATACTGTTAAGCAGGACGTTAGTTAACTGGCATC
>DATAHM010000074.1:0-4125 GCA_036263215.1 Gemmatimonadaceae bacterium
GAGGAAGAATCCTCCGAGCAGGGCACCGTAGGTAAACGACGCAATCGACAGCGCGACGACGACGACCGGAGTGTTTTGCGCCGGATACAGCAGCGCCATCGCGAGCAGCACGACTCCCCAGAACATCGTGAACAGCTTCGCAACGCGGAGAGTTCGTGGGTCGTCCGCGGCGCGATGCGTGAGGGGCAGATAGATGTCGTGAGTCGTCGACGCCGCGAGGGAGTTCAATGCGCCGGAGTGAGCGCTCATCGTTGCGGCGAGTACCGCGGCGACGATGAGTCCGCGCAAACCGCCGGGCATCGAATCGACGACAAACGTCGGGAATATCGAATCAGGTACATCAAAGTGGCGGCCGCCATAAAACGCGAAGAGTCCAATGCCGATCAAGAGGAAGAGCCCGAACTGCAGGAATACCGCGATGCCGCTGCCTATCAGAGCCTTGCGAGACTCCTTGAGGCTGGATGCAGCCAGGAGCCTTTGCACGATAAGCTGGTCGGCGCCGTGCGATGCCATCGACAGAAACGCGCCGCCCAGCAGTCCAGCGAACAATGTCTGTGGCCTGTCGAATCCTGTGTAAAGGTCGATCGCTCTAAGCTTTCCGGCGGAGTTAGCGCTGCTCAGAATCGTGCCCCACCCGCCGCTCACACCCTTGCCGATCAAATAGACGGCACTGAGGCCACCGAGCAGGTACACGCTGGTTTGAAGAACATCGGTCCATACGACGGCGCGCATGCCGCCGTAATAGGTGTACACGAGGGTGAGTGCACCCAACACGAGAATTGCCGCGGGCATCACGTATTGTTTCGGCAGCGCTGGGCCGATAATGAGGGCAATCGGGATTGCGGTGGCAAAAACTCGAACGGAGTCGGCGAGCGCGCGTGTTACCATAAACACCACCGACGCGAATCTGCGGGTGCCGATACCAAAGCGCTTCTCGAACAGCGCGTACGCCGTGACCAGATCGCCCTGGTAGTAGCGCGGCAGCAAAGTGAACGCGACCACCGTTCGTCCGAGCACGTACCCGGCCGCGATTTGGAGGAATCCCAAATCGGTGGTGTAAGCGAGTCCCGGAATGCTGATGAAGGTGAGCGCACTGGTCTCAGTGGCGACTACGGAAAAGAGCACCGCCCACCATGGGATCGTGTGCCCTGCGACGAAATAATCCTTGGCGTCTTTCTGATTGCGTCCGAGCCAGACGCCCAGGGCCGTTGTGCCAATCAGGTACGCGACCAGCACAATAAAATCGAGGGCGGTGAAATTCGTTTTCATTTCACCGCCCTCGAATGGTCGTGCAAACCAGCAGCTAGCCTACGCAGAGAATGAGCTTCCGCAGCCGCATCCACCGGTCGAATTCGGATTCTTGAAGGTGAATCCGGAGCCCTGCATCGAAGTCACGTAATCAATGGTGACTCCGTTCAAATACTGCGCGGAGAATGGATCGACGAAAACGTTGAATCCCTCGCGCGGGATGACGAGATCGTCTTCCGCGGCGCGGTCCTCGATGACGAGGCTGTACTTGAATCCGCTGCAGCCGCCCGGTTGCACGCTGACGCGCAAGCCGCCGACTTCGGCTGTGACGCCCTCGGCGTCCATGAACTTCTTGACCTCAACGCCCGCGTTGGACGTGACATTGAGCTCGATTTCCGGCTGTGACGAGACTGACATTTATCCTCCTGTACTACATGAAATTTAGGCTGTTTCCGCTACGACTGGTAGTATTTCCCGATCCTCCCGGAACGAGCGCGCTATCCAGCCAAAAGCCACAACAGCGATAGCCAGCATGATCAACCCTTCGAGCAAGTCGCCGAGCACGATCTTACCGATGCCGAATAAGGTGGCATACACCGCGATGATACCAGCGATCCAATTCGTCCACGCCAGTGCCCCGCCGGGAATCTGCTCCCTTCCAAATCCGGCGCGCTCCGAGACGGCGGCCCAGCCTGGCCCGCCAGGCCGTACCCGCCGATAGAACGACTCGAGTGTTGCTTCAGGCTCGGGCTTCGTGGCAAACGTCACTACTATCCAGACGATTGTACTCAGTACAACGGTAACGATCATTACCCACGCGTCCCCGCGGAAATCGGTATCGGCGAACCGGGGCTTGATCCAGGTGATTGCGGCAAGGGAGACGGCGAATGAAGCGATCATCGCGCTGATCTCGCTCCAGGCATTGATGCGCCACCAGTACCACCGGAGGATGAGCACGAGGCCTGTTCCCGAGCCCAGGGCGAGCAGGAACTTCCAGGCGCCTTCGATTGTCTGGAGGTGCATCGTTACGACCGCTGAACCGAGGAAAAGAAGCACCGTCGCCAGGCGTGACATTGCTACATAATGCTTTTCGGTCGCGGTGCGATTCAGGAAGCGCTTGTAAAAGTCGTTTACGAGGTACGACGCGCCCCAATTGAGCTGAGTGCCGACTGTGGACATGTAGGCCGCCGCGAAGCCAGCCATCATGAAACCGCGCCACGGGGTCGGTAGCAGGTCGACGAACGCCTGCACGTACGCTGCCTCATGATCGTGGGTCGGACCGATGCCTGCCGGATAAAGCAGAACGGTGCAGAGGCCCGTGATGATCCAGGGCCACGGACGGATCGCATAATGCGCCACGTTGAAGAAGAGCGTTGCCAAGACGCCGTCGCGCTCGGTTTTCGCGGAAAAAATCCTTTGCGCGATATAGCCGCCGCCGCCCGGCTCGGCGCCCGGATACCACGCCGCCCACCATTGCACCGAGAGGAAAACGAAGAGAGCGAGCAAGGGCATCCAGGCGTAAGCCTCGAGACCGCTCGGCCCGATCTTGACGGGTAGTACCGAGAGCGCCGCATCTGCACTGCCGAAATGCGTGGTGAGGCCACTCTTGAGCGCGTCCATTCCCCCAACCGCGCGTACCGCGTAGACGGCGAGAATGATGACTGCGCTCATCTTGATGACGAACTGCACGAGATCCGTCCAGAGCACCGCCCACATGCCGGCCCCGGCAGAGTACGCGACAGTGATGACGAAGCAGATGCCGACAGCCAGCACGTCCCCGGGCACCGTGAAGCCAAGAATGCGTACGGCGTGAAGCCCGAGCGAGATCGTCAGGATCTTGATCATCGCCCGGGTGACCCAGCCGAGGACGATGAGATTTATCGGGATCGCGAGGTAGAGCGCGCGGAATCCGCGCAAGACCGCGGCGGGCTCACCGCTGTAACGGATCTCCGCAAATTCGACGTCCGTCATAACGCGCGCGCGTCGCCAGAGCCGCGCAAAGAAAAACACCGTGAGCATTCCGCTCATCAGCATGTTCCACCACAGCCAGTTGCCGGCAACGCCGTGCGAGGAAACGAGGCCGGTGACCACGAGCGGGGTGTCCGCCGCAAAAGTCGTCGCGACCATGGACGTGCCAGCGAGCCACCAGGTGACATTCCGCCCGGAGAGGAAGTATTCGCTGAGGCTTTCCCCGCCGCGCTTCGTGAACGCGAAGCCGATTGCCAGTGACAGGATGAAGTACGCAGCGACAATCGCCCAATCGATTGCAGTCAGTGCCATAGGTGAGGGATTGAGGTAGCGGGCAAGACGTTTGCGTTGACACGCCAGCGGCGCAGCGTACTGGCGCACCAACTAGTATCATATGGTACAACCGACACAACAACTTACCGGACAATTCCCGATGATGCGATACGTTCGCCTGCTTGGTGTTCTCTCAGTCTGCGGCGGGTGCGTAGTACTCAACAAGCAGATCGATCCCACTCAGGAGCTCGCCGAAGCCAAGGTGAGACCCGGCATCACGGTGCTGGTAAACGACAGCATCTATCTCATTCGCGGGAAGCGGATAGGCCTGCTGACCAACCAGACGGGCGTAGACGAGAAGGGAAATTCGGATATCGACGTTCTCAGAGACAAGAAAGCGCGTCAGGCAAATGTGAGCCTGGTGCAGCTGTTTTCGCCGGAGCACGGGCTGCGCGGCACCGAGGATCGACAGAATATCGCGAACGGGGTGGACGCGAAGAGTGGTCTCCCAGTGTTTTCACTGTATGGCCAGCAAACGATGGCGCCGCCTGACAGCGTTTTGCGGAAGCTCGATGCGCTGGTGTTCGACCTTCAGGACATCGGTACCCGGACGTGGACGTACGTCGGAGCGATGGT
>DATAHM010000075.1:0-7538 GCA_036263215.1 Gemmatimonadaceae bacterium
ATCCCGTCGTTATGCGCCCTGCAGGCAGCCCTTTTGTCCCGAATTGTTTGGGTAGCCGGTTCCAGCGCTGTAGGCGTTGTTCGACCACTCGCCTTGAAGCTTCCAGACACTGCCATTCTTCAGAGTGACCGGACCCGTGAAGCTCCATGCGCACTTGTCACCGTTCTCGGCGCCACTCGAATCGTACCACCCACCGTTACGCGGATCGGTGATCGTTTCCGAAAGCTCGTGCGCCGTCACGTTTGCAAGAGCAGCGAGGCCCTCGGAGTGACCGGTGCCGTAGGTGTCGACAGGGTCGCATCCAGCAATGCCGGTGATGTTCGGCATGTAAGCCACCTGCACGGGTGCACCGTTGCTGCAGGTGCCGTAGCTATGCCAGGCGCAATAGCTGACATGGCCAGCGCCCGTCTCGGTGTAAATCAGATAGAGTGCGTTAGGATCCGGATTGTTGCCGGTGACCTTGCAAGCCTCAGCGACTGCATTCGTCACTGAAAGCGCTCTGGTCGGTGCAGCGCTCGCATCGATCACGTGCCCCAGATAAGTGGAGCTCGTCGTTACCTGGCCGTTCGTACCAGTGTACTCGGTGCTGGCTGCGGCGTAGTTGCTGCCGCCAAAGCCGGCAAAGAACGTATCCAGGCCGCCAATGATGTCACTGGTTGATGTCGTCCAGCTCGGGCCCCAGAAAATCGCCTGGGTCTTGTTCGAAACCAGAATCGCGCCGTTGTGCCAGAGCATGTTGACGCTCGTCTGCTTTCTGGCGTTCTGACCTTTCGCGTAGAACAGGTGCTCGGGTGCGCCGTGCAGCTGGCTCCCGTTGGCCGCATTGGTCGACACTGCATTACTCGGCGTCGTCTGGACAGGAGCGCCTGTCGGACTCGTAGTAGGGTCCGCGCAAGCAACGAGGGCGAGACCCGCCGCTGCAAATGCGGCGAGGGTTTTCATGTTCATCTGAGCTCCCTGAGGTGGATGGGTGGAAAAGACTCGGCTACTGGGCGCCGAGGACTGCGAGGTGGCGGTTGATGATCTCTTCGAACGCGGCGCGAGGATATGCGCCCTCGAGCGAGACACCGTTGATCAGAAAACCAGGCGTGCCATTGAATCCAAATCTCTGGGCTTCGGCGAGATCGGCTTTGATCATCGCTTTTGCCGAATCGCCTTTAGCATCACGCTCCGCACGGGCGACATCGGCGCCGGCTTTTTGCGCGGCCGCGCGGAGAAAGCTGTCGCCTTCCTTGAGTCGTTCCTGATTGGTGTAGAGCTCGTCGTAGAATCGAAGTGCCGGCATGGAGCCTTGAAGCGCGACCGCTTCGTACATGAGGGCGGCACCCATCGCCTGTGGGTGGATGTCGAGCGGCGTCTGCTTGATCACGAGCTTGACCTTGCCCGCGTATTCCTTGAGAACTTCCTCGACTGTGGCGCGCTCGGCGCGGCAATACGGGCACTGAAAATCGACGTACTCGACGAGCGTCACCGGCGCATTCTGTGGTCCCAGGGTTACGTGGCCCGCAACGGAGGGATTCTTCGGATTGCTGAACTCGGCGTCGATGCGCTTTTTTTCGTTATCGGCGGATTGGGCCGCGATCTGTCCCTTGGATTGTTGGGCGGCTGTGTTCAAGACCGTTATAAACTCCGCGGGATGCGCGCGGACAACGGCATAAAGGATTTCGGGATGCTGGACGAGCGTGGCCTGGAGTTCGTCGGGGGAAGGCGAGCGCGAGCAGGCGGGCAATGCCAGAGTGCAGGCGAAGGCTGATAGGGCGAGCGGTCTCACGTCCGGGAATTGTCCTCGTCGTATTGGCCGCGCTATCAGCGGCAGGCTACCGTAACATTGGGGACGAGGCCGCGCAAGAGAAAAATAAACATATGCCTGCCAAGGCCGTCATTAGCTTTTTCTGACACCGATGCGCTTTTCTTTTACAGTCGAGCACACCGCCGGCGCAGCACGGGCCGGCGTTTTCGTCACGCCTCACGGCGAGGTCGAGACTCCCGCCTTCATGCCTGTCGGGACCCTCGCAGCCGTGAAGGCGCTGGATCCTGACGACCTCGTCGAGATGGGCGCCTCAATGATCCTGTCAAACGCCTATCATCTGCATCTTCGGCCAGGCGACGATGTCGTTCGCGACATGGGCGGACTGCACGAGTTCATGCGTTGGAACCGTCCCATTCTCACGGACTCGGGTGGCTTTCAGGTCTTTTCGCTCGCGCAGCTTCGAGTCGTGAGCGAGGAGGGCGTGGAATTTCAATCGCACATCGACGGATCGCGCCGATTCTTTACGCCCGAGCTCGTGATGCAAATCGAGCGAAATCTCGGCGCGGACGTCATCATGCAGTTCGATCACGTGATTCCCGGCCAATCCGATGAGAAGTCGGCGCGAGGCGCCAGTGAGCGCAGCATCCGTTGGCTGGCGCGTTGCCTGGCTGAAGTAACGCGCCTCGGCGCGAGCGACCAGGCGCTATTCCCGATTGTTCAAGGGGGAATCCATGCGACGCTGCGTCAGGGAGCCGCGACAGCGATCAGAGATATGAACGATTGGCCTGGCTTCGGAATCGGCGGTCTCTCGGTCGGTGAGGCAAAGCCGGCGATGTACGAGATGCTCGAGGTCGTCGACGACGCGCTACCCAAAACGCATCCCCGTTATCTGATGGGCGTCGGATTTCCCGAAGACATCGTCGAAGGCATCCGGCGCGGGGTCGACCTATTCGACTGCGTAGCCCCAACGCGGATGGGCCGAAACGGCGCCGTGTTTACGCGCGATGGGCGTCTCAACATCAAGCGCGCCGAATTCCGTACCGACCCGCGTCCACTCGACCCCGAATGCGACTGCTCCGCGTGCCGGCGCTTCAGCAGGGCGTACCTCCGGCACCTGTTTGTGTCCGACGAGATTCTCGGGCTGCGCCTCCTCTCCCTGCACAATGTACATTTCCTGCTGTCGCTCGCCCGACAGGCGAGGGCCGCGATTCAGAGCGGCGAGCTGGACTCGTGGTCACGCGACTGGCTCGCGCGCCACCGTTCGACCCCGGCAGTCACGATCTGAAACTATTTCGCTCCCTCTTTCGATTTCCATAAATGCCAAGCAATCCAATACTCGGCTCCATTTTCATGTACGGAGCCATTTTCGCGATCTTCTACTTCGTGCTCATCCGCCCGCAATCGACCCAACGGAAGAAGCATGACGAGATGGTGCGCACCCTCAAGAAGGGCGACGAAGTAGTGACGACCGGCGGACTCGTCGGTGAAGTCGTTTTCATCAAGGAACGAGGCGGCGACGACAAGGCCAACGGCATGGAAGACAGAGTGACGATAAAGTCTGGTGACACCCGCGTCGTCATAGAGCGGGGACGCATTGCGCGCATCAACCGGCCTGTTTCCGCCTCGAACGTCGCCGCTGGGTGAGCATCCTCGACATCCGGGTACTCGGCGACCCGGTTCTTCGCAAACCGACCAAGCCCGTCGCAGCAGTGACGGACGAGCTACGGAAGCTCATCGCCGACATGTTCGAGACGATGTACGCCGCCGAAGGCATTGGACTCGCGGCGCCGCAGGTGGGAAGAACCGAGCGCGTCACCGTCGTAGATGTCGAGGGGAAAAAGTATGCGCTCGTAAATCCCCAGATCATCGAGACGAGCGGGCCGATAGATAAGGCCGAGGAAGGATGTCTCTCGATTCCGGACATCTACGCCGACGTCGAGAGACCCGCGGGCGTTACCGTACGCGCGCTCGACGAGAACGGAAACGAGTACGAGCTGACGGCTAACGAGCTGCTCGGCCGATGCATCCAGCATGAGGTCGACCACCTGGAGGGTCGACTCTTCATTGATTATCTGAGCCCGCTCAAGCGCAAAGCAGCGCTCCTAAAGTGGGAAAAATCGAAGGACGACTACCCGGACTACATCCGTAAGGTTCGGAGCGAGGAAAAGGGCGAGCACCACCACGAAAACGAAACGGAGATGTAGTGCGCGTCATTTTCTGGGGGACGCCTGAATTCGCCGCGCCGGCGCTCCGTGCGCTCATCGGCGAAGGATTCGAAGTCGCCGGCGTTGTCACCCAGCCCGACAAGCCTCAGGGCCGTTCTCGCAAGATCATTCCCTCGCCTGTGAAGACGATCGCGCTCGAGGAAGAGATCCCCCTCTTCCAGCCAAAAAACGCGCGCGACCCTCAGCTGGTCGACAAGCTCCGGGCTATCAAACCGGACATCTCGATCGTCGTAGCGTATGGCCACATCATCCCGCAAACGGTGATCGACTTGCCGGCAAAGGGTACTCTCAACATCCACGCTTCGCTGCTGCCGCTGCTACGAGGCGCGGCACCGATTCAAGCCGCCATTCGGCAAGGCTTTACCGAGACCGGCATCACGATCATGCGCGTAGTGCAGGCATTGGACGCCGGCCCGATCCTGCTTCAGGCACCGACGCAGATCTTCGAGGACGAGACGTATGGCGAGTTGCGTGAGCGATTGTCGGAGCTTGGCGCTCTGACGCTCGTGGAGGCGCTCGCGTTAATCTCTGTCGGCGAGGCGAACGAGACGCCGCAGGACGATTCGCGCGCGACCTTCGCGCCGAAGATCACCCGTGAAACGACACGCATTGACTGGAACAGGAGCGCGCTCGAGATCTCGCGACTGATACGGGCGTCAGACCCCGCGCCCGGTGCGTTCACGACCACTCTCAAGGGTGAAGTGAAGATGTTCGGCCCCAAGGTCCTCGACGGCTTGCGGGGAAAGCCGGGCGAAGTGCTGAAGACGACCGGCGAGGTGATTATCGCGTGCGGAAGCGACGCACTGAGGATCGCCGAGGTGCAGCCGGCGGGAAAGCAGCGGATGACATCCCACGAGTGGGTGCGCGGCCGGGGTACGACTGACGGCGAGAGACTCGGAGCGTGACGGCTGCTGCTGCTCCCGTCTCCGCCAACGATCTCCCCTGCGTTCATGCCGTAACCAGCGACGAGATCATGCTTCGGCCCGGCTTCCTGAGAAAAGCGATGGCGGTAATGCGCGTTTTGGGAGACAAGGGCGCGATTCACGTAAGATCCCAGCTGCTCGACTCTCCGACGCTGTACTCCATCACCCTGGCGCTTCTCGAACTCCACGAGCAAACCGGTTGTTGGTGCATCGTGAACGACAGAGTCGATATCGCGCTCGCTTGCGGGGTGCAGGGCGTTCAGCTCACCCACAAATCGATCGCAGTGCCGGACGTCCAGAGAATCGCTCCGGCCCTTCGCATTGGCGCCAGCGTACACTCGCCCGACGAAGCGAAGGACGCCGAAAACGCCGGAGCGGACTGGTGCGTTGCGGGACATGTCTTCGAGACCCCGTCGCACCCGGGGCTTCCGCGCCAGGAAAGCAGTTTCATCAGCGACGTCGTGGCGGCCGTGCATCTTCCGATCATCGCCATCGGCGGTATTAGGCCCGAGCACGTTCGCTCACTGGTCCATCGCGGGGCTCACGGAGTAGCGGCCATCCGCGGAATCTGGAACGACGAGAATTCCGAACTCGCTGCAAGCCGCTATCTTTCACAGGTATGACGGGAACCGAAGTTTTTGAGGCGGAGATCGCTCTCAGAGTGAACGGAGCGGAGCGCCGGGTCCCCACGAACTGGACGCTCGCGGACCTGCTTGCATCACTGAGGCTGGATCCGCGCGTGATAGTGGTCGAGCGCAACGGAACGATTTTGCGCGACCGGGCATCTTTCGCCTCTCTTCCTCTCGAGCGCGATGATACGCTCGAGATCGTTCACTTTGTGGGAGGAGGCTGAGAATGTCGCACGCAGATTTGCTTAGCCCTCCTCGATCGGTGGCGTTTCCCGATCCCCATCCATTCGTGATTGCCGGCCGAGAGTTTCGGTCACGCCTGATGGTCGGCACGGGCAAGTATGCATCGAATGCACAGATGCTCGACGCCATCGAAGCATCTGGCGCCGAAGTGGTGACTGTGGCCGTGAGACGCGTGGACCTCGACCGCTCGAAGGACGAAAGCATCCTTCATCATTTGGATCCGGACAATTTCTTCCTGCTCTCCAACACCGCGGGCTGTTACAACGCGACTGATGCGATCCGTTACGCTCGACTCGCGCGCGCCGCCGGATTTAATGAGTGGGTAAAGCTCGAAGTAATCGGAGACCAGCAGACGCTTCTTCCCGACACGACGGGATTGCTGCAGGCGACGAAAACGCTCGTCGAAGAGGGCTTCAAGGTTCTGGCGTATACCAATGACGATCTGATCACAGCGCTCAGACTCGAAGATGCCGGAGCCGTAGCGGTGATGCCGCTCGCGTCACCCATCGGGTCGGGGCTTGGCATGCTCAACCCGTACGCCATCCGCACCATCAAGCAAAGACTTTCGGTACCGGTGATCGTCGACGCGGGAGTTGGCACGGCCTCTGACGCTTGTATCGTCATGGAGCAGGGTGTCGATGGAATCCTCATGAACACAGGGATCGCTGCCGCGCAGGATCCGGTGCGCATGGCCGCAGCCATGAAAGCGGCGGTCGAAGCCGGAAGACATGCGTACCTCGCTGGCCGCATGCCGCGCCGAGAAGTTGCAGTGCCATCTTCGCCGACGACAGGAATGCTCGGGAGTGCAACTTGAGCGCGACCGCGGTTTCGTCCGGGGCTGTCACTGCGGCACGCGCCGTCGCGGCTGAGATCTGCGTCGATCTACGCCGCGGCGAGTTCCTCGATCAGTCTTTCGACCGTCGCATCGCTCCGCTCGATGCGCGCGACCGCCGCTGGACGCGCGAATTGGTTTACGGAATGTTGCGGCACCGCGGCTGGATCGACGCCGTACTTTCGGACCGTGTTCGCGGCGGCCTCGCCCGCCTCGACCCTGACGTAATCGATCTCCTCAGGTTGGGCGTTTATCAGCTCACCCATATGGGGAGCGTGCCGGCGTATGCCGCCATCGCTCAGACTGTCGAACTCGCCAAGCGTCGGCACGGACTGGGCGCCAGCAAGCTGGTGAACGCCGTGTTGCGTCGCACTGACCGCGAGCGGGACGCGCTGCTCCTTGCGCCGATGCCGACGGATGCTATTGAGGCGCTTGCACTCAAGTATTCGCATCCGCGCTGGCTCGTTGCGCGATGGGTCGAACGCTGGGGCGAGCAGGATACCGAACGGCTCCTGACGTTGAACAACGCCGAGGGTCCGATTGTCCTGCGCCCGTTCGGCATCGTTAGAGAGCAGCTCGAAGCGATGCTCGAGGCGGCGGGAGTGCACGTTGCCGACGCTCCCTACGTCAAAGAGAGCATCGCCATATCGGGCGGTATCACGCTTACCGAGCTCGGCGCCTTCAAGAAGGGACTGTTCTTCGTCCAGGATCCGGCGGCGACGCTGGTGACCGAGTGCGCCTCGATTCCGACGGGAGCGACGGTCGCCGACTTGTGCGCCGCGCCGGGAGGCAAAGCGCTCGAGCTGTCGAGAACCGCCGGTACCGTCATCGCGAGCGACAAATCGTTCGGACGGCTGCAGCGGCTGCTCGCCAACCAGCGCCGGCTGGAGAGCGCCAACATCTTTCCTTTCGTCGGCGACGCGCGGCATCCGGCAA
>DATAHM010000076.1:0-2974 GCA_036263215.1 Gemmatimonadaceae bacterium
GTGAGATCCAGATCCTGCCAGGGAATCTCATACGCGGAATAAATGTGCCGCTCTTTCAGCGACCGTTTGAGGGGACGCACAAGCGTCCATGCGGACAGCCGACTGATGAGTCCGGAGGTACCGACGAGAAAAGACTCTACGAGTAGTCCGTTTTCCTGCCGCTCAGCGAGAATTTCCTCGATGCGGCCGACTTTCTCGCCGTTCACGTCGCAGACTTTTCTTCCGATAAGCAGCTCAACTTTGACTTCCATCGTCCTCCTCATCGCCACCAGCGCCGGGGATTCGCTTGATGATGTGCCGGGAAATCCAGATCTCCCAATCGATGGCTCCGGTTTCCTTACCTTCCACGTCGAGCTTGATGTCGCGCCCCGCAGTCTTCACACGAGACCACGGAATCCGGACCTGCTCCGTTCGTTTAGGACCCCATATGCGCGCGAGACGTTTCGAGAGACGCGCGAAGGCGGGATGAACGCGTTCCCAGAGAGCTGTTCCTCCGACAGCAATGTGAGTGATGCGCGGCTGGCTCCTTTCACCGACATGCATCACCAGTCCATCGACGCGGCCAATCGGCTCATCATCTCTGTCGATGAGCTCCTTGTCGAGAACGTCGTGCACGACTTTCATGTCAGCTTCCCAGGAATTCGAGAGGAATCGAGATTATCGCGAGCACGAACGAAATCAGAATTACGACACTTACCACCGTATTGCTCAGCCAACCGTTGCGGTGATCGCCCAGGTAAACGGGATCGTTCATCAGAAAAAGAAATGGCACGATCGCGAGCGGCAGGGTTGCCGACGTCAGAGCCATCGATATCACCGTAACCTTGACCGGATCGATTCCCAGCAGCAGCGGAACCGCGGCGAGCAGGATGATGATCGTATAGGTGAAAGCGAAACGTGCGTCCCGTGATGGATTCATGTCCTCGCTCCAGTTCCAACCGAAGCCCTGCGCAAAGAAGTACGCGATAGCGAGCGAGATCTCGAGTGCAGCACCGAGACACGCGAACAACATCGACAGTGCAAAGAGAAAGAATCCCCATTTGGGAAGCGCGGAGGTCATGAGGAGCGAGGCCTGCTCGAACTTGTCGATCTGGATTCCTTTGGGGTAAAAGAACAGAGCGGCGCCCACGAGAACTGCCATCGACAGAAAGCCGCCGAAAGTCATCCCAATGCCGGCGATTACTCTGTTGATCGGTATGTAGGTCTCGTCCCATTCGTCTTCGACCGCGCCGGACGAATAGAAATACATCAGATAAGGCGAGATCGATGCGCCCAGAATGCTCACTGCCACGAACCAGTATTTGGCTTTGTCGTCGCCGGGAAGCGAAGGCACGAGACCGTGTGCGGCGCTGCTCCAGTCCGGATGCAGCTTGAACGCTGCGACCACGAACGAGATGGTGACGAGTCCGAGCAGCGAAGCGCCGTTCTCGATGAGGCTGAAAGATCCTTTCCACATCAACAGCCAGACCACGATGGAAACCGGCACCGCCCACCAGGGAAATCCAATTCCAGTGAGGATCTGGAGCGCGAGACCAATGCCGCCCAGTTCCGCAATGAGCACCAGAAAAGCGACGATGCCCATCCCGATCGTGACGATGAAGAAGAAGGGAAAACCGAACCGGGCGCGGGTCGCCTCTACGATCGTGTGCTTGCTTACCGCTGCCAGACGCCCGGACATTTCCACCAGAAATACCAGGCAGAGAGTGCCGAGGAGAATGGCCCAGAGCAGCTTGTAACCGAACCCTGCGCCGGCCTGCGCCGCAGTGATTACCGAGCCGATCTCCAGAAAGCCACCAATACTGGTGATGATACCCAAGGTGATCTGGAGGACCTTGCTCATTGGGCGGCCTCGATGGAATCGGAGAACTGCTTCACGATCTTCTGGTCGGCGCGCAGCGAATCGAGCTGACGCGCGAACGCGGGCGAGTTCTTGGCCTGAACAAGGCGAGCCATCTCCGCGATGTGTTGTCGCGTTCTGGTGATCGTGCTATCGAGCGCAGACGAATCCACGGACGGTGGCGGAGACTTGAGCAGCTCAGTCGAGATTTGCAGGATGGTCTCGGATGAAAGCTGGAGCGTCTGCGCGCTGTACTTGTCGGGTGTCGTATGCCGCAACCACGCCTCGCCGGTCATCCCCGCAGTTCCGATCCACGAAAGGATGGAATCCATTTGGTCGGCCGGAGTCGGCGACTTGCACGCAGTCGCAAGAGCGACCGCGATAAGAAGAGATCGTATGGCGCGCATCTGATTTACATTGTTCTCCTATGACGAAAATCAGATTCTGGCTGCTCTTCCTTTCACTTTTCGTGCTCAGCAGTTTGGACACGGCCTGCGGGCAAACCCCGGAACCGGCGCGGATTCTGGCCCCACCGCCTCCGGTCGCGCGCGAATTTCGCGGGGTCTGGATCGCCTCGGTCGCCAACATCGACTGGCCGTCCGCGCCCGGTCTTTCGACGCATCAGCAGCAGCAGGAGCTGCTCGAGATGCTCGATCGGGCGTCGGCGCTCCATTTGAACGCAGTGATTTTGCAGGTGCGGCCGGCTGCCGACGCTTTGTACGCGTCGCCGTACGAGCCGTGGTCGGAGTACCTCACGGGGCGGATGGGTCGCGCACCGGACCCGTACTATGACCCGCTGGAGTTCGCTGTTACCGAAGCTCATCGTCGCGGCCTCGAGCTCCACGCCTGGTTCAACCCATACCGCGCTCGCCACCCCTCGGCCAAATCACCGATATCCGCCGGCCATATCAGCCGCACCCACCCCGAGCTGGTCAAACGCTATGGCAGCATGCTGTGGATGGACCCCGGCGAGCCGGCCGTCCGTGAGCTTACGACCAAGGTCGTGCTCGATGTGGTCAGGCGATACGATATCGACGGCGTTCACATCGATGACTACTTCTACCCATACAGGGAAAGGGATTCCCGCGGCAGGAACATCGACTTCCCCGACGCTCCGAGCTGGAGACGTTATCGGGC
>DATAHM010000077.1:0-2743 GCA_036263215.1 Gemmatimonadaceae bacterium
GGAGGACGATGGAAGTCAAAGTTGAGCTGCTTATCGGAAGAAAAGTCTGCGACGTGAACGGCGAGAAAGTCGGCCGCATCGAGGAAATTCTCGCTGAGCGGCAGGAAAACGGACTACTCGTAGAGTCTTTTCTCGTAGGTACCTCCGGACTCATCAGTCGGCTGTCCGCATGGACGCTTGTGCGTCCCCTCAAACGGTCGCTGAAAGAGCGGCACATTTATTCCGCGTATGAGATTCCCTGGCAGGATCTGGATCTCACCGATCCGAAGCGACCAAAGCTCCGCACGGCCAGGAAGGATCTCCACCACGCGAGATAGTCTGTGCCAATAGCCACAATCAATCCCACCACCGAAGAAACGATTCGAACCTTCGAGCCGTTTTCCGCGACGCGCATCGATGCTTGCCTGAATCGCGCGGTCGATGCTTATCGGCGTCACCGCCTGACATCATTCGCTGAGCGCGCGGAGCACATGCGGAAGGCAGCGGAGATTCTCGAAGGCGAGTGCCGGGAGCTTGGTCGGCTCATGACTCTCGAGATGGGAAAGCCGATCGCCGCGGCGATGGCCGAAGCTGAGAAATGCGCGACGGCGTGTAGATATTACGCGGACAACGCCGAGAGTTTTCTCGCCGATCAGCCGGTAAAGATGGAGGGCGGCGAGAGCTGGGTCGCCTTCCAGCCGATTGGAGTCGTGCTCTCGATCATGCCGTGGAATTTTCCGTTCTGGCAGGTATTCAGATTTGCGGCGCCTGCTTTGATGGCCGGGAACGTGGGAATTCTGAAACACGCGTCGAACGTCCCGCAATGCGCGCTCGCAATCGAGGATGTGCTGCGGCACGCTGGGTTTGTTGACGGAGCGTTTCAGACCCTGCTCATCGGCACCGAGCCCATTGAAAGTATCATCGCAGACAATCGAATAGCGGCCGTAACGCTCACCGGCAGCGAAGGCGCTGGCCGATCCGTCGCCAGCGCGGCCGGAAAGCACTTAAAGAAGTGCGTCGTGGAGCTCGGCGGCAGCGATCCGTTCGTTGTGATGCCGAGCGCCGATCTCGACCAGGCGGTATCGACGGCCGTAACCGCGCGAATGATCAACAATGGCCAGTCATGCATTGCGGCGAAGCGTTTCATCGTTCACGAGCGAATCTACGATTCGTTTCTCGACAAATTCGTTGCTGCCGTGGCCGCGGTGCGCGTCGGGGATCCGATGGACGAGAAGACCCAGCTCGGCCCGCTCGCCACCGCATCGATTCGCGACGACCTCGACAAGCAGGTAAGAGAATCGGTGGCAGCGGGCGCACGAGTACTCACTGGCGGAAAGAAGCTTGATCGCAAAGGATTCTTTTACGCGCCAACCGTTCTCGCTGACATCCCGGACACCACGCCGGCGACCGACGAGGAATTGTTCGGTCCCGTGGCGTCAGTATTCCGCGCAAAGGATCTCGACGACGCTATCCGCATCGCCAACGGCACCACTTTCGGGCTCGGCGCGTCTGCCTGGACCAACGATCAGTCGGAGCGCCAGAGATTCGTACGAGACATCGAATCCGGACTTCTCTTCATCAACGGCATGGTTGCGTCTGATCCGCGACTGCCGTTTGGCGGAGTAAAGAATTCCGGATTCGGGCGCGAGCTCGGCGAGTTCGGCATTCGTGAATTCGTCAATATCAAGAGCGTGCGCGTTGTCGAGGCCAAGGCCAAGAAGCGGTCAGCAACCGAGTGAGCGCCTCATAACTCCATCACGAGGCGGACATCAGGGTCGAGGTTGGACGCCGCGCTTGCACGCGTTAGGGTCGACACTACAAAGAAGACGAGAAACGAGGCGACCATCGCCACCGCTGACGCTGTTACGCCGGCGGGAAATGTGAAGACCTTGAGATAGGACGCGGTCTCCAGACCCAGCGTGAGTAGCAGACCCGTTGCGATCGAGGCCATCGCTCCGGCGCGCGTCGCACCTTGCCAGTTCAATCCCACCGCGAGTGCGGGAACGAGCGTCGAGGAAAACAATCCCCAGCCAAAGATTCCGAGAAATGCAACCGTCGCGCCTGACTGCTGCGCCGTGACCGCTGCGGCCATGGAGATGACAATGGTCACAATCCGCGCCCAGCCAAGCTCATTCCTTACACGTCGACCGAAGGCGATGGGTAAGTCGTGCGTGACGATCGCCGCACCGATGTTGATGAATGAATTCGCAGCACTCATAGTCGCAGCCACCACCCCGGAGAACACGAGTGCCGCCAGAATGATCGGCGTGACGTTGAGCAGCAGAGTGGGAGTGGCCTGGTCAGGGCTCGTAAGCGCGGGTAGTCGCCCGCTCAGCACGAACGCTTTGACGCCGATGCCGACACTGAAATACAGGAGCAACACCAGAATCAGACCGAGCGTTTTGAGCAGCGGATACCATTTGAGCTGAAGCGGATCGCGCAGCATATAGTACTTGTGCACCGCTTGCGGCTGCCCCAGCGATCCCATCGAGAACACGAAAAAGAACGAGAGCGCCGCGAGTGGCGTTAGCCTGCCCCATGGTCCGAGAAAGGCTGGATCACTCGTGAGAATCGTCCGCGAGATGTGGCCCAGCCCACCGCCGTAACCAAGCACGAACAAGAAGACGAGGACCGAAGCGATGGCCATCAGTGTGCCCTGAAAGACATCGTTGTAGATCCCCGCCAGTATGCCGCCGGACGCGGAGTATGCGAGAGTGACTCCCATCCCGATCCAGATTCCCCAGCCTAGTCCGACTCCAAAGAT
>DATAHM010000078.1:0-9685 GCA_036263215.1 Gemmatimonadaceae bacterium
GAACGGCGTCATCGTTATCACGACGAAACACGCACACTAACGCCGGGGCATAGCTAATGCACGAATTGCGTGCAGCTCCTACCGGCCTTGCGCCACCGTCATATGGTGTCATCTAACGCACGCGTAGCATTGGTTGGCGGACTGTTGGCCAGCCTCAGTGTTGGCTGCATCGGCAATACGCCCCCACCCGTTAACGACATGCCCGATCCGTCGCCGACTCGGCCGTTGGTCGGCACCGTCGTGACAAGCGACGACATCGACGTCACTCCAGACCAGCCTATCGAAAAAACACTGCAGGCGCGCGTAGCTGGCGTGACGATAGTCACGACCCCAGATGGCGGAATCGCAGTAAGAATTCGCGGCGCGACGACAATCAATGGCGAGAACCAGCCCCTCTACGTCATTGACGGCATGCCGATTCAGCCCGGCCCTTCCGGAAGCCTGGTTGGAATCAATCCGCACGACATTGCGTCCATCGAAGTGCTGAAGGACGCAGCCAGCCTCGCGTTCTACGGCGTGCGCGCCGCAAATGGCGTGATCCTCATCAAGACAAAGCACGCGAATTAGCGACCCATCGCGGTAGTCAGCGGCCAACATCAACCGCCCGCCGGAATACGAGCGGGCGGTCGTCGTTTCTGGAAACGACATACACCACACCCTTTCTCGTACGAACGCGCCGAATGTCGCGCGCCTGCCCCGGAACCAGAAACCCACTTTCGGTCTCGGGGACTGGAGCGAAATGGCCCTTGCCGTCGCTTCGAAGATAAACACCGTAACCCGCGCTCATTGTCCCCAGCTCTGGCTTGACGGCATCCAGATTTCCCGCGAGCAAGAGATTCATTCGACCGTTTGCCTCGATGTCGCCCGCGAGCATTCCGTAGACGGGCGCGAGCTGCGCCTCTCGCGGCAGCGGCACCAGGGTGAATGAGCCATTGCCGTTGTTGCGCACAAGGGAAGTCGCGAAGGTATACGCGGTTTTGACGACGGCACCATCGAGATCCTTCCCTGGAAAGACATCAGCGACAGTTTGCCGCGCGTAATCCTTGAAGGTCGGGTAGCGACTCCTGAGTGCAGGCAAAGACTTGATGAGATCGTCGCGCAGCGGCAGCGGATATTGTTTGCCCGCGCTGTAGTACGTAATGATTTGCTGCAGGAACCCGGTGTTCTCAAAATCCTTCACGTACATGCTCACGGGTTCCTTTGCGCTCGCGTGCAGCCGCGTATTCAAGCCGAGATTGCCGACGATGAAATCCGGTCTGCCATCGCCGGTAAAATCGCCGACGATGATGCGGTTCCACCAGCCGTTGCTCTTCTCGAGGCCCGCGACGGTTTGCTTCACCAGCTTACCGTGCCCAGCGTTGTGAAAGATAGTAATCGGCATCCACTCGCCAACCACAACGAGATCGACTCTGCCATCGCCATCGACGTCGCTCCATTTGGCGTCCGTCACCATTCCGACGTGCGAAAGCCCGGGAGCGGCCTGGTCCGTGACATCGGTGAACTTCCCGTGTCCGTCATTTCGGAGCAGCGTGCTCTGCGGATCGATACCATAGCGCCCCGGAACGCTGCGGCCGCCGACGAATAGATCGACTGCGCCGTCTCCGTCGAAATCGGCGGCGACCACGCACGATCCGCTCAATGTTTGCGACGGCAGCGCATTGATCGCTTTCCGGAAGTTCCCCTTTCCGTCGTTCAGGTAAAGCCGGTCCTCGAGTGCGGGTGCATCCTCGGAGAACTCGGTTCCACCGGTCACGACGTAGAGGTCGGGATGGCCATCCCCGTTCGCATCGAAGAAAACCGCTCCAACGTCCTCCGATAAGGCACCTGCCGCCAGAAGCTTCTCGTTGCTTCGCGCAAAGCTTCCATCTTCCTGCTGAATCAGGATGGCGCTGGCCTGCTCCTTCGCTCCGCCAATAAAGATGTCGTCCAGCCCGTCGCCATTGATGTCAGCGACAGCGAGCGGAGGTCCTTCAGTCGAAAGCATCTTCGGCATTAGCCGCTCGCGGTCAAAATCGATGTAATCGTTTTCGTGGTGGACGAACGGAAGATTCGTCTGAGCCGTGACATCTGCGAGCACATGTTGCGTCGGTAGCGGAGCGTCGATGGTCGTCTTCGTCGACTCCGACTGCCTGACCGTGACACGCTGATTCGTCGGCACGTTTTTGATAATGCTCACCCGACCGTCTGGCCAATCGACTCGCACAGACTGCGCGGTGTCGATTTTTCCAACGCCAAAGCTCAGCACGTAATCAACGCTTGATTGAAAACCGCGCGTTGGCGACAGCTCCTGAACGAATGATTGCGCCGGGCCCTGCACAGTCACTCTGGAGCCGATCGCAAATCGATTCTGTCCTTCGCCCTCGAGCTTCACCTGCAGAAAGTGATTGGCCGGCAGGAGCGTCCGCGCGTTATTTCGATAGACAAACGCTTCCTGATCGGAGTTGTTCACGACGAGATCGAGCGCGCCGTCACCGTCCAGATCCGCGTACGCTGCCCCGTTCGCGAAGCTCGGCGTATCCAGACCCCACTGTTGCGCCTCGTTCGTGAAGCCGAGATCACCGTCGTTGTGAAAGGCGTAGTGATGCAACTTCGAGGAGGTCATCGCCGCAGTGAGCCTCTGAAAGTCGACGTGCTTCCCCGTTGTGGCCGCTTGCATCGTTCGCTGATCCGCGAGGAACGCGATGTAATCCTGCGAGGTGACGTCCTTTGCGATGCCGTTGGTGATGTAGATGTCCTTGTAGCCATCGAGATCCAGGTCGGCGATGAGCGCGCTCCAGCTCCAATCGGTGCGAGCTACACCTGCCAGCTGGCCGACGTCGCTGAAGGTGCCGTCGGCATTATTCACCTGCAGCATGTTCCGCATCAGCTGACGATGAAATCCATTGCGCACCTTTACCTGGTAGCCTTCCCAGCCTTCGAACGACGATGTGGTGCGAAGACGGTACTCGTCTTCGGGCAGCATGTCGGTCGTGTAGATGTCAGGCCAGCCGTCGTTGTTGACGTCCGCGATGTCGAGGCCCATCGAGAAGTAGGAGATATATGGTATCTCCTTGTCCAGCTTCTCCGTGAAGGTGCCGTCGTGATTATTGATGTACAGGTAATCACGCTCGAAGAAATCGTTCGACACGTAGATGTCCGGCCACCCGTCGCGATTGACGTCGCTAACAGCTACGCCCAGGCCAAAAGCGTTCTCAGGCCCGAAGATGCCCGCCTTCGCGCTCACATCGGTGAAATGTCCGTTGCCGTCGTTATGAAAGAGTTTCTGGCCACCAAGCGTGTCGCGGACGTTGCGGGTGTTTGTGAGCGAGAAGCTATTGACGGATCGCGGTGAATTGTTGACCAGGAACATGTCCAGCTTGCCGTCCCTGTCGTAATCGAGAAACGCAGCCTGGGTCGAGTAACCTTCTTCGGCGAGCCCGTACTGAGCAGCCATCTCCTTGAATGTGGGAACACCGTCCTTGTCGTTCCCCTGATTGATGAACAGCTCATTCGCTCGGCGCTCGCCGGGAATATTTCCCGCGTAGCAGATGTAAATGTCGAGTCTGCCGTCGCTGTTGACGTCGGCGATCGTCACGCCTGTGGCCCAAAACCCTGTTCCGTGCAGATCGGCGGCGTCGGTGACATCGACGAAGCGGAAGTGACCTCTGTTCAGATAGAGCCGGCTGCCGTGGAGATTCGACGTGAGCACAACTTCGGGGAGGCCGTCGCCATTGAGGTCTGCTACCGCGACGCCGCCGCCGTTATAGAAGTTGCGATAGGTAAAAACGTTCAGCTCAGGCGTATCGTCGATGTCGTTCGAGAAACGAACGCCGGTGTAGCTCGATGGCATCAGCGTAAAGAGCTGATGATCTACTGGAGGCGGCTCGGTCGTGGAGGGTGCGGCAGGGGTCCGTCTTGAATCAGAGCAGGCAGCGAGAGCTACCCCGCACAGCAACAAGCCCAATCCCGTCCGAGGGATTGTGCTATTGATCGGAGACATCAACAGAAATACGGCTCACAGGGCGCGCGGCCCGTGGAATAGGAATAGAGATCGGGGCTACTGCGTCATGGCCTGCTCCCACGCGCGTGAGAGCAGGCCATGACGAAAACCGGGACTACGCCGGGACTTAGTATCCCGGATTCTGGGTGAGTTTCGGGTTGGTGCCGAGCTGTGTTTGAGGAATGGGCATCAGCACGCGATATGGTTGGCTCTGAGCCGCCGCGCTCTTGAACGCCCAGGAGCCGCTTATGAATTTGTCCATCCGGATCAGGTCCTGGCGGCGTTTGTTTTCTGCGGTGAGCTCGAAGAGCCGCTCCTGCAGAATGGCGTCGCGAATCTGCTGCTGCGAAAGCCCGGCCGCGAGAGGTTTCGGTGGTGAGAACGCGCGCTCACGCACTTTGTTGATCAACGGGATGGCCGCCGCCCCCTGGCCCAGCTCGTTTAGCGCTTCGGCTTTGATCAGATAGATCTCGGCCAATCTGTACACGGCGTAGTCGTTACCGTTTTCCTGATCGACATGCGCCGGATCTACGGGCCATTTGACGATGCGAACGCCGATATTTTCTGCCGCGCTGGCGTCATCCGTGATGTTGGGATCAAAGATGAGTGGATTCCCCGCGCGGTCAAAAGCGGGCTGCCCAGTCACAAGATTGATTTGCGGGCCGGCGAGAAAGATTTGCTTGCGTTGATCTGCTGGATCGAACGAAGCGTAGGTGTCCGCGAGTGTTGAAAACCCATTCCACGGAGTCGTGCCGCCGGAGTACTGATTGTAATGCAGCGACTCCATCACGAAGTGCAGGCCCAAGCCCGGCTGGTTGAGGTACTTTACCGAAAGAATATTCTCTGGCGAGTTGCCGTTATCGGCTCGGAAGTTCGACCGCCAATCCGGCGCCAGAGAATAATTTGGAGAGCTCAGAATGCGATCTGAGGCGTCGATCGCGTCCTGCCAACGAGCCGTGCCTTTTTGCAGCCCGGCTTCGGTAACGGTGCCCGTGAATACCTGGGCGTTCAGATAGAGACTCGCGAGCAATGCGTCAACGCCGCCCTTGGTAATGCGGCCGTTCATTGACGCATCCCATTTATCGGGCAGATCCGGTCGCGCAGCGTTCAGCTCGTCCTCGATGAACTTAAAGACTTCCGCGCGGGTGTTGCGGGGGCGCGGCATGATCTCTATTCCGCTGCAGACCGGGTTGGCGGTCTCCGGGCACACGATCGGCACGCCACCAAACAGATCCATCAGGCCGAAATAGTAAATGGCACGTAGTACCCGTAACTCCGCGACGATCGTCGGCTTCGTGTCGAAGTTGACGTTCTGCATTGCGTCGAGTACGACGTTGGCACGCGCAACTCCGTTGAACAACTGATTCCAGGCGGCGTTGATGTTGTCGAGTCCGGCAGGACTGTTTGCCGACCACGTCTGGCGGTGGATATCGAGCCACTTTCCGTTGTCGTACCAGTCGGTGCCTCTCGTCGGAACGATCATCTCGTCCGTCGAGATCTCGCTCACATTGTAGTACTCCTCGTCCAGATTGCGCAGTCCTGCGTAAACCGAGGCGAGTCCGCCCACAGCCTCCGTCTCATTCCGATAGAAGTTGTTCGGCGTGATGGAGCTCTGAGGCACTTCGGTAAGATCGGTGCACGCTGGCGCTAGCATCAGCGCCAGGAGCCCGGTCAGTCCAAGTGAGATCTTCATGTTTGGTTTCCTAGAAAGCGACACGGATGCCTCCAGTAAATGTGCGAGGACGCGGATAGTGGAGGTAATCGATACCGCGTGAGGCCAGACCAGCGTCGGTGTAGACCTCTGGGTCGTAGCCGGTGTACTTGGTGCTCAGCCAAAGATTGTCGCCCGACAGGTAAACCCTGCTACCCTTTGCGGTCCCCGTGAATCTCGGAAGATCGAAGGTATAGCCGACCGTCACGTTCTGAAGGCGCCAGAACGACCCGTCCTCGATGAACCGGTTCGAGAACACCGACGGTTCCTTGGGGCCTACACCGTCGGTGAGCGCCGACGCGAGGAAGTTCTTGTTGTTGATCGCGTTCGATTTCGTGGCGTACACGAGCGCCGTTTCGTTCAGCACTTTCTGTCCGTGCTGGCTGTTCAGAAGCGCGCTGATATCGAACTTCCCGAAAGTGCCGGCAGTACGGATGCCCATCGTCCATTTCGGGAGAGCGTTGCCGAGGATGACGAAATCGTTGCCACCCGGGGAAGCCGTGGTTCCGCTCAATACCAGCTTGCCATTCGGATCAACAGTGTAATGATTGAACAACTGCTGGCCCGGTTTGGGGTCGTCGGCGCGGCTCGGATCATCGGGAGCCCCGGTCGATATCCCGTCCGGGCCAGGACCGCAGTTTGACACGCAAACACCTACGAACTGCGGACCGTAGAAGGTCCCGAGTGACTGGCCGGGAAGAATGCGCTGTGACGGCGCACCCGACTGTCCTTGTCCACTCATGATACCAGTGATGTAGAATGGCGTGGTGCCAAGATCGATGACCTTGTTGCGATCCGCGGAGAACACAAGACCCGCAGTCCAGTTGCTCGTCGGTCTGTTGAGCACCTGCGCGTCCATCGAGAGCTCGACTCCCTTGTTGCTCATTCGGCCGATGTTCTGGAGTCGATCGCTAACGACCGCTGGCTGCGGAACCGGAACCGTGAGCAGCAGATCGCGAGTGTTCTTGACGTAATACTCGAGACTTCCGGTAAAGCGGTTGTTGGCCAAACCGTAGTCGAGCGCAACGTTGGTCTGCTCGGTGGTCTCCCACTTGAGGTCAGGATTCGCGTTGTTCACTGGCACGAAGCCAACGACCGGTTGATCTCCGAACACGTACCGCGAGCCCGCGTCGGCCGAGAGACGTATCAGTGATGCGTAAGGCGGCACGCCGGGATTTCCGAGGCGCCCCCAACCTGCGCGCAGACGGAGCTCGTTGAACGGACCCTTCGGGATGAAGCCGGCCTGACTTAGCCGCCATGAACCCGATATCGCCGGGAAGGCAGCCCACTTGTTGCCGACTCCGAACCGCGAAGATCCGTCTTTCCGCCAGGAGGCGGTCAGGAAGTAAGTATCCCTGAGGCTGTAGTTCGCCTTGGTGAAGAATCCGACCAGCCGGCTCTGCTCCAGATTCGAGAACGGCGTGATCAGCTTGCTGCCGGTGCTCAGTCCGTTGTAGCCAAGCGCATCGGTCAGGAAGCCCTGCGCTTCGCTGCCGAACTCCGAGAGCGAATAGTCATTGTACTCGTAACCGCCGAGCATGTCGAAGCTGTTGTCGCCCGACATGTCGGGGTGGAAGGTGAGAACCGTCTGAAGCGTCTTCGACAGATTGGTGCGGTCGGCCTGTCGGGCGCGTCCACCGAAGCCTGCTCCAGCGGGACTGGCGAGTGGCCAATAGGTGCTGCGGTTGCCGTCTGAGCGATCGACACCGACGAGCACGCGAGCTGTTAGCGGCGTGAACACATCGAAGTCCGCCGAGGCATTTCCGAGGATTCGGTTGGAATTGCCGACGTCCTGGATCTGGTCAGCCAGTCCAACCGGATTTCTGTCGGATTGTGCGCCGGGACCGATTTCGTAGAACGTGGTTATGCCCGTCGTCGGGTCGGTAACCGTTATCGGCTTGGTGGGATTGAACTGAACCATGTTGATGAAGACGCCGCCTTCGAATCCACCATCGTTCTCGTACGGGATATAGTCGTTCTTGACGTTGGATCCCGTGAGATTCATTCCGAGTCGAAGTCGTCCGTCGATCGCCTGGTGTGTGCCGTTGACGCGGGCCTGCAGGCGCTTGAACCCGTTGGAAATGACGATGCCTTCCTGATTCAGATAATTCAGCGACGCGCGGTACTGGGTTGCGGCCGAGCCACCCGCGAACGAAAGGTCATGGTTGAACGTTCCGCCTCTGCGGAAGAGCGCATCCTGCCAATCGGTGTTCGCGTTACCCAGTGCGGCACGCTGCGTCGCGGTCATCACGCCCGCCGCCACCTGCTGGTCGACGTACGCGCGATACTGATCTCCAGTCACGAGATCCAGCTTCTTCGGGGCTGTCGCCATTCCCGCGTAGAAGTTGTACTCGATGCTCGGACCACCGCCCGCGCCCTTTTTCGTCTCGATGAGGACGACACCATTGGCGGCGCGCGTTCCATAGATCGCTGCGGCTGCATCCTTCAGGATCGAGATGGATGCAATATCTGCGGGATTGATAAGAGTGAGCGGGCTACGGGGAAGTGGAGGAGATCCGCCGATACCGATTCCCGCATTCTCTGTTTCGACGTTGTTGATCGGCACCCCGTCGATGACATAGAGGGGCTCATTGCTGGCGCTGATCGAGCTGCCGCCACGAATCGTGATTTGTGCGCCTGCTCCGGGCTCGCCGCTGTTCTGGGTAATCTGAACTCCGGCGGCTCGGCCCTCGATCATCTGATTGACGTTAGTGGTAGCGCCGACGTTCGCCGCAGCAGCGTCAACGGTTGCAATCGATCCGGTGATCGCGACGCGACGCTGAGTTCCGTAGCCGGTGGTGACGACGTCCTCGAGGGATACGGCCTGTCGGGCAACGGGAAAATTCACCGAGACAGAGCCATTTGCCGGAACCGCGACGACCTGAGGTGCCGCGGCGAATCCAATGCGGCGCGCTCGAACGGTTTGCGATCCCGCGGGCACGCCGACGATCGTGAAGGTACCATCCGCACCGGAAATCGCTCCGCGGCGCGTGCCTTCGACGACTACGCTTACGTCCGCGACGGGCTGCTGCGTCGTGCTATCGACGACTCGCCCGGTGATGGTTCCTGTGGGAGTCTGCGCGCCGAGTCGGCTGGTACAAACCAGACCGATAACGAGCGCCAGAAGGAAGCGACGAACAACTGCCATAGCGGAAGTCCTCCACAGGGTGAGTAAGTGGAACTTCGCTCGTCTCTCGGCTGCGAGAGATGCACGAATAGGCGCGAGCTACGAGTAGTGGCTCGGCCCAGGAACTTTTGTTGTGGGGCTACAGTGGCCTTCGCGCTATTAATTGTCAAGATCGAGGTTCGGACTGCACTACCTCGAACCAGGAGGTAGTCACTCAAGGCAGAATCGTCTTGAGCCCCCGTTGCTCGAGGAGCGCTTCGACATTGGGATCGCGTCCGCGCCAGTTGCGATACATGGTGGCCGCGTCCTCGGTAGCTCCTCTCGAGAGCACCATGTCCCGGAAGCGCTGCCCATTAGCGCGGGTCAGGCCACCGTGCTCCTGGAACCACGCGTACGCATCGTCGTCGAGAACTTCGCTCCAGGTATACGCGTAGTAGCCGGCTGAATAACCGCCGTCCCAGATGTGAGAGAAGTAAGTGCTCCGGTACCGTGGCGGAATTTCGGGGACCGCAACGTTATAGCGCGCGAGAGCGGCGGCCTCGAACGCATCGACGTCCGTGGGAATCGAACCGGCTGGCAAAGTGTGCCACGCGAAATCGAGCAGCGACGCCTCGAGCAGCTCCGTCGTAGCGAAGCCCTGATTGAACGTGCCCGACTGCTTGATCTTGTCGACCAGGGCCGCAGGCATCGGCGCGCCGGTCTGATAGTGCTTCGCGTAATTAGCGAAGACAATCGGATCGAGTGCCCAGTGCTCGTTGAACTGCGACGGGAATTCGACAAAGTCGCGCGGCACGTTGGTACCCGACAACGTGGGATACTGCGCGTTCGAGAACATGCCGTGCAGGGCGTGCCCGAACTCGTGGAACAT
>DATAHM010000079.1:0-45643 GCA_036263215.1 Gemmatimonadaceae bacterium
GGAAACGTGGGCTCATTTAGATGGACGAGCACGTCCAGTGGATCGCCATCTTCGTGAAGCGTTCGGGGGATCAACCCGTAGTCGCCAGGATAGTGGACGGCCGAGTAAAGCACCCGGTCGAGCCGAATCATTCCCGTGGCTTTGTCGAGCTCATATTTGTTGCGGCTTCCGCGCGGGATCTCGATAACTGCAGTGACGTTGTCTGGGGGATGGATTCCGGCAGGCAGATCGTGCCATGGATTGATCACCGGGTGACGCGCTCCATGGTTCCTTTATACGCCATCGGCTCTTCCTCGACGCCGAAGTTCCGCTGCGCCAACTCTTCGACGCGTTGCATTTGTGCCTCGGAGAGATCCGGCTTGTCGGCGGCTTCCGCGAATTCGCGCAGCTGGTCCATGTCGTAGATATTCGGCAGCGTCGTTACCACCCTCGGTTCGGCGAGCAGCCACTTGAGGGCGGCCTGGCCGAGTGTCATCTCGGTGGTGAGGAAATCGAGAGTCCGGATTTTCTTCAGCCCGTTGATAAGCCACGAGCGCGGTCGATGGCGCCGATGGTCGGTCGGCGCGAACTCCGTTTTTTCGGTGTATTTCCCTTCGAGCATGCCCGAAGCGTGCGTCACCCGAATGTTGAACACGCAATTTGGTGCGTGCTCGCGCGCTGCTTCGATCATCGCCGTTCCAGGATGCTGTTCGATGATGCTCCAGATCATCTGGATGGTGCCGATGTCGTTCTCGCGCTCGCAGAGCTCCACGGCTTCGTAGAGCCATCCAATCGCTGGGCCGAAGGCCGCGCCCCAGACGCCAATCATTCCCTCGCGCTGCATCTCGCGCAGAGCTTCCCAAATCGACGCATCGCGAACGTGCTCCATCTTGATGTTGTGCAGCTGTAGAACGTCGACGTGGTCCGTGTCCAGTCGCTCGAGACACTTGTCGAGCGCGAAGCGCATGTAATCACGGTCGAACTTCTGCGGGAGCTCGTTCTGCCCGCGACGCGCCGATTGAGCTGCGGGATCGTAGATGTCGTAGCCGATCTTTGTGGAGTAAACGACCTGGTCGCGCTTGCCGCGAAACGCTTCAGCCAGCTGTCTTTCCCCGCGACCGTTCCCATAGGTGTCGGCTGTATCGAAGAAGTTGATGCCAAAGTCCGCGTGCGCGACGCGAAGCATCTCGACGGCTTCCTCGTCGGTCTTTTCGCCCCACCAGCCAGTGGAGAGCGTCCAGGTGCCGAAGCCGATCTCGCTGACCTTTATGTCGGTTCCAGGGAACAACCTATAGCGCATAATTACTGGGAGTGATGTCGAACGTACAAGTTAACCGCGCCGAAGCCTGGGAGCAGCTAGAGCAGGCGCGCGGCTTCAGCCGCAAAGTAGGTGACGATGAAATCGGCACCCGCCCGCCGGATGCCAAGAAGGGACTCCATCATTACTCGCTCCTTCTCGATCCAGCCACGCTCGGCTGCAGCGCAGATCATCGCGTACTCGCCGCTCACCTGGTAGGCTGCCACTGGATAGCCAGTTTCCATTTTCACCCGCGCAACGATGTCGAGATACGGACCGGCAGGCTTCACCATTACGGCGTCCGCTCCCTCGGCAATGTCCGCGTGCACCTCGCGCATCGCTTCATTCGCATTGCCGGGGTCCATCTGATATCCGCGCCGGTCGCCGGACTGCGGCGTAGACTCGGCGGCTTCGCGGAACGGCCCGTAATAGGCCGATGCGTACTTCGCGGCGTAACTGAGAATCGACACGGCCGAGAATCCACCGTCGTCCAATGCGGATCGGATTGCCTGCACTCTGCCATCCATCATGTCGCTCGGCGCCACGATGTCCGCGCCGGCTCGCGCATGCGATAGCGCCGCGCGCGACAGCAGCTCGAGCGTGGCATCATTGTCCACATCGCCGTCTTTCAACACACCGCAATGGCCATGATCCGTGTACTCGCACATACACACGTCCGTGATCACGACCAGCTCGGGTATTTCTTGCTTGAGCGATTTGACCGCGGATTGAACCGCGCCCTTGTCGTCCCACGCCGATGAGCCGACGGCATCTTTAGTCTCGGGGACGCCGAAAAGAATTATCCCGCCCACCCCGGACTTTGCGGCTGCTTCGGCATCACGGAGCATCTCATCGACGGATGTCTGATTGACGCCGGGCATCGAACCAACGGGCCGTCGGATTTTCTTTCCGTCGCGGACGAATACCGGCAAGACGAGCTGCGCGGCGGCAAGATGTGTTTCGCGCACGAGATTTCTGAGCGCGGCCGTCCGCCGCAATCGCCGCGCGCGATACTCTGGAAAACTGGACATTCTACTCCGGCTGCGGTGCGGGAACCTTCGTCAGCTGGCGGAGCTCGACGAGGAGACTCGCCCCACCGCGTGAGCGGATCTCAGCAGCGAGATCTTCGCCCGATGCCTCCGGAGACTCGAGGTCGACCAGGCGCGATCCCCGTACTATGTGTTTTCCGGTTACGTCCGCGAGCATACCATATAATGTAGGCCCTGCGGGTGCAGCACTCACCACGGCTCCAATAGGAACCTGGCAGCCCCCTTCGAGCGCGGCCAGAAACGCCCGTTCGGCGCGCGTCGCCACAGATGTCGGTCCGTGGTTGAGAGGCATCAGCAAACCTCTCATTCGATCATCATCGCTTCGCGCCTGAATCGCAATTGCACCCTGGCCAGGCGCGGGAATCCAGGTCGTCGGATCCAGAAATGCCGTGATGCGCTGCTGAACTTCGAGTCTGATCAGACCGGCGGCGGCGAGAATGGCAGCGTGAACCTTCCCCGATTCGACCTTGCTCAGCCGAGTCGGGACGTTTCCGCGGAGCTCGGCAACTTCGAGATCGGGACGTTTCGCCATCAGCTGCGCCCGCCGCCGAAGGCTCGATGTTCCAACCCTCGAACCGGCAGGCAAATCGTCGAGACTCTCGGCGCCTGTGATTCGATTCACGACGAGGACGTCACGCGGATCCTCGCGCTCGAGCTGCGCGACGATTTCGAGACCGTCCGGTGAATCGGTGGGCAGGTCCTTCAGCGAGTGAACGGCGCAATCGATTTTTCCCTTCGATAGCGCAGTCTCGATTTCCTGGGTGAAGAGTCCCTTCGCGCCGATTTCGCTCAGCGGCTGATCGAGGTTCTTGTCGCCTTTGGTCTTGAAGGTGACCAGTTCGCATTTGATTCCGCGGGCAAGCAGCGCGGCCTCGACGAGTCGCGCCTGACGCAGCGCGAGCTCCGACGCGCGAGTGCCGATTCTTACAACGTCCGGGTCGCGTTTCGCGTTACGAGCCACGTACTATCGCCGCAACGAGTCCAT
Organism: Gemmatimonadaceae bacterium; assembly: GCA_036263215.1. Classification (GTDB taxonomy): domain Bacteria; phylum Gemmatimonadota; class Gemmatimonadetes; order Gemmatimonadales; family Gemmatimonadaceae; genus UBA4720. Next base: position 3,311 of record DATAHM010000079.1, read on the forward strand.
CGATTGTGGACGTCTCGGCCTCGTACCGCACCTCGATGCCTTTCTCCCGCAGCACCAGAGAGGTCTGCGGCCCTATCGAAGCGGCTGGTACGCGCGTCGCGAGCTCGTCTCCTATCGAATCGACGTACGCCCGCACGGACGAAGCTGACGTAAACGTGACGAGGTCCACTTTCCCAGCCTCGATCTTGCGCGTCAGCCGCGCAGCGCCCTCGGCGTCCGCAATCGAGCGGTAGGCTTCGACTACGGTGAGATGCGCGCCAATCGATTCGAGACCCGTTCGCAGAACGTCGCGTGCGCCTTCAGCGGTGACGTACAACACTCTCGCGCCCGACACGTCGTCGCGGTCGCGCATTATCTCCAGCAATCCTTCAGCAACGAATCGTTTGGGGATCAGATCGACGGTGATGCCGTGCTCGAGAAGCGCTCCGGCCGTGGCAGGCCCAACCGCCGCCAGCTTCGTCCCGGCGAGATTTCGGGCGTCGCGGCCGGCGCCGAGCAGTTGTTCCCAAAAAATCGCTACGGCATTCTGGCTGGTGAAGATGAGCCAGTCAAACGCTCCCAATGTGTTGACTGCGGCCCGCAACGGCGCCAGATCGAGCCGGGCGATTTGGGTCGCGGGCATCTCCAGAACGTCGGCGCCGAGATCGCGAAGCTTCTCACTGAGCGCGGGAGCCTGTTGAGTGGCGCGGGTGACCACGATCCTTTTCCCAAAGAGCGGCCGTCGCTCGAACCAGGCGAGCTCGTCGCGCAAGACGACTGACCACCCGATGACCGTGATCACGGGTGCTGTCACGTTCTGCTCGGCGGCTTTTGCAGCGAGAGTCTCCAGGGTCGCGACCACTGTGCGCTGTTTCGGGAGCGTGCCCCACTGGATCGCTGCCGCCGGAATTTCTCCAGGCATTCCGCCAGCAATCAAAGCGTTCGCAATTGCCGGAAGCGTCTTCACTCCCATGTAGAGCACGATCGTTCCCCCAGCTTTTGCGAGAGCCGCCCAGTTTGTCTGCGTCGTGGGCTTGCCGGGATCTTCATGTCCGGTCACGAATGTCACCGAGGTCGACAATCCGCGATGGGTCACGGGAATGCCCGCATATGCAGCCGCGGCGATTCCGGCCGTTATCCCCGGTACGACCTCGAACGGCACCGACGCGTCATTCAGCGCCTGAATCTCTTCGCTGCCGCGCCCGAACACGAACGGGTCGCCACCCTTGAGACGGACGACGCGCTTACCTTCGCGCGCGAGCCTCACCAGGAGCTCGTTGATTTCGCTTTGCGACACCGATCCAGCCGCGCCGCCGCGCTTGCCTACGTAGTAGAGTTCCGGTCTCCCCGTCTCACGCGCGCCGACAGGCAGCAGTGCCGTGTTCGCGAGGGCGTCGTACACGACCGCGTCGGCCGATTCGATGAGGTGATTTCCTCTTACTGTAATCAGCCCAGGATCGCCCGGGCCGGCACCAACCAGGAAGACCTTCCCTTCAATCAAGCGAAGTTCCCGCTCGCGCTTGGATGGCAGCACCGCGCGCCGCCGATTCCATCGCGGGCCGTGTCGACTCGCCGCTCAGACCGACACGCTCAGCCCAGAGCGCGTACTCGACGGGCGAGATCTCGGACGGCTTGATCTCGCTTCGGCCGCCCCAAAAGACGTTCGTGTAGAGGACAGGAATGCCGGCTTCGGCGAGGTGCGCGTCGATCGCTGCCTTGTGCGCGAGCACCACGTCTTTGTCCGTGCCATGGGCGACGGCCATGATGTTCACGTTGGCGAATTCTGGTCCGCCCTCGCGCCAGTACGCGTGGGTGAGGATGTGATGGCGCCCGACTTCCTTTCCCGCCTCGATCTCCCGGCCTGGCGGAACCCGCCAATGAAACAGCGCGTTGTACCGTGTCACCCGCTCGCCGGTTGCCGATGGCTTGACGTGCTCGAGAAAAGTGGAGAAGCGTCCGATCACTTCGCGCTGGCTTAGCGCGCGCGCGACGTCCATGAATTCGCCGCGGGTGAGACCGGCTTCGACAGCACGCTTTCGCCAGGGATCGGGTGCGATCTCGTCGATCGTAAACTCGCGCTTGAGTACCGTGAGAACCCGCCACTCGAGTGGAGTGAGTTCGACGATGTTAGTCTCGAGCACGCGACCAGGCTCCTCGCTCCGTGAGCCGGGTTCCATTCCCCGCCTGCGCACGTGACCGACGCCGAGGGCAAAAAGGTTTTTCGCCGGCATGATGCGATACGCCGTTGCCCCGACCTGGCGGGCGAGGAAATCGCAGTGCCGGGTCATGGAGAATCCCTGAGGAACTTTGAGCGTGGTCCACAAGCGATACACGGAACCCTGAGTCTCGACGTCCGTCGATCGGATGACGACATGCCCCGAGAATGGATCATCTCTGGTCATGTAGTTGAAGGCGGAGTCGAGCTTTTCCGCGGGCACTCGCCAGGCGACAAGCGCTCCTGGTGCGAGGTTGGTGGCCATCAAGGTTTGTCGTATCCGCCGCACCACACCGGCCTCGAGCATTGCGCGCAGGCGCTCTATTACGATCTCCTCGGTCAGACCAGCCGCTTCGGCGATCGCTGCGAATGGCTCTTCGACAAACCCGGCAATACGATCTTCGGATACCGCGAGAATGCGAGCGTTGACCGGATCTGAGACGGCAGCGGGAGTTGCTTCGATCACTTCCTCAACCCTTTGCGCCGAAGGTACAGACTCGCGGCATATGCGGCATAAATGCACAGCGCGATAGTATACGCGAGGTGATACGCGGAGGAAGTTTCAGGCATCGTCTACTGTGCGGAGCAGTGCATCGCGTTCGACGGCGTATCGATAGCGCGATCTCACAAAGGCCAGATAAAGAAGCGTGAACGAGATGAGCGAGATGAACAGCGTAAGCAGCATCTCGTTCGGAAGCGACGGCGCGCTCGGTTTGCCGACGATCGGGCGCGGATGCATAGTGGCAAAGAGATAGACACTCAAGTGAATGAAGGGAATCAACAGGGCTCCAAGGATTCCGAGCACCGCCGAATAGCGTGCGCGCATCTCCGGCGACTCGATCGCCCCGCGCAGAACTATGTACGAAACGTAGATGAACCACAGAAACAGTGTCGACACCAGACGCACATCCCACCACGCCCAGTAGGTTCCCCAAATCGGCTTCGCCCAGAGCGGGCCCGTTATCAGGACAACAGTCGTAAATACCACTCCCACTTCCGCCGAGCTCTCAGCGAATTGATCGAGGCGCTGGTCGCGGAGCCACAAATAGACGGCGCTCGCGATTGCTACGAGGCCGAAGGCGAGAAAAGCGACCCACGCCGCAGGAACGTGGATGTAGAAAATCTTTTGCGCCGCTCCCTGCTTTGCTTCGAGAGGAGTGAAGTACGCGGCACGAATCACGGTGCCGGCGACGGCAAGACCCGCGATGGACGGGAGCCAGGAGATCTTCACCGACGAAGCGCGCTGTGGTACGGAACCATGACTCAATTTAAGCGAGCCGGGGCGGCAGCGCGCTGCACGCGCGGTGGACGACTACATCCGGGCGATAAGTGGTATCCAACTGCACCAGAACGGGTGCGGGCCCTCCGAGGTATAGATGTCAGTTCGTCAGTTCAGTACGCCCGGATCTACTTTGCCTCTGCATATGTCACTTGTGCGTAGCGCGCGATCGAAAATCCTGGCGTGGTGAACTGATAACTATGATCTGTGCTACTCACAGCCCGCACCCGTTCCGTTGCAGTTTTTACCTCAGAAGCTAGCTGGATGCCAGACCCTAATCCTCGATCGTGAACGGGTACGCGATCGTGCATGCGGCCACGAACACCAGGTCAAATGCGAGCAGGAGCTTTATCCAGGCGCCCGCCTCGGTCACCGGTCTACCGCTCAACAACTTCGCCGTTGCCTGCGTCGCGCCAATAACGATTGGAACGAAGAACGGCAGCGCCAGCATGGGCAGCAATAGTTCCGCGAGTCGAGTGTTGACGGCCATCGCGCTGAATAGTGTTCCGACAGCGACAAGGCCAATCGCGGCGAGCAGCGCGATGGCAATGAGCGGCGCCGCGATATTGCCGAGCGGGAGGTTGTAGAAGACGACAAGGGCGGGGATCGCGATCATCTGCACCGCCGCGACGAAAACCAGATTGGCGATTGCCTTGCCGAGGAAGATGGATTGCCTCGATACGGGGGACGCGAGCAAGCCGTCGATCGCGTGATCTGCGGCTTCGACACCAAATGAACGATGCAAACCGAGCAGGCCGGAGAAGGTGAAGATCACCCATAGAACACCCGGCGCGAGGTCGGCGACGGCGATGGCCGTTGGATCCCAGGAGTAATAGAAGATGACGAGGCCGAGCAGCGCGAATACCACGGCCGATAGAAACGCGCTTCGTGTGCGGAACTCAATGGTGAGATCCTTGCGCGCAATGAGCCAGGCGTCGGAGAGAATGTCAGCCACCCGTCGAGATCGCCTCGCGATAAAGTCGCGAGTAGGACGTTGCATCGACGTTCGAGCTTGCGTCGTAGCGCGCGAATCGCCCGCGCGCCATCACCGCGACGCTCGAGGCAAGTGCAAGACCTTCCGGGAGATTGTGGGTGACGATGATTATCGCCGTGCCGGAAGACCGCAGATCCTGCAACAGCTCCGTCAGTGCGCGCGCGCCACTTTCGTCGAGGCCGCTATAGGGTTCATCGGCGAGAACGAGCTGTGGGCCATGCACCATCGCGCGGGCAATAGACACCCGCTGCTGCATCCCTCTGCTCAACGATCGGACCGGAGCGTCAGCGCGCTCGAGCATCGACATGCGTCGAAGAGAATCATCAACCCGCTGCCGGATATCGGGCGAGCGGTATAGACGGGCCGCGAACGACACGTTCTCGCGCGGGGAAAGCGCCTCGTAGAGCATGGTATGATGTGAGATCAACCCAACCTTGCCGCGCACATCCGCGCCGCCGGGAAGCTTTATACCAGAAACTGTCGCAGTGCCCGAGGTCGGGCTGAGAAGACCAGCGAGCACTCTGAGGAGCGTCGTTTTTCCTGCACCGTTGGGCCCGAACACTGCCAGACATTCGCCGGCGCGGAGATTAAAGGAAACGCCGGCGAGCGCGCGCCGGCTCCCGAAAGACCGGGTGAGCTCCTGGACGTCGACGACAGATGGCGGACTCACGGAAGTAGCTGAGGACATTCGCCTAGAACTTGCCACTCTGGCGAGACGCGCGCAAAACACAGTATCCTTGAAAATCACTTCGTTTCCGCACGTCCATCGAGCCCGCACCAATGAATGACATCGACGTTCTCCTCCAGGAAAATCGGAAGTTCGAGCCGCCCCCGGGGTTTGCACGACAGGCAAACGTGTCCAGCCCGGAGATCTACGAGAAAGCTGCGCGCGATCCGGAAAAGTTCTGGGCTGATCAGGCGCGAGAGCTCGAATGGATAAAGCCATGGACCAAAGTGCTCGAGTGGAAACCCCCACATGCAAAATGGTTCATCGGTGGCAAGCTCAACGTAGCGGCGAATTGTATCGACCGGCACTTGAGTGGAGCGCGCAGAAACAAGCCGGCGCTCATCTGGGAAGGAGAACCCGGCGACGAGAGAACGCTTACATACGCCGAGCTGCATCGCGAGGTGTGCCGGTTCGCGAACGTTCTCAAGAATCTTGGCGTGAAAAAGGGCGACCGGGTGGCGATTTATCTGCCACTGATTCCCGAGGCCGCAATCTCAATGCTCGCCTGCGCACGAATCGGTGCGATTCACTCAGTCGTATTTGGCGGGTTCTCCCCTGAGTCGCTCCGCGACCGCATCAACGACGCAAAGGCAAAAATCCTTGTCACGGCCGACGGAGGCTTCCGTCGCGGCGGCGTCATAGCGCTCAAGAAGAACTCGGATAACGCGCTCGTGGGAACTGATTCGATCGAGAAAGTCATCGTCGTTCAGCGTGCCCGGTCCGGATCGGACAACGAATCGATCAACCAGAAGGCCGCCGTACCAGACGTTCCGATGAAGGCAGGCAGGGACGTCTGGTGGCACGACCTCATGAAAGATGCGTCAGACGACAACAAGCCCGAAGCGATGGACGCCGAAGACGTGCTGTACATCCTCTACACATCGGGAACGACCGGGAAGCCCAAGGGAATCGTGCACACGACCGGCGGCTACCTCACGGGCGTTACATCGACGACGAAGATGGTTTTCGATCTGAAAGACGATGACGTTTTCTGGTGCACCGCCGACATCGGCTGGGTGACTGGCCACTCCTACGTGGTGTATGGACCGCTCGCGAATGGAGCGACGTGCCTGATGTACGAGGGAGCTCCGGACTGGCCCGAACGCGACCGTTTTTGGGACCTCTGCGAGCGGCGCGGCGTCACGATTCTGTACACGGCGCCAACAGCAATTCGCGCGTTCATGAAGTGGGGTGACGAACATCCCGCCAAGCATGACTTGTCGAAGCTGCGACTGCTTGGCTCCGTCGGCGAGCCGATCAATCCGGAAGCGTGGATGTGGTACCGCGAGCACATTGGCGGCGATCGCTGCCCCGTTGTCGACACCTGGTGGCAGACGGAAACCGGAGCAATCGTAATCTCTCCGCTGCCTGGAATAACGGCGACAAAACCGGGAAGCGCGACGCAGACGCTCCCGGGTTATACCGCGGATCTCCTCGATTCCACTGCTGAGCGCATCGATGTCGGGGGCGGATTGCTGGCACTCACCAAACCGTGGCCGTCAATGCTCCGCACGATCTGGGGCGACGACGCGCGATACGTGCAGACCTATTTCTCCAAATGGCCCGGCAGGCCCGACCTTTATTTCCCTGGTGACGGTGCCAAGCGTGACGAAGACGGCTATTACTGGATCCTTGGCCGAGTCGATGATGTGTTGAACGTTGCGGGTCACCGCATTGGCACGATGGAAGTCGAATCCGCGCTCGTCGAGCATCCAGCAGTCGCCGAAGCCGCAGTGGTCGGCAAGGCGCACGAGCTCAAAGGCCAGGCGATCGCAGCGTTCGTCACGCTTCGCGACAAGAGCAAACAGAGTCCGGCGTTGCGCGATGAGCTACGAGAATTCGTCGCACAAAAAATCGGCGCGCTCGCGCGGCCGGACGACATTCTCTTCTCAGCAGATCTGCCGAAAACACGCTCCGGAAAGATCATGCGGCGACTCCTCCGAGACATCGCAGAAGGCCGCGCGCTCGGTGACACGACAACGCTCGCCGATCCGAATGTCGTCGCCAGCCTCAAGGATCAGTACGAAGAGAAGGAGGGCTGATTTCTATCAGCCCAGGCCGGCAGGGCTCCTAGCTTTATCGCCTTCCCTGTCAAAAGGTTAAGCCCAAATACCGAACAAACACCGCGGCATTTCGCGGATGGCCCAAATGTCAAAAAAAAAGCACTTTTTTCGCAAAACTAGGGGAAAACCCGGTTGCAGAGAAGGTGCGTTTTCGTCTTATAGATGCAGCACCCAATCGCCAAAAACGTCCGGTCTTTTGTCTCCTGATCCTGTCACCGGCGCCATCAAAATATTCGGAGATTCCACAATGAAAGCGACCCGTTCCCTGTTGGCCGTGATGGTGCTTGGAACAGCCATCGGCGCGAGCCAGGCCAGCGCACAGTGCAGCGGCAATGCCGGCACTTGTAACACCGTCAACACCGCATCGGTCACCGTTGGCGCACTCGTCAAGCTCGACATGAGCTCCGCGAGCACAGCGCTCACCAGCCCGACCGCGGCCGACGTCGCCGCCGGCAACGTCCTGGCTGATGCCGGCCCGAGCTTCACGATCAAGGCGAACAGAAGCTGGACGCTCAAGATCAAGTCCCAGAACGCGACGAGCTGGACGTACGTCGGCAGCAACGCCGGTGTTAAGCCAATCTCGGATCTCTCCTGGGCCACTTCCGCGGGTGGCACCTATGTCGCGATCTCGAACACCGACGCGACCTTCCTCTCGAGCGCGAGCTCGAGCAACGGAACGAGCGCCCAGGCGTTCTTCAAGACCAGCTGGGTCAACGACTTCTCGGACGCAAGCAACGCTCCCGGTACCTACAGCTTGCCGATCGTTTTCACCCTCACGGCACCGTAATTCATGAAGCATTCTCGCTCTCGCTCGCCCGAAAGGGCGGGCGCAGGGCGCAGAGGGCGAGTGCGGAACATTACCGTACTCGCCCTCTGCGCTACTGGGATCGCAGTCTCGCAGTCCGCTTCGGCGCAGCTGCTCGTCGACCCGCTCGAAGTGACGCTGATCACCGCGAGCCAGACTCGCGTGGCTGGCGCCTTCACGGTATCGAACACGACCGATGAACCCGTTCAGGCGACGATTACGCGCCAGGACTGGGACCGCGTCGAAAACGGCGACAATCGATTCCTGCCAAGTGGCACGAGCGGAAACTCGTGTGGCGCCCTGCTTACCGCGTCACCGCTCTCGATCCGAGTCGAGCCGCATACCTCGCGAACGATTCGCCTTGCAACCGAGAACGCGTCAACCCTGACCAGGGAGTGCTGGGATATTTTCTTCGTCGAGGAGATCCCGCGGCGTTCTACCACCAGCGGAAATTCGCTGCAGTACATCTTTCGGACGGGTGTGAAGGTGTACGTCGCGCCGCCGAATCTCACCCGTGATGGCGCTGTCGAGAATATGGCTGTGGAGGAAGTCCCACAGACCACCAACGTCGCCGCCAACGCCCCGGCCGCGACGAAGCGACAGATTGCTATCTCGTTTCACAACACCGGAGCCATGAACCTTCTCGCAAAGGGTCGGCTCGAGTTTCGGCGCCTCGATAACTCCCTGGCGATGGAAGTGCCGGTGCCTGAGTTCGCCACTTTGCCGGGCGCGACTAGAAAGCTGAGCCTCGATGTGCCAAGCGGGCTTGCACCTGGTGATTACGTAGTGCTCGCGCTCATCGATTTCGGGGGCGCCGAGCTAGTTGCCGGCCAGATCGATTACCAGGCGAAATAGACAAGAATGTCTCTGCGCTGGCGGGACCTCTCGGGCGGCAGCACCATCGCGGTGGTATTGGCGCTGGGTCTGTTCGCATCTCCGCTCGCGGCTCAGAAAACAAATCTTACGGTCACTGGCGGCAGCATCACGTTCCCAACGCCCACCGTCGCGGATTACATCAACGGCTATGTGGACGCCGCCGCCGGTGTGACGTTTACGATCGCCGCCCAGACCGGCTCATCGCGCACGACAACTGTGTCTGTGCGCTCCACCTCCGCGAACCTCGGTGGCGGCAAGCTAATCGGGGATCTGCAGTGGCGGCGAGCCGATCTGGCGACGTGGAACAGCATCTCGCTTACCGATGCGCAAATCGAGCAGCGAACCCTCGTCCGAAACTCGCTCAACGACCCGTGGAGCAACACGATCTTCTTCCGCATGGTTCTCAGCTGGGCGACAGACGCTCCGGGCACATACAACGGCAACTACGTAATCACGCTCTCCCAGACGGTCCCGTGAGCATGCGCTCACAACTCTTGATGGTGGTGGCCGCGATCACCGGAGCGTCGGCGTCGGCCCGAGGTCAGAGTGGGCTCGACCGAAGCCAGCCAACCAATGTGTCGGCAACCTCTCTCGCAGTGTGGGCTCCCGTGAGCCGGGACTCCGTTGCCTCGCGAGTGATCGTCGTGCCGACAGTGCACGGCTCCGGCGCGCCACGGAGCTATCAGGTCGTTTCGATCCCCGTCCCGGAAGCCCTTGCCGGTGCGACGAACATCGAGATGGAAATCATTCCGCGTGGCGATTTCGTAATTCTTGGCGCGCGCACCCGCACTCTGGCGCCCTCGGTGCGCACCAAAGTCGGCGTAACCATTGGCATCCCGGCAAACGCGATGGCCGGCCGCCTGATCGCCGCCGAGGTGCGCTTTTCGGCACCCGCCGCAGCGGTCATGATCGTCCCGGTCGAGATCGATGTCAGCCTGGTTCGGCAGCTCTCGCTTCGCACCAACCGTACGCCGATGAACGCGCAGGCCGGAAGCGACGTGATCCTGCCATTCGAAATCACGAACTCCGGGAATGCGCCCGAGAAATTGACCACCGACCTCGAGCTGCCGAACGGCTGGTCGCTGCGAGAGATGCATTCCTCACCGATCGTATTGCAGCCTGGTGAGACCATCAAAAAGCGATTGCGCCTGGCGGTTCCGTCACTTGCGAACACCGGCTCATCGTTCGTCCACATTGTTCTAGCCGCAGACGGCGAAAAAATGGACGACGCGGTGATGACGGTCGAAGTATTCAACTCGAGCTCGATTGGGCAGCAGGCCGGTCCGCTGCTGACTACCGGGCTCGCGCGTGTAAATGACGAAAACGGCCGGCCGAATAGTCTCTTGACCCTGAGCGCGACCGGTGCGCTGTTCGACTCAGTGCGGGTCGATGCGCGCATGTCGCGTTCATCCGCGCTCGGCGGCGCTTCGAGTAACGCATTCTCTCATCTGGGGGCGTACCAGTCCGCCGCATCCCTCGCCCTCACATCCCCAACTTCGCAGCTGAATTTCGGGAATACGGGAACTTCATTCTCCGATCTCACAGGCCTGTATCCTTACGGGCAGGGCGCCTTGATCAAGCTCCAACACCCCGGCTGGTCATTCATCGGGTTGGGCGCGCTCGCGATCGCACAGCCCGGAGTCACAGACCGTCAGCCGATGGTTGGGCTGCGCGGCGAGCGGCAGGTGGGAGAGGTTCGCCTGAGCAGCTCGCTCACCCATCTGGGTGACGCGGGATTGTCGCCACGTAAGCTCGATGCCTTCGGCATTGGCGCATCTATCCCGGCATTCCTCGGCACCACCTTCAGGGCAGAAGTCGCCGAACGACGCTTCCAGGACGGGAGTGGTCTCGGGTGGTCGACGGGGCTCGTGCGAATCGGGTCCGATCGTAACGAAGAACTTCGCGTGACTCACGCGCCCGGAGGAAGCGATGCGTTCGCGCGCGCCGCAAACGAAGTGGTGGTTAACCTGTCGGAACAACTCACATCCCGCGCGGCTGTAACTGCGTCCGGCTGGAGAACTACCGACGCGACATCGGTGTTCAGCGGTCTCAATGCGCGAGGGCTTTCGCTGCGTCCGCAGTACGCCGTCTTCGGGTCGACGACGGTGTCAGTCGAGGCGCGCACCTATACCTTCGACGCTACGTCGCGGCCGACGCCCACAAATACAGGTGGCGGGTTCGGCAATCAGGAGCAGCAGCTAGGCTTCGGATTGAGCACTTATCTGCACCAGTACTACGTCAACACGACCGCGTATCTCGGAAATGTCACCCGCACTGTGTCACCAGTCGCTCAGGCAGTCGTCACGGATCGAACGCCTCGGAACTACTGGACGACGAATGCTGGCTGGGTCGGAACCGGCGGCGCGCTCGAGTTGCAAAGTCGCATCGAGCAAACTCGCGACCGCGCGGGATTCGTGAATCAGCAGACGATGGTAGGCGTTCGAGCCGAACAGCTGGTCCTCCCATGGCTCGGCGGCGTACGCGCCGAGGGCGAGCTGCAACACGTGAGTGGTTTTGGGGATCAAAGCTCCGGAATCGTGCGGGCCGGGCTTGCAGTGCCGATCGTAAACGGTCTTTCCTTCAAGCTCGATGCGGAACGCAACTCGATCTTCCATTCAACGAGTGGCAAAGTGCCGTGGATCGCTGGCATTCGCATCGAGCATTCGCTCACTGTGCCGATGTTGCGCAGACCTGGAACCTCTGGATACGTCTTCGAAGATCGCAACGGAAACCAGCGTCGGGATGCCGGCGAGCCCGGAGTACCGGGCGTCGTTGTTCGTCGCGGGGCTGAGACCGCAGTCGCGGATGCCAACGGCAGATATCGTGTTTCGGGCGATGTCTCGAAACCAATAGTTATCGATGAAGCCTCGTTGCCGGATGGCTGGACAGCGACTGGTAGCGAACGGTCCGACCTTGGGGTTTCGCTCACCACCGCAGCTCAAGTCGAGTTGGTCGTCGCGCCCCGATCCGGAATCACCTCGGTGCAGGTGGATCTTGCGGCGGCCCACGTCATTGCGCGCGACAGCAGTGGCCGAGAGTGGATCGCGAAAATGACCGGACCGACGACAGCGACCTTCGAGTCTCTCCCGGTCGGCACCTACTTACTTGTATTCGATCTCTCGGAGCTCAGTGAGCCGCTGATTCCGAGAGGGCCGATCCCCACTCTTGTCGTTAACGGCAAAGACTCCAAATCCGTCACCATCACGCTCGACCCGAGACCAATCCGCATTTGGAAAGCTCCGACACCATTGGGACCGACGAATGGGACAACACCGTCGAACGGGAAGACGGCCGAGACCCCGCCGGCATCAAAATCATGATGAGTCCTGACGCTCGTTTGAGCCCGAAGTTCGCCTGGATCGCGGCGTTGTCTTTAGCTACCAGCTGCCTGAGCTCAACCTCGCCGCAGCCATCCCGGATTCAAATGAACGGCGCGTGGGCCTACACTGCAGTTCAAACTCAACCGGTACGCGAAACCCTCAGTGGAACGCTCAGTGTGTCGCGCGAGTCCGGTTCGAGCTTTCAGGGTCGCCTGGATGTAGTGGCCACGAACGAGCAAACTGGGCAAAACGTGGTGTTGGGCGGCCTGGTCAGCGGATCGCAAACGGCAACTGACGTCATCGACTTCGACGCAGACCTCGAGACAGTGCGGAGACATGTTGGTCAGATCGTCGCCGACACGATTACCGGAACCTGGATCGGGGCCACTCCCGACGGAACAGTCTCTTCCGGCACCTTCAGGGCGGAGCGCGAGAACCAATGAGGATAACCAATCTGTGTGGGTGCGCCTCGTTCCTCATGCTCGCCTCGCTCTCCCTGCCTGGGGTCGCCGGCGCTCAATGCCAGCTCACCACCGCCCCCGCATCCTGCAGTCAACCGGGAAGTGTCACGCTCGGCGCAGTCCGCGTCGTACGGCTACAGGTAAATGCGGGATCGACGGCGCTCACTGCCCCGACCGCAGGCGATTTTGACGCGGGGTTCAATTCCACCACGGGACCGACTCTTACGGTGAGCGCCAACGCTCCATGGATGCTGCAGGTGCGTGCATCAGCCGCGTTCTGGACGGCAACAAATACTTCGCCTGGCGCTCCGGCTCGGACGGACAAACCAGCGGCCGACCTGAAGTGGGCGACAAGCGCTGGTGGACCTTTCAACCCGCTCGCTACGGCGGACGCCACCCTGGTGAGTGGATCGGCCACCGCGAGCAGCGCCACCACCCTTTACTTTCAAACACTCTACAGCTGGACGGTCGACACGCCCGGCAACTACAGCCTGTCGGTTGTCCTGACTCTGACCGCTCCCTGAAACCCGCCATTGTGACGTGCCGCACGCATCACGCAGTCTTTCCACTATGAGCGAGCAGTCCGACGCCCAGCTCGTGGCTCAGATTCTGGGTGGCGACGTCGAATCTTTCGGTGTGCTTTTCCAGCGATACCGCGACACCTGCACCAGATTCGCCGTGCGCATGTTGGGCTCGAGCGCTGATGCGGATGACGTGTTACAGTCGGCATTCATGAGGGCTTATCGCAACCTCGCGAGCTGCCGAGATCCGGATCGGTTTGGAGGCTGGCTGTACCAGATAGTGGTCAACGAGTGCAGAACATTCGCGTCGCGACAGCGAAGACGCGAGCTGCGGTTCGTACCGGACCATGACGTGATTGAGCGGGCAGCGGCAGAGCCCGAAGAAGATTCCAGCGGGACGATGAGCGAGCGGTTAGACCGCGCGCTCGCCGCTCTGCCGGTCGAGCAGCGGGAAGCTTTTCTTCTCAAGTACGTCGAGGAGATGAGCTACGAGGAAATGGCCGAGGTTACCCGGGTTGGCATTTCGGCGCTGAAGATGCGAGTGAAACGGGCCTGCGACGGGCTTCGAGACATGCTTGAGGGTGTGTACAATGACTGACTTCCGAAACGAAATTTCCGAGGAGACCGCTGCATTCTGCGAGCGCATAGCCGCTGATCTTCGCGAGCCGGAGCGTCTCGATCCATCGTTCGACGCGAGACTGATGGCGAGGGTGCGACAGGAGGCGGGATTGCCGCACCAGGTTGAGCCCGGATCTTCGTGGTGGCGTACCGAGCGAGTGCTTCGCGTGTCTCCTCTCGCCGGCCTGGCGCTGGCTGCCGGAATTTCGACGTTCGTCGCGCTGTCGACCCTTGCGATTGGATCGCATCTCTGGTCGCGCAGCTCGGTTCCTGTTGCGGCTCAAGCGGTCGTTCGTACTCGCACAGACACGGTCAACGTCGTACGATTCGTGTTCGCCGATCCGAATGCCCGCAGCGTACAGCTGGTTGGGGATTTCAACGAGTGGACGAGGGGAGCTACCAATCTCAAGCCTTCGGGAGCACCTGGTGTGTGGAGTGTCTCGGTCCCACTGCATCCGGGCCGTCACGAGTACGCCTTCATCGTCAACGGAACGCGATGGATCGCGGATCCGCTTGCAACGAAGAGCTCCGACGACTTCGGTACCGAGAGCTCCGTCATCCACGTCGGGGCGAGCTCCCAAAGTTCGAGCTGAGCGCGGCCGAGCGCTGCTCTATTCGGCTGCCGCGGCGCTTTTTCTCAACACTTCTCCAGCAGCTGCACAGAACCCCCAGGCCAGCATCGATTTCGGCGGCCTGGCACTTCGCTATGCGGACAGTGTGAATGCCACCGCGGCGGCGATCACCCCCGACTTCCGGTTCGAATCCGCGGGCGCGAACGCGGAGGCGATGGGAACTTTCTCACAATTCAGCAGCGGCGGCTGGAGCTCACAGGGCACTCTCTCCAGCTCGTTTTTCCCCGGACGAGCCGGTCGGTTTTTTCTGGAACTGTCGGGGTTTGGTGGTGGCAGCTACCACCACGACGGCACCCGGACGGGCGAAGCAATTGCCAACGCACGCGTTCATTTCTCGGGTGACCGCTCGGGTTTGTTCAGCGGCGGAGGAATCGGAACCACCTGGAACGTAGGTGGCTGGCGGCGCATTCTCGTAGGGGAGGTGGGCGCGTGGACGCGCTATGGACCGGGAAGCGCACTGCTGACGTTCAGCCCGGTCGCGGTGAACGACACGACGCGCTACGCGGACGGACAGCTTTCATTTGAGGGAGCGGGCGACCGATTGGATCTTTCGGCGACAGCGGGATATCGCTGGGGATCCCGCCTCCCCGCCGACCTCGCCGGCGCGAGAGCCTGGGCCAGTTTCAGCGCGACTCAATGGCTCACACCAGTCTGGGGTGTGGTTGCGGCCGCCGGCTCATATCCTGTCGACCCAACCCAGGGTTTCCCCGGTGGTCGCTTTGTCTCGCTCGGTGTTCGACTCGCAACAGCCCGGCGGACTTCAGCAATGCTGCAGAACTACGACGTCAAAACTCCATCGGTGGCCGGATCGAGCACCCACTCGACCGATGCCGATGTCTTTCGGGTCATTAAAGACGCAGAGGGCCGCAACGTTTTGCGTTTCCGCGCGCCCCAGGCGACACGCGTCGAAATGAGCGGAGATTTCACGCAGTGGGAGCCCGTCGATCTCCAGCGGTCGCCGGATGGCTGGTGGACCGGAGCGGTTCCTGCCGCAGCTGGAAACTATCAGATGAATCTGCGCGTCGATGGCGGACCCTGGATGGTGCCGCCGGGAATGCTATCCATGAAGGACGAATTCGGCGGCGTTATAGGCCTGCTCGTAATAGAGTGACCGTTATAAGTGTGACTTGTCCGCGCGTTCCCGTAGTCTATATGGGTATGGAGAACCGGTATGGACGTACGGCTCCCTTGAATGAAATGACGAAAGACTCCCGAGAGGAGATGCAGGATGATCCTAATGCGTAAGTCTTCATTGGTTATCGCCGCCGCTTTGCTGATTGCGCGAGTTGCTGGCGCGCAGACGCCGGCCAACGATCCGTCCGCACGGTTGAAGCAGGTATTGCCGGCGGACGTTGCCCAGCGCGTCCTCGACAGAATTGCCGCCGCCCGAGCGCATCAGCTTCCCGCCGCGGCACTGGAAAATCGCGCGCTCAAGTTCGCAGCACGCGGTGTCGACCCGCGCAACATTGAGCGCTCAGTGAACGAGCAGGCCGATCGCATGGAGATCGCACGCGATGCAATCGCCGCCGGACGCGGCAGCAAACCAGCAGGCGACGAGATCGAAGCTGGAGCTGAGGCCATCAGAAAAGGTGTGGACGGCGCTGCTGTGAGCTCGCTGGCGCGGAGCGCGCCGCACGATCGGTCGCTTGCGGTTCCATTGTTCGTGATTGGAAGTCTCAGAGATCACGGCCTGTCTTCCGCAGAGGCGCTGAATCGTGTGCTTGCCGGACTCGCGGCAAAGGATTCCGATGCGGATCTCGAGAGCATGCCAGGCGCGTTGCCGGCCGAGGCAGCATCGGGCCAGGCGCACAAGCCTGTCGGAGTGGGATCAGCGAACGGGCGTGGACCGACTTCGACGGGAAGACCGGCCTCGGCAGGACCGCCGGCCGGCGTCCCGGGAAATGGCGGATCCCGCTCGAACGCGGGTCACGCACACAAGCCGCCGCCGCACAAGTAGGATCGCAAACGCGAAAAAAAGAGGAAGAGCCTGGCGCTCTTCCTCTTTTTTTTTCGATAGGTGCGTTGTGACCAAATGTGTGCGTAGGCGAGTCAGAAAAATGTGTGGCTGGACAAAGCATCGTTCCACGCCCTGACCAAAATGATGTCATCTGGAGACAAAAGATGTACAGAACTCTTCGACTTTTTGCGGCACTCGCGCTCGGCGCGGTCGGCGTCGCCGCGTGCAGCGATTCCTCCGGAACGGGCAGCGGACTGCTCACAGTGCGTCTCACCGACGCGCCGTTCCCGTTCTCTGATGTTGCCAGCGTGAATGTCTATGTGGTGAGAGTGGACGCCAGAGCCTCGGAGCCCACGGACGCCGAAGCTGCCGACGAGTCAGACACCGACGGGTGGACAACGGTCGCGACACCGAACACGTCCATCGATCTGCTGCAGCTCGGGGGCGGGCAGACTACCAACCTCGGCGCTACGACGCTCGCGACCGGAACCTACAATGGATTCCGCTTGATCATTGATCCGAGCAAGTCTTCTATCACTCTCAAGGACGGATCCTCCCCGCCGATCTTTTTCCCGAGCGCGGCTCATTCCGGAATCAAGGTCAACCTCGACCAACCAATCCAGCTAACTGAAAACGGCTCGGTGATGACGCTGGACTTCGATGTTGGCCGCAGCTTCGTGATGCGCGGAAATAACCCCGCTAACGGATTCAACTTCAAGCCAGTGATCCGTGCCGTCGCGCAGGACATTACAGGCAGTGTCACGGGCTCCGTGCACGCGAACAGTGCAACCGGGCCTGCTGTGCCGGGGGCGACGGTAGAGGTTCTTACGGCTGGGTCGCTTCTTACCGATGCGGATCCGGCTCACGTCATTCGTACGACCAGCACCGATGCCGACGGAAACTTCCGCATCGCTTTCCTGCTGCCGGGAACGTACGTGCTCAGAGCAACCCCTCCGGCAGAGAGCGGCTTCAAACCCGCGCTTCTGCCCGATGGGCTCACCATCACCAAGGGTACCGAAACCCAGAACCAGGTGATCGTGGTAGCGCCGTAACAGCGCTCGCTCAGAGAATCCAAGAGCCCGAGGGTATCCCTCGGGCTCTTGTGCATCCGGGTGTTGAGGATTGTGCGATTGCAAGGGCTATCCCTTGGTACGCTCCGTGCCTAACATCAAGCTCACAGAACTCACGGACGGCCAAATGCATCTTCGCAATCTGTTTCCCGAATCGATCTTCGGTCGCAAGCTCAATCCCAACGCAGAGCGCAGACTGCGCCTTTCCCAGGCGAGGGCCGAAGAGACGATCATTCGTGGCCACGTCGACAATGCGCTGATGTTCGTCGACACCCTGGCTGAGGATCTGTCGTTCGACCGAGCGATCGACACCTACATCCGCGTCATGGGAATTCCGGAGCCTCTGGCAACGACCGTCGCTACGCGAGCGCTGGTGCACCTCGGCAGAGACCTGGTTCCGTTTCGGCGCCGAATGCAGCGTGAAGGTGAGGATGCTGCTGCCGAGAAGCCGCGTCTCAGGCTGGACGAGGCGTCGCGTGCGGGGGATATCAGGCGCGCGTAGAGCCCGGTTTTAACAAGGTGCTAGTCTGAATCGTCGGGAGTCGTCAGGGCCGTGATCTCCCGGAGATCCGCAACACTGACGACGAGTATCAAGGTGACTACGACTGCCGACGTCACGCACCAGATGCAGATCGCCTGAATCACCGCAAGCTCCAGGTAGGTGAGCCATGCGGAGAACAGCACCCCTACCGTTGCCTCGAGCACAATCACCAGCGAAATAACTCGAGCGTACTCGAACTTCGGCATCGTGCCCACGACGGCGATCGCGAATACATCGAGGTAGAAGAGCAGACCCCATGCTGCGACAGGGAGTCCGAGGAAACGCGACCACTTGCTGAGATTGACGGTCTCGCAGGAACCGACGCTGCAGCTCAGCTCGGCGATGACGCCGAGCTTGTAGAGAGTGAGATACAGGCTGATGAAGATCCCGGCCAGCGCGAGCGCGGCCACGATCATTCGCTTGGTCACTTCCGCGCTGTCGAGGAAGCTGACGTTGCTGCGGATCCTGTAGCGCTTGCAGTCTTCGCGACTGAGTCGACGATCGCTTTCATGTCGTCATACGACCTCATTCCAGCGTAAAGCTTTCTGCCAATGACAAAGCTCGGAGTCGAGTTGACGCCTCGCCGTAGACCTTCAGCGAGGTTTGCGCTGATGCGCTTCTGGTACTTTCGCGCGTCGAAGCAGCTCTCCCATTTTCCGACATCGAGGCCGAGCTCCTGTGCGTAGCGCTTGAAAAACGGCTTCGGCACATCGGTCGCCTCGCCATTCCATTCGGTTTGCGCCTGGAACAGTCTGTCGTGCATCGGCCAGAACTTGCCCTGTTCGTCGGCGCAGGCGGCGGCGTTCGACGCAGCCAGGCTGTTCCGATGCTGGGTTAGCGGAAAATCGAAATAGGTGATATTGGCGAGCCCGGGATTGATGATGCGGGCTCTGATGTCGGGCTCTGTGACAACGGAAAAGCCGGCACACGACGGACACTCGAAGTCGGCGAATTCCAGTATCTTGACCGGGGCATCGGGTTTGCCAAGCAGATACCCCTGGGCAGGACCAGCGTTAGTGGTGTCAGCCACGTCATTGACGTCTCGCACCGTATTTTTCGGCTTGGTTGCTACATAAGAGAGAGCCGCGACTCCTATTACAGCGATTGCGCCAAGCAGCCAGTAGAAAGCTTTTGGCCGACTTGATGCATTGCGAGCCTCCCTGACGGCGTTCCTGCGGGGTACGTTCCTGTCTCTCGGCGGACGTTCGTTCGGCGGCATTTCCCTGGCCGGAATGTTTGCAGTGACTGCAGAGTATGTTGTGACGCGAAAGCTAAGAGAGGGGTATAGAGATGCAAGCTGATGTCCTCAGAGCACCGGTCGGTCCTGGCGCAATTCACGTCGAGCGCTACGGACACGGCGGTACTGCCGTCATTCTGCTCCACGGGTTCGGCACCTGCAATTTTTTATGGCGGGCTGTCGCGCCGGCGATCACAGCTGCCGGACACACCGCATACTCAGTGGACTTGCTGGGACACGGCCAATCAGACAGGCCAATCGACGCCGATTTCGGGATAGCCGCACAGGCGGAATACGTTGATGCAGCGATGACCGTTCTGAGAGTGGCGCGTGCGGTAATCGTTGGCGTCGACTTTGGCGGAGATGTCGCGATGAAGCTCGCGGCCAACCGCCCGGAGCGCGTCGAAAAGCTCGTTCTCATCAATACGCCGGCGTTCGACGAGCTACCGGCAAAAGACATCACCCAGATGCAGCGGCGAACCGCGAGGTTTGCGTTCAGTCTCACCCGAGGAGTAATGGGGGCGGCACCGCTCCTCGAAGGCGTGCTCAAGGGGAGCGTCGCCGACCAGGAGCACATGCCGATGAAGCTCATCGCGCGTTATCTCGCTCCCTTCGTCGGCAAGGACGGCGCAAACCATCTGCTCACTCTCGCGAGCGCGGTGCACCGCGGCGATCTCGACGAGGATGAATACGCCGAGATCCACGCGCCAACGCTCATCGTGTGGGGCGACGAAGATCGGTGGGTGGATCCGAAGCTCGCCGATCGACTGGTGAATGCAATTCCAGATGCGCGACTCGTGAGGCTGGCGGGCATTGCTCGGCTCGTCCCCGAGGAAAACCCCGAACATCTCTCCGAGCTGGTACTCGATTTCATCAAAAGGCGCGCAGCGGCATGAACCTTTCTCCTATGAAATGGTGTCTAAGATCAGTAGATTGAGAGAGAAAGATTTCACAGACGTTTTCACTTCAGCGGACTTGATGAACACTCAGAAAAACAGATTCAGAAAAGAACCAGTTCGAGTGGCAACTCCCTTTGAGGAGGCCCGGGACGAGCTGTTTCAGCAGATTATGCGTTGCGGAGTTGTCGGCGCGGCGCCCGAGGACCAGAAGGATTGGTTCGACAACACGATGGCGTATCTCACGGAACGGTACCATGAGCTAAAGCCATCGGAGCTCAGCGAGCTCAGGGTGCTCGGCGAGAGATTCGCGCAGCCACCCAAGGTCAGGCGGGCAGTTTAATAAAACGGGGCGCTCCTTCGAGCGCCCCGTTTTATTAGCGCAGCGTTTCCCGAACTCCCCTGGTCGGTAGCCGAACGCTCATCTGCGTTCGGGGATTCCCTTGCGGATCCCGATGCCCACCCGCGTTCCACCACCGAGCCCGACCTCGAGGGCCGGCACCCATCCGCCGGCTGCGCCACGGCGAAGGGGACCTTCTATTCCAAGGAAAACGAGGAGATAAGCGCGCGCACCGCCCGCGGCTGCGGTTCGATACCGCCCCGAGAGCCCGGCGCCCGCGTACGGCGCCCACCGACTCTGCCGGAAGGGATCCATGCTGAAGCGAGCGACGAGATCGGTACGGCCTTCTACTCCGTGGGGACCACCACCCAGCCCACCGATCAGACCCGTACGAACGTAAATGCCGGTGGGAACCGTGAGGCCGAGCGCCGCCTCGATGCCAGTCGTCCGGGCAAAAATACCATCGACGCGGACTTCGGGTTGAACTGCCTGCGTCGTATTCTGTCCATCTGCCGCGCGGGGCAGACAGACGACAAAGGCAATGACTACTGCGGCGACGATGCGGTCAGAGCGAATCACCCGTCCAAATCTATCGGGCCCGGCCTCGCCACAGGGCGAAGGTGTAGTCCACTATCGATGCCGCCGAGATGACGCCGATGGTCAGAATCAGAATCGTCGTCAGCTCCGGCATGATGATTATTCCGACGAGCGTCACCAGCTGCAGAACGGTGACAATCTTGCCTAGCATTCTCGCCCTGAAGACCGCGGGCCGCAGCGTTGGAATAATTTTGGCGACTACGAAGCCGACGGCCGTGGCAATATCGCGGGTGAGAAAAATGAAATACTGGCCGGTGCTGAGCTGACCCTGAATCAGGTAGGTAGATATCGCGACGAAAACAAAAACCCGATCGGCGATTGGATCGAGTAGCGCACCGGCAATGCTCTGCGTTTTTTCGTGTCGCGCGAGCCATCCGTCCATGAAGTCGGTAACGCCAGCGACCGCAATGAGTGCGATCCGGTCCCAGGGCTCCGAGACGAGCACGAACGCAACCGCGAGAACGACGCGCGATAGCGAAATAGTGTTGGGAAGGGTGAACAGCGCGCTGCGATTCATGCGAGGAAAAAGTACGAGCGTGCATCAATGCTTGCCAGCACGTAACGCGTTCTCTAGCTTCGCTCGATGATCCCGCACAGCACGCTCGCCGCTCTGTACATCGCGATCTCGATTGCGATTATCGCCTGGGATATCCTGATGGCGGGGCGCATCGCGCAGCTCAGACGCATCCCGCGCTCATTCCAGGCAATCACCGGCATCGCGGGCTTGCTGCTCGCACCGGCGCTCGTCGTCGCCTATACCTCGCAGTCGCTGTTGTACGGTCGCGCCATTCTCCTCGTTTCATGGTTGTGGCCCTTCACCGCCCTCCTTTTTCTCCTGCAGACCATCTACGCGCTCGGGCGCAGGCTCGTCACACCACTCCTGGGCTTTCCGCTACTCGTGTACAACGCCGTAATCGCGATCGTCGCGGTAACGAAGTTCGTGATCACGCGCGGCCAGTCACCGTTCGAGTTCGGCCTTGCCCTGAACGCCGCACAAGCCAGCATGCTCGGCACGTTCTTCGGCGCGCCGGTGCTCTGGAATCCCATTTTTCTACAGGTCCCGATCTTCGCGCCGTCACTGCCCGCTCGCTGGACAATCACGCGGTTCGCGCGCGCAGTGATCGCCGTCGTCGTAATAGTCATGACGGCGCTCGTGGTCGTGGAGCTCCCCGGAGCCTACGCGGGAATCAAGAGCTACGCCGAGCACGCGCGTGATCAGCTGCAGGAACATCCGGAAGGTGATTTCAAGATCGGCCTCAAGATCTTTCCCGATCTGCGCAGCGGCCCGCCCCCTATTGCACTCACCTATGATCTCGCGCTCGCAGATACGCTCGGGGTCGACGCGATAGCGGTGGTGATCGATCCCGAAGCAGCGCGCGGCGTCGCGCTCGACTCACTCGCGCGCTCGATCGATGTCGCACGCGCTGACAGTACCCTCGTTATCGTCTCGCTCGGATACCCGAAGAAAGGCGGGGAGGAAATTCGGCAATCCCGGGATGCCTACACCGTGTCCAGGCTCAAGGACGTGGACAGAATCGCGCGGCGGCTCAAGCCGGATTACCTCATTCCCGCCGTGAATCCAACCGAGGAAGGATCGCGCATCCTCGGCGATCAGACACCGGAGTACTGGATCGATTATTTCACGCGCGCAGCGCGTGTGGCGCACTACATCTATCCGCGCATCAAGGTTGCGGTTCCGATGAGTACTTACGGAACGAGAGACAGCACGCTCTACGCGTGGGCAGCTCGACGCGGCTCACCGATCGATGTGGTTGGATTCTCGCTGCTGCCCGGCTTTGACGGCGCTCGCTCTCTCGACACGCATCTCCGCGTAGCGCAGCGCTGGCTGCGTTTATACCCGAACCCCAAGGAGCATTGGGTTCTCGCCGCCGGCGGGTATCCGCTTCTTCACGGCGAACAGAATCAGGAGCGAGCGATCTGGGGGGTGCTCGCCTGGGCCACGGCTCAAACGCCGATAAAAGGCCTGGTCATTTACGAAGGCGGAGACTACAACACTGTCCTTGGCTTGCGCGCGCCGAGCGGACGTTTACGCCCCGCCACGGCGGCAATTCTCAGGGCGGAAAAGGGACTCAAAGCGAGCGCGCAGTAGCCGCTAAACGGTTCTGCTGACCCCGCGCACGATTCCTTCGACGCGACGCGACGGATCAAAGCAGTCTCGCGCCAGGTCACGCATTTCTTCTGCTGTAACGGCGCGAACTCGCGTCTCGTATTCGGCGATCTCCTGCAATCCTTCGCCGAACATCCAGGCGTCGAGCATTTCCGCCAGCAATGTCGACCCGAGCTCCTGCGATATCGCATGCGACCCGACGGTGTATTCCTTGGCGCGAGTCAACTCGTCATCGCTCACCCGCGCATCGCGCAGCTTCTCGAATTCCGCGAGCAGCCCCGTCCTCGCGATGTCTTCTTTTTCTGGTGACGTCGCGATGTAGGACACGAAAATTCCGGCGAGACGCTTTTCACTACTGCCAGCGTGAACCGTGTAAGCGAGTGACTGGCGGTCCCTCAGCTCATCGAAGAATCGTCCGCCGAGGCCGCTCGCGATAGTTCCAATCAGAGACGCGGCAAACCGCGACGGCTCTCTGCGCGAGGGCGCCGGAAAGGCGAGCACCATTGCCGTTTGCGCTTTGTCTCGCGACTCCACAGCAACTTCCACGTGATCTGGCCAGTGCGGCGCCGCAACCTCCGGTAGCGGCGCGGGCTCGAGGTCGCCGAACTCACGCGCTACCTGGTCTGCAATCGTTTGCTCCTCCACATCCGCGACCACACCGATAACAATGTCAGAGCTGAGCACCGCGCTCTGGTGCCAGCGGCGCAAATCGTCCAGCGAAATCTCCTTTAGTGTTTCCTCGGTTCCCATAACTGGTGAGCCGTACGGATGCCGAGCAAACGCAAGCGCGCTTGCCAGACGCACAGGATATCGGAACATGTCGTCGCGCAGCATCGCGACGTTCGACAGCGCTACCGCGCGCTCGATCTCCAGTGCGTCTGGCGGAAAGGTGGGATTCTGAATCACGTCACCAAGCAGTGCGACGGCGTCGCCAAGCCGGGCCGCGGGAACCGAGAAGGACCAGCCGAAGCTGTCGCTCGCCGCGCTGGGAGAGATCGAGCCGCCTAGCATCTCCGACTCTTCCGCGATTTGCGACGCGCTCCGATTCGAAGTTCCCTTGAGCATCGTGCGCGCGGTGAGCAACGTCAGACCGGCGAGTCGTGCCGGTTCCTCGACCGCGCCGCCGGCGATGTACACGCCGATATTCGCGATCGGAGTTCCGGGTTTTCGCCGCACCAGGATCGGCACTCCACTCGCAGTGCGGAAGATGGAAACGCCATATTCCCTTTTCTCCAGCGACGCTCGAGTAGCCGAGTGCGTCGAGGCGACATTGGCAAGGGGTACCGTGGGCAAAGAGTCGCGTACGCTTCCGGCGAGCAGCTGCTGCATGTCAGCCGCGTTTGCAGCCACGACCGAGGCACTTTGCGGACGATAAACCAGAGCCGCGGTTCGCTCCGGAGCCAGATAATGTTTTGCAACGCGCCGGATGTCGGCCGCGCTCGCTGACATGTAGCGGCGAAAATATTCGTCGCCCAGTCGCCAATCGCCCAGTGCTTGCCACTCGCTGAGATAGTTGGCGCGCCCCTCGGCCGTCTCGAAACGTCGGACCCATCGCGCCTCGAAGATCCGGCGCACACGTGTAAGCTCCTGCTCGTCGATTTCGTTCTCCCGGAGCTCCTGGAGCTGGGCCCAGATCGCCGCGGCCGCCGCGGCAGTTTTTGGCGGCTCGGTCTCAGCGTGAATCACGAAGACGCCGAGCTCGGTCGGCGTATAGTCGTACGCGCTCACCGAGGACGCGAGCTTTTTCTCCCGCACTGCTCTGTAAAGCCGCGATGCACGCCCGGTGGCGAGTACAGCAGCGGTCACATCCAGCACTGGGGTGTCTTCGTGAAGCGTTCCAGGAGTTCGCCAGCCGAGCACGAGTTGACTTTGGGCGATGTCGCCCGAGAGCTCCCGATAGCGGAAGCCAGTGTGGTCCGGCTCGCGCGGGCCGGACTGCGGAGCGGGAAGTTCCGACGTGAGTCCACCGTAAAGACTCGTCACTCTGCGCAGCGCGTCGTCGGGATCTACGTCGCCCGAGATGGTGAGAATGGTGTTCGCCGGACGGTAGAAGTTCCGATAGAACGCCATCATCTTCTCGCGGGTGAAAGCGCGCAGTCCCGGCTCGCGTCCGATTCGCCAGCGTCTCATCCGGTGCTTATCGTGAAGGAGCTCGTAGAGCGTCTCAGTGGCGACCGCGGACGGGCTGTCGGACTTACGCTTGGCTTCCTGGATGATGACTTCCATTTCTTTCGCGAGCTCGTCGGCAGCGATCACGGAATTGGCGTAAGCGTCAGCCTGGATGTCGAGTCCCTTCTCGAATCCCGCCGAAGGGAGAACGGTGTAGTACGTCGTGTTGTCGTAGATGGTGTGCGCATTCAGGTAGCCACCGCTCGCTTTTGTTTCCTTGGCGATGTCGCCGACGCCGCGCCGTTTGGTGCCCTTGAAGAACATGTGCTCCAGGGCGTGGGCCAACCCGTTCTCGTCATCTCTCTCGTCGAAGTAGCCTGCCTTGACGTAAGTGACTATCGCGACGACCGGTGCGGAGTGGTCCTCCTGGATGATGACGGTGAGGCCGTTCGCCAGAACTGTGGAGTGAATTGAGGAGGGATTCATTGCGGGTTCTTGTTTCGGCATCGCGGGGTTCTAAGGTTGGAACTGCAACTCGACGGCCGAGGGCCGGTCTTGCATCTCGCTGGTTTTAGGTTGGAACTGCAACTGAACGGGCGAGAGTTCCAAGTCAATTAGTCGACAGCCGTTGCACCAGAGCCTAGTCAGCTAACTGTCCTCGCTTCAACAACAGCAGCCCGAGCACGAAGAACAGCAACCCGTACGCTAGCAGCCAAGTGATGTCCGATGCCGGCGCGCTACGGTAGGTGATGATGCCGTTGGCCACGCTGTCGAGCTTGTGCACCGGCGGCAACAGCTGCACGAGCTTCCCCACGAATCCAGGTTTGGCGCCGTACAAGCTGCGCAGCATGTGGGAGCCGAGCCATACCGCCGCGAGAGTCAGCCAATCGAGGCGCGTCGCGACTGATATGAAAAATCCGATTCCACCCATCGCGATGTAGATGAGCGCGGAGTACAAGACGAAATTGAAAACGCTGAAGCTGGCGACGAAATGCTTGAGCATTAGCGACAGCAGCAGCATCGCGATGAGGACGCCAACCATGTACACCACGAACAGCTGCGCGTAAAACGCGACGGGGCTCAGCGGTTTCGCGAAAATGAATCGGTAGTAGCCCATCTTTCGATCCGTCGACACCATGCCGTTGAGAGCGATGAGGACCGCGAGCGAAACCACCGATGAGATGACGGTCATCAGAATTGACCACGTCGGTGAAAGTGGATTCGCCGCAAAGGCCGGCCCCATGCTCGCCCTCACAGGCGCGATCAGCAGGTAACCCCACAACACGCCGATGATCATGATTGCGATTCCGCGATCCACCACGAAATCGCGGAACTGCCACGGCGCGTATCTGATGAGGCCACGCTCGCTCACTGAGTATCTCCGACGGCTTCGCGAAATTGCTGCTCCAGCACCGAGCGCTCCGGCACAACGCTGGCGACCAGCCCACCATTTGCGATCAGCTCGGCCAGCGCTGCATTGAGCTCCCGCACGCTTCCCACGGTGACATCGTACTCGCCCTTTCCGGTTTGTTCGACGAGCGAGAAAGCCTGCCGCACGCGATCGAACCCGGCTGCCATCGTCAGTCGAAAACGCGTCGCGGCTGGCGCGGCTTGCTCATAACCGGTACTCACGACGCGCTGAAGGCGGCCGTTGTCGATGATCGCCACGCGATCCGCGAGTCGTTGCAGCTCGTCCAGGTTGTGGGATGCGATTACGATCGTACGGTCGGGACGCTTGAGGCTCTCGACGATCTCGCGGAAATTCTGGGTCCAGACCGGATCAAGCCCATGGGTCGGCTCGTCGAGAATCAGAATCTGCTCGTCGCGAAGGAGCGTCTGCGCGAGCCCAACGCGTTGCAAGTTTCCCTTCGAAAGCGCTTTCACTTTCTTGTCGCGGTGCTCCTCGAGTCCCAGACGCTCGATTACCTCACCGACGCGGGCTCGTACCCTGTGTGAGGGGATGCCCGCCAGGATCGCATATCGCGTGAGCGCTGTGTCCGCGCGCCATTTCGGATTTATCGCGACGAGCTCGGAGAGATATCCAATTCCGTTTCGCTCGACGTAGGTTCTCGCCGGCAAGCCGTTGATCTCGACTTTGCCCGTCGTTGGCCGAAGGTAGCCAAGCATCATCGCAATGAGGGTCGACTTCCCCGCCCCGTTCGGCCCCGCGATGCCCAGAATTTCTCCGTCGAGTATCTGTAACGAAAACTCCTCGACCGCTTTTACCGACGTGCCGAGGAGTGATTTGTAAGTCTTCCCGACGTTCCTGAAGTCGATCACAACGGAGGAGGCGACGTTGTGGTCACCGGCTGCAAGCAGGCTGTCCACGGACCTGTACCCGCGTTGCTTATGAACTTCGTGCCTTCCTGTACGCGCGACAGGCGCATCAGCGCGCAGCCGAGATACCCTTGCGACGCGCGATCCTGCGGATTCGCCTGAACGGCGCGGACCAGAAAGCGCCGAGCGAGATCGTACTGTTTGCCCGAAAAAAGAATGAGACCCATTTCGCGCAGAGCAATGTAGTTGCGCGGATCGAGGCGCAGGGCGCTGTCCAGCTCTGCTCTGGCAGTAGCAAGGTCCCCCTCTTCGCGTGAGATCCGGGCGAGGAATACGTGCGGGGTCGCTGCCTGAGGATCGTCCTTCACCGCCTTCGCGAACTCGCCGCGCGCTCGCTCACGCTGGCCATTTTTCATCGCGTCGATTCCGGCAGCGAGTGACGCGTTCCCGCCTGAACGTCCGCGAAGCGCGAAATAGCCACCGATAACCAGTAGGAGCAGCAGTGGAACTCCAACGACGAGCCATACCGGCATCCGTCGCCAGCCGCGCCCGCTTTCTGCCGCTGCGAGCGCATGCTCGACGTTGGCGCGCCCGATGCCGCCACCGCCGGCCGGAGCTGCCGTGGTTCCTGTTGGAGGCGTGAACGTGCCTGCCGGTGGCAGCTCTATCGTCGGCGGTCCCGCGGAGCGGCGACCCGCATAAGCTGGCGGCTGACGGTAGCCCCCGCCGGCTGAAGGTGGCGCGTACGGCGATGGAGGTGCGGACGGGGCTGGCGCCGAAGGTGGATTCGAAACCGAACGCTGGCCGCGAGGAGTGTAGGCGGGTTGGGCAGGAGCCGTTGTGGTAGCAGTCGACGCCGGAGCCTGTCCGGTCAGCGCAGCTTCGAGTGCCTTGAACCCGTCGACGGCCGCATCGCCGTCGGCCTGGGTCGGCCGGTAACTGGTGCGATTTGCGCGGTCGCGCGCCGCGAGAAACTCGAGCAACAGGTGCGCGTTATCGAGCGAGATGAGCTCCGCCTGCCGCGCGGCGCGTATGAGCTGTTGACCAGTGAGCGACGAATTTCCGACGAGGGCCTGCAGCGCCGCCTCGGCGCCGCCCCAGAGATCGATGATATCGGCCGCCAGATCTTCAGCCGAACGTGGTGTATCGAAGTGCGCGAGAACGGGGCGAGCCCCGTTAAGTGCGGTGAGCGCCGCCTGGTTGTTCTGCGGGCTCACCTTAGAATGCGCAAAAGCCCTGCATCCGCACTACGACGAATGAAGCTCTCTGCATCCTGCTCCGGTTTCGGAGCCTCCTTGAGGCAATTGGCATCGCGCATCTTGTCGACGATCTCTTCCCACGTTCCTTCGAAGGTGTTGCCGTCGTCGAGCTTGATGCGGTGGGACTCTGGCACCGACTTCACATCCGCGAAGCTCGAGAGCAGCGCGCCGAACAGCTCGAGCTGGCCCTTCGCTTCCGTTTGCGTCGCGTCCATGTGCTTCGCTTCGATCTCGGCGAGCATCTCATCGATGTCGTCGAGCTCGCCGGCGAGATCGCGAAGTCTCTCCTCCCACGGCCGGATTTCGGGATCATTGTCGCGCAGGCGGTAGATCATCTTCTTCAGCTCGATGAGTCTCCAGATGCCGAGCTCGTCCCAGTGGTCTTCAGGAGTGGAGCGATCGAGATGATAGAGCGCTGCTTCGTAATCGCCGCGATCGTAGAAGATGTTGCCTAGGTAGATGCGCGCCTCGGTGTGATCGGGATCCATCTGCAGCGCGCGACGCAAAGTCGAGATCGCGGCTTCGTCGTTCCCCAGCCGGTGCTCGGCGTACCCGATGCACGAAACGGCCTCGGCGGCGTCTGGCGTTTGCTGCGCGGCGATCTCGAAGAACTGCTTGGATTCCTCGATCAGGCCTTCACGGAAAAGTGCGCGGCCGATCTGAAGCATCAGCTCAACGTCGTCCTGGTAGCCAAGCTCCAGGGTGTGACGGAAGCTCTTTAGCGCGTAGTCCTGCTGCCCGAATTTGAGCAGCGTCTCGCCGAGCCCGGCAAGTGCGTCCTCGTGATCAGGATCGAGAACGAGGGCTTCCTCGAAGCTCCGGCGTGCCCAGGCGTACTCTTCGCGCGCGTGGTGCGCGTAGCCAACCCCAATGTGGAGCTCCACCGAGTTCGGGTAGAGACTGAGTCCCTCTCTGAGCACGTCGAGAGCTTCATCGTACTGGCCTTCGTTGTATAACTGATGCGCTCTCTCGTCGTACTCTTCAGAACTCAAAAAAGGTGTTGGCATAACGACGCACCCTCCGAGGAGTCGAGTATAAGACTATTGTACTCTTTAGACACAGCATTGTTCAAGGTAGTAACATCCGCCGAAATACGGCTCAGGTGACGACCGCAATTCGCTCGGAGTACCGCTGCCAGGTGTCGCTCTCGAGAGCCGCATCGATTTCGTGCACGGCCTCCTCGAGCTCCTCCTCTTTCGTGAAGAAATGAGGGGCAATCCTGATACCAGCACCGACGCGATAGTCGACCAGGATGTCCCTGGAAAGTAGGTGCTGGGCAACCTCGTAGCCATGAGGGACGTCCACAGCGACCGTTCCTCCTCTCCTGGCGGGATCGCGCGGTGCTTTCACGATGTATCCGCGCTCGAGCGCGAGATCGATGAGGCGCGAAGTGAGGCGTACACTCTTTTCCCGGATCGCGTCGATCCCCGCCCGGCGAAGAATTTTCGGCCCTTCGGCGGCAGCGTACAGGGCGGGAATCACCGGAGTCCCATTCAACCAGCGAAATGGGCCCGTCGTGTACTCCATGGATTCTTCGAATGCAAACGGTCGCGAGTGCGCCTGCCAGCCGGTGAGCGACGGCTTGAGCTGGTCGCGAACCGCTGGGCTCACGTAGAGGAAGCACGCGCCGGGACCGCCGCACAACCACTTGAGAACGCCTCCAGTGAGAAAATCCACTCCGCTCTTCTTCACGTCGACCGGAACGACTCCAACCGCGTGAAAGGAGTCGAGGGATACGAGAGCGCCCATCTCGTGTGCCCGCCGGCAAATTGCATCGGCATCCATCAGAAAAGCGCTTCTAAAGAGAACGTGCGATACCGCGACGAGCCGGGTTCGTTCGTCTATCGCGGCGATGAGCCGGTCGAGGTCGATCGTGATGCCATCGTCGGAAGGTACGACAACCACGCGTGCGCCCAAGCGCGCCGCCATCTCGGCGTAAGCGTAGCGCACCGACGGAAAATCGAGCTCGCTCATCACGATGGTGTCGCGCTCATTGGGGAAATCGACCGCGGAGAGAACGGCGGTTTGAGCGATGGTGACGTTGGGCATCATGACCACTTCGCCGTCGCCTGCATTTATCAAAGGCGCGATCTCGTTCCCGACGTTCACCGGTTTTTCCCACCAGCCGCGGGCCCACGCCTTCACACCCAGCTCTCCCCAATCGCGGGCATACTCGGCAAGTCTCTCGGGCACGGTGCGCGGCATTGGCCCGAGCGAGTTCGAGACGAGATAGTTCACCCGCTCGAGGATCGGGAACTCCTCGCGGAACACGAGCAGCGGATCTTTCGTTGTGCTTTGCACCGTCAGGGTGTGGCTGCGCCCGTCACTGACCTTTCTGCGACGACTCGCGGATTGCCTTGAACTCGGCATCCGCGTTCCAGGTCGGGACCGTATCGCCATTCGCGAGACTGAACCCGAAACGATAGACAATCTCCGCGAGCTGCGCTGCGCCGCGCAGATCAAAATCGCGGTGGTACTCGTCGGAGGGTTGGTGGTATCGGTGAGCGGTGTAGTCGTCTGCCTGCTGCAGTCCCCAGCCCGCCGGACGCCCGACGTAATCGGTGCCAGCGCCGATCGATACGGACGGAATGCCAACCTTCGCGAAGGAGAAGTGATCGGACCGGTAGAAATGTCCCTGCTCAGGGTGCGCGTCCGGCGAGAGCTGAACGCCTTCCGGTCTCAGCATCTGCGCGAGCGCCGGGCCCAGGGAGCTCTTGTTGTCGCCCATTACGTCGAGGTCGCGTACGCGGCCGCTGAGGGTGACAACGTCCATGTTCAGCGCCGCGATGATCTTCGAGGCGGGAACCGTGGGATGCTCGGCGAAATACTGGGAGCCGAGGAGACCGGACTCTTCCGCCGTAACGAAGATGAAGAGCTGCGAGCGGCGAGGCCTCACGCCTTC
Organism: Gemmatimonadaceae bacterium; assembly: GCA_036263215.1. Lineage (GTDB taxonomy): Bacteria > Gemmatimonadota > Gemmatimonadetes > Gemmatimonadales > Gemmatimonadaceae > UBA4720. Next base: position 35,114 of record DATAHM010000079.1, read on the forward strand.
GGCTGCGGCGTGGGCGATAGTCAGCACGGTGGCGACGCCCGATGCGTTGTCCACCGCTCCGTTGTAAATCGAATCGCCATTGATTGCGGGACCGATTCCGAAGTGGTCCCAGTGTGCGCTGTAGGCGACGTACTGGTCGCGGACCTTGGGATCGAGTCCAGTCAGTACGCCGACCACGTTGTTGGACGACATGTGCTGCAGAGAGTTCTTCATCGACGCGTCGATGATGATTCCGGTAGGAACCGGGCGAAAACTTCTCGACTCGGCCTGCTTCCGAAGTTGCGCCATGTTGAGCCCGGCCTGGGCAAGCAGCGCCGCGGCAGCGCTGTCGGTGATCCAGCCCCGTACGCCAATCGGTGCGGGCAGGGACGCAGGGCGTGGCAGGATGCGGTGCTCAGTTGAATTCGAGCTCACTACGACGGACCAGGGATAGCCGGCACGCTCGGTCGTGTGAACGATGAGCATCCCCGCGGCGCCCCGTCGCTCTGCCTCCTCGAACTTGTAAGTCCAGCGACCATAGTAGGTCATCGCCTTTCCGCCGAAAAGATTCGGCTCGCCGGGAAGTGCTGGAGGATCGTTCACGAGCACGAGCAGAATTTTTCCACGGACGTCCGTGCCCTTGAAATCGTCCCACTTGTATTCGGGCGCGCTTGCGCCGTATCCGACGAACACCAGCTCGCCGTGCGCCGCGCTTGATTCGGTCGCGGAGCCGGGCCAGACGACGACATCGTCGGTGAATCGGAGATTCGCATTGGCTTTGCCCGATGCCGTCACTTTGATGCTCGCGGGATCAGCCTTTACGACATCGATCGGAACGCGCTGGAAATAGGAGGAATCGCCGACTCCCGGCTTGATGCCGAATGTCTGCAGCTCGGTCGCGATGTACTGCTCGGTCAGCTCGCCGCCGCGCGTCGCCGGGGCGCGGCCTTCGAGCAGATCCGATGACAAAAAGCGGAGATGCGCGTCGATCTCCTGAGGATTGATGCGGCTGGCTCCGCGATCTGACTGAGCGGTCGCCTGGCCATTGGTAGTTGCAGCTAATCCCAGCGTGAGCGCGAGGGAAAGGAAAACGGTGGAACGAGTCATCGCTTCTTTCTCTGTGAGTGTGATGTTGCCACTACATTATACTCTCCTGTCCATAACCTTAGCATGACTCCTACGACCCCGAGCAGACTGAAGCGAGCAGCTCCAGCGAAGCAAAAGCGACGACCGCGCAAGATCGCGCTGGTGCTGGGCGGCGGGGGTCTCAAGGGCTTCGCGCACATCGGGGTGATCCGGGCGCTCGAGGAGCTCAAGATCGATCCCACGGTCGTGGCTGGCACGAGCATCGGCGCCCTCATCGCGGCGGCATACGGCAACGGGATGCCAGTGTCAGAGATGGAGGACCGTGCGCGAAATCTCAAACGCCGCGATCTCTTCCGCCTCAATCGCATGGGCATGCTGCTCGAGCGGACGAAGTCACCGTCGATCTACCTCGAGGATCCGCTACGGAAGGTCGTCGAGGGAGTAGTCCAGCAGCCGGATTTCCAGAAACTGAAGAAGCGGGTGCTGGTAAATACGGTCGACATCCAGCGGGGCTCGCAGGTGGTGTGGGGACTGCACGGACTTCGCGACGTCAGCGTGATCGATGCAGTGTACGCGTCATGCGCTCTGCCCGGTTTCTATCCGCCCGGGTACGTTGGTGGACGGCTGTGTGTCGACGGAGGCGTGATCGACAATCTTCCGGCATCGATTGCCGGTCGCGGGATGGATCTGGTGATCGCGGTGGACACGGGATCCAGTGACCTCGAGCCCGAGAACGACATCGCGACCGCGGGTTTCACTTCGATCTACATGCGCGCGGCGACGACGATGATGCACGCGTTGCAGCTGGTGCCGTTCCAGAAGTGGACGAAGCCGCCAATGATTCTCATTCGTCCGAAGGTGAGCCACATAGGTTGGTTCAGCTTCAGCGACACCGACGAAGTGCTCAAGGCGGGATACGCGGCGGCGATCGAGGCGCTGCAGCATTTCGAGGAGTGCTGCGAAGAGGGAGCGGGAGTATTCCCGCGTCAGCCGACTGAAATTGTGGTTGACCCCGAGAAGTGCATTGGGTGCGAGCTGTGCGTCGCGCTCGCGCCGGATCTAATGGCGATGGACGGGCGTCGGAAGGCCTACCCGATGACACCGATCGTGAACTGGTCGCCGGCGGACGGGGACTTTGTGCACCACTGTCCGACTTACGCAATCGAAGCGACGCGACTCGAGAGAGGGGAACGGAAAGGAGGCAGGACGACGGTTGATCCTACTTCCGAGCCAACTACGAGGAAGACCGGTTAAAAACAACTGCAACAGAACGGGCGAGAGCTGTCAGTAGCATAGATGTCAGTTAGTCAGTTCACTACGCCCAGACTTACCTCCGTGGCGTTGTAGCCACTGCCTGTGCCGCGAATGGCGGAGAGGAAAGTCCCGACGTCGTAACCTGACTAACTGGCATCTAACTGACTTGGAGCTCTCGCCCGTTCAGTTGCAGTTCGGTTTGAAACCATACGCGCCAAAGTGTATTAGATTGCGAGTAGCCTGTCGGCCCAGGAAAAAGGCCCGGCAGTGGCTCCGCGCCCCACTGGCCAGCGCATGACGCGGCCAAAGTTCGGAAAAAAAACATGACACACCCGAATACCTTCGGTAGCCGATCAACGCTGGACGTTGCGGGTCGGCAGTACACGATCTTTCGGCTGGACTCCCTTTCCTCCCTCGCGAACGGGAATGCTGACAGACTCCCCTTCAGCCTCAAGATCCTCCTCGAAAACCTTCTCAGAAACGAAGACGGCAAGTTCGTGAAGGCCGATGACGTCCGCGCCCTCGCGACGTGGGACGTCAAAGGCAAAATCGAGAAAGAGATCGCGTTCCGCACCGCTCGGGTTCTGCTCCAGGACTTTACCGGAGTGCCCGCGGTGGTCGATCTGGCGGCGATGCGCGATGCGCTCGCGCGATTGGGCGGCGACCCGCGCTTGATCAATCCGCTCCAGCCGGTCGACCTCGTCATCGACCATTCAGTGCAGGTCGACGAGTACGGATCCGAAGCGGCGCTCTTGATCAACGCTGACTTCGAGTTCCAACGCAACCAGGAGCGCTACGCGTTTTTGCGCTGGGGACAAAAAGCCCTGCACAACTTCCGGGTTGTCCCGCCCGATACGGGAATCGTCCACCAGATCAACCTCGAATATCTGGCGAAGGGCGTTTTTACAGAGGTCGTTGGCAAGCAGACCTTCGCGTATCCCGACTCGCTCGTCGGCACCGATTCCCACACCACCATGATCAACGGACTCGGCGTACTCGGCTGGGGTGTCGGCGGAATCGAAGCGGAGGCGGCCATGCTCGGGCAGCCGGTGTCCATGCTCATTCCAGAAGTCGTCGGGTTCAAGCTGCACGGCAAACTGCCGCCGGGCGCGACGGCAACCGACCTCGTGCTCACCGTCACCGAGATGCTGCGCAAGAAAAAAGTGGTCGGGAAGTTCGTCGAGTTTTACGGCGCGGGACTTTCGAGCTTGTCGCTCGCGGATCGGGCAACTATCGGGAACATGGCGCCCGAGTACGGAGCGACCATGGGCTTTTTCCCGATCGACGCAGAAACCATCAACTACCTGCGGTTCACCGGACGCGACGAAGCGCAGGTGCAGCTCGTGGAAGCCTACTGCAAGGCGCAGGGACTTTTCCGAACCGACGAGACGGCCGACCCGATCTTCACTGACACCCTGGAGCTCGATCTCCGCAGCGTCGAGCCGAGCATCGCCGGACCGAAGCGCCCGCAGGACAGGGTGCCCCTGAAGCTGGCAAAGAAGATGTTCAAGGAGGCGCTCAGTGCCGACCTGGAGCGCACCGGAACCGTTGCCGCAGTCGCCGCCGCGAAGCAGGCTATGCAGGTCGCCGCATCGCCGCAGCTATCGCCATCGGTGGTAGCGACCGATCCAGACGAGCAGGCCGGCGCCCAGTCGAGCGTTCCAGTCGAAATGAATGGCGAGAAATTCTCGATCCGTCACGGCTCGGTCGTAATCGCAGCCATCACCAGCTGCACGAATACGTCGAATCCAAGCGTCATGCTCGCGGCTGGATTGCTCGCCAGAAATGCGGTTGCCAAGGGCTTGATGTCCAAGCCGTGGGTGAAGACCAGTCTCGCACCTGGCTCCAAGGTTGTCACCGATTACTTCCGCGCCGCCAAAGTAATGGACGCTCTCGAGAAGCTGCGCTTCAACGTAGTCGGCTTCGGGTGCACGACGTGTATCGGTAACTCCGGCCCACTTCCGCAGCCAATCGCCGAAGCGATCGAAGCAAACAAGCTCGTCGTTGCTGCAGTACTGTCGGGAAACCGCAACTTCGAGGGACGCATCAATCCTCTCACCCGATTCAACTATCTCGGCTCGCCACCGCTGGTCGTCGCCTATGCGCTCGCCGGCCGGATGGACATCGATTTCAATACCGAGCCGCTTGGTGTGGGCAAGGACGGGCCGGTGTTCCTGCGCGATGTCTGGCCCGCGCCAAAGGAAGTGGAGGACGAGATCCTGCGCTCGGTGAAGGCCGAGATGTTCAAGGCGCAGTACTCGAACGTGTTTCACGGAGACGACAACTGGCGCAGTCTGCCGGTACCAGAGGGAGATCTGTACGCCTGGGATCCTGATTCAACCTACGTGAAGAATCCGCCGTTCTTTGAGGGCATGAAGCTGACGCCCCCGGGAATCCGGAGCATCTCGGCCGCGCGAGCGCTGGCGATGTTCGGCGACTCGATCACGACGGATCACATCTCACCCGCGGGTTCGATTCCCGCTTCGAGCCCGGCGGGCAAGTGGCTGATCGAGCACGGCGTCAAGACAACCGACTTCAACTCCTACGGCGCGCGTCGAGGCAATCACGAAGTGATGATGCGTGGCACCTTCGCGAACATCCGCTTGCGCAACGAGCTTGCACCCGGCACCGAAGGTGGCTGGACGACGCGAACGCCGGGAGAAAAAGCGGTCACCATTTACGATGCGTCGATGGAGTACCAGAAGAATGGAACGCCGCTCGTGATCATCGCCGGCAAGGAGTACGGTACCGGGTCGTCGCGCGACTGGGCAGCGAAAGGAACTTTACTGCTCGGCGTGCGCGCGGTGATCGCGGAGTCTTTCGAGCGAATTCATCGCTCGAACCTCGTGGGGATGGGAGTGCTGCCGCTCGAATTCATGAACGGCGAGTCGCGCACGACGCACGGACTTACGGGCTTCGAGACCTACGACATCGAAGGGATGTCGGAAGAGATGAAGCCAAAGACCATCGTGACGGTGCGGGCGCGCTCGGCGGACGGCAGTGAGAAGACTTTCCGGGCGGTCGCGCGAATCGATACCCCGGAGGAGATGAGCTACTATCGGCACGGGGGCATTCTGCCGTACGTGCTTCGGCAGCTCGTTGGAAAAGAACGGGCCTGAAACCCCCCGCTCGAAGACAAAAGAACAGCGGCTAGCTGCCGGGAGGAGTTTTCGCTTTCTCCTCAGCCGCGGCTTCCGTCGCCGTATTTCCGTCCTTTCGCTTCTTCATCGAGAACCGTGGAATCGAGGCGTGGATCTGCTCCGCGAGATCGGCCTCGATTCGTTTCGGATCGAGTGGCTCGAGCATCGCCTTGAGCTCCGGATCGTCGGCGAGCTTTAGTCCCAAGCGCGAATAGAGTCCCGCGACGAGGTGAAGCGTCTTGGTCACTTCCTCCTCGATGCGCAAATTCACCTGCAGCGTCAGCTCTTCGCGTAACTCACCGATCTTCGATTCTCTGCTCTGGGTCATCAGGACGAAGATCGAAAGAAAGATTGCTTCGAGGGATACGATCGTCGTCAGCATCCCGTAGGGATACGGGTCGAAGCGCGGAAGGTGGATGCCCGGAACGTTCCACAGAATCCACAGCACGAACAAAACGCCGTGGATGATGAGAAACGGCGTCGAGCTCGCCATGCCGATCATGCGATCCGCGAGAATCTCCATGCTCGACCGGTTGGACGAGTGCTGGGCCTTGATCGCTCGGAAAGCACGATTGAGACCCGTGCTGCGACGAATTCGCCGCTTTTCGGCGGGTGCGACCGCCTCCGGAACTACGGTTGGAGTGCTGTCGTTTGACTCCATAACTCTGCCTGAGGGATGGGATAAACTAACGCAATCACTCGGCCACTTCCTGTGCCGAAACAAGGCATTAACCTTTCTCTTATGGCCACCAGCAACGCATTCACGGTCGGAATCGTACAAGAGGCGGTTACGGCCGACGTCGGGCGCAACGTCGAGCACGCCGAAGCGCGTATTCGCGAAGCCGCAGACCGTGGAGCGCAGATCGTCTGCCTTCAGGAGCTTTTTAACGCTCCATACTTCTGCAAATCGCAGAAGCACGATCGATTCGACCTCGCGGAGCCGATTCCCGGTCCGACTATCGAAAAAATGCGGAAGCTGGCCCGCGAACTCGAGATGGTGATCATCGTGCCCATCTTCGAGCGGCAGGCGGCCGGCGTTTATCGGAATTCGGCGGCTGTCATCGATGCCGATGGCTCTCTGCTCGGCGCGTATCGAAAGATGCACATCCCGGACGATCCATTGTTCAACGAGAAGTTCTACTTCACGCCCGGCGACTCGCACATTGCCGACAACGGGGATCACAAGGGCGAAGGCGGATTCCGGGTCTGGAAGACGCGTTACGCGAATGTTGGCGTGTTGATCTGCTGGGATCAGTGGTACCCGGAAGCGGCGCGCATCACCAGCCTGCTCGGCGCCGACATCATCTTCTATCCGACGGCGATAGGGTGGCATCCATCGGAGAAGGCCGAATACGGTGAAGCGCAGGTGGAGGCTTGGCGAACCGCGCAGCGCGCGCACGCGATCGCCAACGGCGTCTATGTGGCAGCGCCGAATCGCGTGGGCCATGAGGACGAACCAGGCACCGACGGCATCGAGTTCTTCGGGCACTCGTTCATCTGCGACCCGTTCGGACGAATTCTGGCCGAGGCGGGCACGGAGCCCGCGGTGCTCGTCGCCAAGTGCGAAGTGTCGCTCATCGAGAGCACGCGTCGGAACTGGCCCTTTCTCCGAGACCGTCGCATCGATGCCTACGCTCCCATTCTGAATCGGTACATCGGTTGATGGCAAGAGCGCAGAAGAGCGCCGTTCCGAAAAGGGACGGCGCTCTGACTATGGATCTCTCCCTCGCTCGCCGGATGCCGGCCGAATGGGAAAAGCACGAGGCCACCTGGATCGCCTGGCCGCACCACGAGCCGGATTGGCCCGGCAAGCTCGCGCCAATTCCATGGGTGTACGCCGAGATCGTGCGGGTGCTGAGCGAGCACGAGCGGACCGAGATCCTTTGCCACGACGAGACTGTCGCCGCGAGCGCGCGGAAGCTCCTCGCCGCGCATGCCGTCAGGCCCGAGAGGTACCGGCTTCACATCGTCAGCAACGATCGCGTATGGCTTCGGGACTCCGCGCCGACGGGCGTGCGTCGAGCAGATGGCCGGATCGAGTTGATCAACTGGGGTTTCAATGGGTGGGCGAAGTACGACAACTACGAGCGCGATGCGCTGATAGGGGCGGAGCTCGCGCGCCTCACCGGATTACCGCGAGTCGTGCCAAAGCGCCCCGACAACGGTGAGCGACTGGTGCTCGAGGGCGGAGGCATCGAAGTGAACGGCGCCGGCCTCATGCTCGTCACGGAAGAATGGCTGCTGGGCGACGTGCAGGTGCGAAATCCAGGTATGAGGGCTGGCGATTACGAGCAGGCATTCGCTGAATATCTTGGTGTAACCGATGCGATCTGGCTCGGCGAGGGGGCGGTCGGCGACGACACCCACGGACACGTCGACGACATCGCTCGTTTCAGCGCCCGCGACACGGTCATCCTGGCTTACGAGCAGGATCCGTCAGACGCCAACCACGCGCGCTCAGCGGACAATCTGCGACGGCTCCAGCTCGCGGCGCAGAAATATCAGCTACGGGTTATCACAATTCCGTTCCCCAGACCCGTCATGATGAACGGCGAACGTTTACCCGCGAGCTACGCGAACTTCTATATCGCCAATGGCGCCGTTCTTGTACCCACTTTCAACGATCCAGCGGATCGAGTGGCGCTCAACGGAATCGCCGAAGCATTTCCGGGTTACACTGTCGTTGGCATTCACGCGGTAGATCTCGTGTGGGGTCTCGGAACACTCCACTGCCTGACGCAGCAGCAACCGGCAGGCGCCAAGGGAGAAAGCAAAGAATGAAAATCACTTTGACCGGCGAAGAATCACTCAAAATAGAAGCAATTGGCGGGATGCTCACGATCGAAGCACCGAAGGCCGACTTTCAATATTCACCGTTTCACATGCTGGGCAGTGCCCTCGGCATGTGCACTTTCTCAGTCGTGCAGAGCTGGGCAGCAAACAAGAATGTCGCCGCCGACGATCTCAAGATCGATGTGGCCTGGAAGTTCGTGGATGGGCAGCACCGGCTCGAGTCCATGAAGGTGAAGATGGAGTGGCCATCGCTGTCGGCCGAGCTGTGGCCTCGCGCAATTCGGGCGGCAAATCTGTGCGGCGTACATCAGACCTTCACGCATCCGGTTCAGATTTCGGTGGACGCTGTCGGAGCGCAGGCGCCAGCGATTGAGGCATCGGCGTGACGGTTCCGGTGGTGAGATTCACCGTTGCCGGCCGTGAGGTGGAGGAGCCGATAGCGCCCACGATCGGCGAGCCGGGGCGGCATTACACAGTGATCTACGATGGACACTGCAAAGTGTGTGGCAAGCTCGTGAAGATGCTGACCAAATGGGATCGGAACCACGAGCTGGAGATCATCCCGTCGCAAGCGCCCGGAATTCGCCAGCGCTTCCCGTGGATCCCTCCGAGGGCATACGTCGAATCGGTGCAGGTCGTGCGCACTCGCGATGGAAAGACATGGCAGGGGGCCGCGGCGTTCGAGCAGCTGCTCAACGTGCTGCCGAAGGGTCGCCTGATCTCGTGGCTGTTCAAGATCCCTTTCGTGCGTCCAATCGCCGAGAAATTCTACAGATGGTTCGCGCGCAATCGCTACAAGTTTGGCTGCGGGGAGCACTGCCAGCTGAGGCCGCAGGACCTCGACTTCGGCGACGCATGATCGATTGCGCGTGAGCCGCGGCGCCAGTCGCAGTGGCATCGTCACGCAATAAGCTGAGCGCGGGCGACAAGGCTCGCCTCATTGCGCCGTTCGTCATCTACGCCGGCGTCGCGCTCGTGATCTGGAAGCTGGGCTACTTTCACGCCGAAAAAGTTTCGGCCGCCGCTGAGAGCGCCAGCAGCGGGTTCTCGGTCGCCGCGATCTTCGTAGTTCTCTACGCGGCACTCAGCGCAGTTGCCCTGCCCATCAGTCCGCTCGCTTACGCAGCGGGAGCCGTATTCGGGTTCTGGCGCGCATCTATTCTGGTGTGGGTGGGCTCCATATTAGGCGCCGCCGCTGGTTACTACTTAGCGAGTGGTGTGCTCGCCAAACCGGCGCGCCGATTATTGGGGAATTACAACGCGAAGCTGCGCGAAATCAAACGGGGAAACGTGTTTCTGACGGCACTGCGGCTCCAGCTGATGCCCATCATTCCGTTCGGTGCGTTCAATTACGCCGCTGCGATCAGCAAGCTCGATGTGCTCAGGTTTCTGGCGGGAACCGCGGTCGGCATCATTCCGGGAACGTTGCTGGCAACATTTGTCGGGGCGCAGTTCGCGGCCGGCATCCATGGAAAGAGCAAGACTCCCTACATTCTTGCGGGTGGCGCGGCGCTCGTGCTATTGGCGCTGACCTTCACCCCCAAATTGTGGGAGAAATTCCATCAGAAGCGGAGCCAGGACTCGATAGCGTGAAGGACGTCCGCAATCAATTGAAGCGGGTGGTCTTCCAAAGCGCGCTGCTGGCCGCGGCTACAATCCCTACGCTCGCGATGACGAGCGCGAGCGCCCAGCGCCAGTCGAGCGATATCTGCGGCGCCCGGGCAATCAGAGCGAAGCCCACGATTACCGCCGTAGCGACGATGACTACTGCAGCATCTACCCACGTTCTTCGGCGGGGGCTCGAACCCGCATCTTCACCGGCAATACGCGAGCGGGTGTACTCGGGATCGACACCATAGCGCTCTCCTTCGCGCGCGGCCGCGTCCTGCCAATGCAGGTGCTCTTTGCGGCTTACCGAGGATAGCGCAATCACCCCCGCTCCGATCGCCATCACAATCGACCCAGTGATCACCTGCGCCAATACCGCGTGCGGCGCTCCGCGTAATTCTCCGAAGACCAGAATTCCCCAGAGGAGTCCCCACAGCTGATTGGTGTTGGATAGCGGAATTCCGCGAGTGATGCCGGCGTACTTCACGGCGTACTGCTGGAACAGATCTCCAACGACCCAAACGAATCCACCCGCCAGTAGCCAGAAGAGCACGTGGCGCGCGCCGGAGAGCTGTTGGATGAGTGGCGTGAGCCCGCCAGAATAAGTCAGCGCAAGCGCCGTCATCATCGCGAGCTCGCCGACGGTGAAGAAAGTGATAAAAGAGAGCGG
>DATAHM010000080.1:0-16792 GCA_036263215.1 Gemmatimonadaceae bacterium
CCGCCCGTCACCGGAATGAACCGGCCGGCGCGCAATGAGTCATCGACGACAATACCATCGTGGGTGTGCACGACGGTGCGAAAAAGCGGATTGTATCCCGACCGCTGCTCTCGCATGTAAAAGAGCAGAGTATCCGCGGCGCCGGCATATGCGTTTCCTCTGATGCGCACGAGCGGGGACGTCACCCCTCCGGCGCTCACATGATACTGGCCCGGAGCCGTGACCCGGGAAAAATCCAACCTGTAGGTAGTGGCGCACGGGCCGAAGCTTTTTGTGAGCGTTGGGCGAGCTCTCAGCAGTACTTTCGCGGAGTTATCGGTCACCACGAATTCGCTCAGGTCGCGTTGGTCGAGCGCGCAGAACACCGCGACCTTGGGCGCGGCGGGCAGGTAGCCGAGCTGGTTGACGCGAACGAAGGCCGTCGGAGAATCCGGTTTGACTATAGCAACCTGCAAAAGCGCCAGAAACGATAGAGAGATCATCGTGATATTGAAGATAGACTCGGAGTCTATTGGGTGTTGGCTGATCTCGATGCGCGATCAACAACGCGCGCGAAGTACTCGCGGGCCACTCGAATATCCTCGGCTGAGAGATAAGAGTCGCCGAGTGATGTGGCGCCGGCCACGGCAAGGTCGGTAAGGGCTCGGAGCATTCCGCGGATTGCTGGGTCATCCACGCCGGCTTTTCCCGCTCGCACCAGGAGTTCTTCGCTTGGCTCGCGCAGTAGCGATGCCGCACGTGACGCGGCCCCGTCGTCGTACACCAGTCCGGTAATGAAGACTACGGCTGCCGCGAGCGAATCGGGATCGATCGCATCGGCTGAGCGGATCTCAAAAAATTCCTTCGGGCGAATTTCCGGGAAAAGGGTGGACAGATGAAACACCCAGTCCGCCTCGCCTGGAGCTCCGCCTCTCATCCACTCCCGAAAAGTGCGCGACCCGTCCTGCTCCGTCGCGATAGCTTTCGCGTCCAGCGCAAAGTCGAGGTATCGTTTCGCTGGATCGCCCGCGTCGTAAGGCAGTCCGGTACGTGAAGGATCGAGCGTGCGCCAGAGATGGGCGCGGTAGCTCGCATGCCCGGTCTTCTTTCCAGCATATAGCGCCGAGTTCGCGAACAAGGCGACGATATATGGTGCGAGCGAATTGAGCAGCCTCCACCTGGGCAAAGGATCATGGCCGCGCTCGATGTTGATCTGGACAGCTGCGGTTTGTCGCATCATGCGCACACCCGATGCTCCAATGCTCTCGAAGAAACGGGTCATTCGAGCATAGCGATCGCGGCGAAGCTGCAGCGGTACCGCATCGATGTCGTTAAATGGATCGACACCCGTTGATAGCAGCTCTACACCTGCCGTTTGCATTGCAGCCCTGATTTGAGCGACCAACGTTTGAATGGCGGCAATAACGGCGGATGCGCTGGCGGCGGGCGCGCTGCCAATCTCGATTTGCCCGCCGGGCTCGAAGGAGATTCGCGCACCGTCGGCGAGAATCCAGGCCGGCGGATCGTCTCCGACGATTTCCTCCCGCCAACCTTCAGCGTGCCCCAGCCTGGACAAAATCGAGGTAGTCGACTCCGCCTCGACCGAGGTTGGTAGCGCGGGAAGTCGCGATTCCGCGAAAACCGGTATTAGCTCCAGCTCGATTCCGATGGTGAGTGGTGACGCCGAGCGTGAAGGGGAGAAAAACCGCTCTCTTAGTTCAGCGAGCAACCTCGCCTCCGAGAGGCCCATCTCTAACTCAGTTTTTTGTGCGGGCGAGCGCTAACGCGAAGGACGCATCGTCCGCAGGCATCCAACTCTCCATGACCAGGCCTGAGGCCACCAGAATCTCGTCGAGAGCGGCACGGTCGTACTTGTAGCTCACCTCCGTACGAATGCTCTCACCGGCTTCGAAATGGATTTCGCCGATCTCCGGGATCGTGACGGCGAGCGGCTTTCGCGCGACGAGGTGCATCTCGATCCTGTGCTGATCGGGGTTGTAGAAGGCCAGGTGCTCGAATTCGGTCAACGGGAAATTGGCGTTGAGCTCCCGGTTCAGCCTGCGCAGGAGATTCAGGTTGAATTGCGCCGTAATCCCCTGCGAATCGTTGTACGCGCGGTCGAGCACAGGCGCCGCTTTAATCAGATCGGCACCAAGCAACAGCCGATCGCGCGGGCCCATGGCGCGAGAAACGTGGGACATTAGCGAGATCGATTCCTCGCGCGAGAAATTCCCGATCGTGCTTCCCAGAAACGCGAACAAAGTCGGACCTGGTGTGGTTGGAAGCGTAAACGGCTCCGTGATGTCGGATACCACCGGAACCACGAGAACGTCCGGATAATCCGCCTTGAGCTGGGTTGCAGTCGCCTCGAGAAAATCCCTGCTCACATCGATCGGTACGTAACACTCCGCGCACCCGTTTGCGCGCATCGCGTCGATGATGATCCGGGTTTTTGTAGCGCTGCCCGCGCCGAGCTCAACGAGCGAACATGGGCGTACGCCTTTGACAATCGCTTCGATCCGTTGTTCGAGCAAGCTGCGCTCTGATCTCGTGAGATAATACTCCGGAAGCTGCGTGATCTCCTCGAATAGCTCGGAGCCGCGCTCGTCGTAGAAGTATTTTGGCGAGAGCCGCTTGGGACTTGCCGCGAGGCCAGCTCGCACGTCGTTGAGCATTTGTTCGCGCGAGCGCCGGACGGTATACGGCGCGGTCTCGACGATCTTTGGGGCCGTGTACTGCTCTTTCACACGTCTTGTGCGCAGCGGAATCCACTGAAGATCTGTCGCCTGATCGGGAAATCCCAGTTGCGGAAAGTATTGCGGATTGCGCCCGGACGGGTCGCCCACGACCCGCCACGCAACACCTTGTACTGAGGGCCGAAAAATTCTTCGGAATATTCCTTATAGGGAAAACTTTCAAAGCCCGGATAACCGTTGAAATCGCTCGATGTCCATTCCCAGACATCTCCGATCATTCCATAACAGCCGATCGCCGAAACGTTTTCGTAGGTGCCGACGGGCGCGGCGTCAAATGCCAGTTGGTCGAGATTCGCAACCCGCGAGTTTGCGTCGGAACTTCCCCACGGAAATTTGCGAGCAGCTCTGGTCGCTGGATCCCACGATGCGGCGACTTCCCATTCGAATTCCGTTGGCAGTCGTTTGCGATCCCATTTGGCGAACGCCTCCGCTTCGTAATAGCACACGTGGCACACTGGACGCGTTGCGTCTACCGGGCCGCTCGCATCCATCACCCGAGTTATCCAGGCATCACCTTCGCGCGTCCAGTATTTCGGAGCAACCGCGCCGGATTCGGCGAGCCATTCCTTGCCAGCCGCCGACCACAGCTCACTGCGCGCGTAGCCGTTGTCCGCCATAAAATCGAGGAAGCGTCCATTCGTTACCGGGTTACGATCGATCAGGAACGGCGCAATATCGATTTCGTGCGCGGGCCTCTCGTTGTCGTATGCGGCGGTGCGATCGATTGTCCCGATTGCGACCCGACCGCCGTCGAAGCGCACAGTGCCGCCCGGACTGATAGCGCGACGCGCAAAATTGATTGCCCGCGGAGCGCGGTACGGATCGCCTGTTTTGAGCTGCAGCGTCTGCAAAATGGTTTCGTTGTGCTGGTATTCGTGCTGCAGCACCATGTTGTACACGTAGCCGCCTGCGAGCAGCGGGTTATCGTCGCTCCACTTTAACTTGTCGAGGCGATCGAGAACCCGGGCGCGGATTTCGTTCAATCGCTTCAACATTTCCTGAAGAGTCGGCAGGGCGAGCGACGCACGTTTTGCGCGGGGATGCTCGAACGGGTTGTACATACCCGGCATTTCGGAGAATCTGATCGGTCCATCGAGGTTTTGAGTGAGCCACAGCTCCTCGAAATGCGCAATGTGTCCGACATCCCAGATGATCGGGCTCATGAGCGGATCATGTTGACGATGCAGATCTTCGTCTGACAATCCGGAGATGAGCAACAACGTCCGATCCCGCGCCTCCGTAAGCTGCTCGGCGATCGCGTTCTTCGACGGGCGCTCTGGCCGCGAAGAAGACTTTGAAGCCGCGGAGCGATTGGTGGCGCGTTTGACAGTCATGTGAGGAAGTATCCAATGCAATAATGTTGCGAACAAGCCTGCTTGCCAGATGGACACCCCTCTCTAGGTTACAACGCGTAGGCTTTCGGCACATCGATCTCCAAGGGCCTGAGTGACTTAGAGCATCCACGGGCGGATCATAAAGGCAGGAAATGGCGGAACAAAGAATTGCTCTCGTAACCGGCGGCAATCGTGGTATCGGACTCGAGATATGCCGTCAGCTCGCAAAGCTGGGCATTCGCGTGATCCTGGGATCTCGCGACAGCTCTCGCGGAGCCGCAGCGGCGCGGGAGCTCGCCGCCGATGGCTCGCTGGTGGAGATGCGCGAGCTCGACGTATCGGATGAAGAAAGCATTCGCGAGTGCATGAGGTGGGTGCGGCGCGAGATCGGGCGTCTGGACATCCTCGTGAACAACGCCGGAATAATGGTCGAGGAAGACGATATCAACCCGGAGCACGAAATCAGGATCATCCGCGACACGATGCAGACCAACGTCTACGGCCCGCTGTTCCTGTCGCGACTCGCAACGCCGATCATGAAGAGTCGACGATACGGGCGCATCGTCAATCTTTCGAGCGGCATGGGCTCCCTCTCCGAGATGGGAGCGGGGTATATAGCGTACAGAATGTCAAAGGCCGCGCTCAACGTCATCACCAGAGTTCTGGCGGCCGAGACGGAAGGGATGGGCATCCTGATCAATTCGGTCGACCCGGGCTGGGTTAAAACCGGTATGGGCGGCAGAACTGCAAGCCGAACCGTGGAGAAAGGAGCTGAGACCCCGGTTTGGCTCGCGACGCTGCCAGACACCGGGCCGACCGGCGGGTTTTTTCGAGATCGGAAACCGGTCGCCTGGTAGAATTGCACGGACATAGTTTGCAGAATAGGTTTTTCCCTCCACGGGTCATGGCAAATCCAACCGAAGTTGTACTGAGCCCAGCGGGTCGCCACACCCGATCGATCGGCTTCTTTGAGCGACTGCCTTCTGCGGCAGGCATGACGGTCGCGATCGTCGGTGCGCTCGTACTCGGCGGCTGGGCGATAGGTGCTCCGATCGTGACTTCGTGGGTCCGCGGCGGCGTCGCAATGCTCCCCATGACCGCGACCTGCTTTGTCCTCGCAGGCATGTCACTGGTCATATCGGTGCTGACTGTACGCACCGCGACTACCGAGGCAATTCAGCAGACTCTGGCCGCGCTGGTCGCTACGATCGCGGTACTCACGCTCTACGAGTACATAATGCACAGCGGATCGCGATTCGATGTGCTGTTGTTCGGAAATCAATTGCGTGAGACACCCTGGGGGCCGCCGGGGCGGATGGCCATCAACAGTGCCGCGTGCCTTCTGCTGTATTCGCTCGGGATGCTCTTCATTCCGCATGATCACCGCGCCGGAGATCTGCGTGCGCAAATGTTCGCAATGCCGGCGCTCTTTATCGCGCTCATCGCGATCTTCGGCTACGTGTTCGGAGTGCGCGGGATGTACACGCTATCTCAATCGTCGGGCATGGCGTTCCCGACGGCGATCGCGCACCTCATCCTTGGCATCGGCATTGTGTTCGCGGTGCGCGCCCGGGGGGTTCCATCTCTTTTGATGGACGAAGGGCCTGCCGGAGTTCTAACCCGTCGGCTGCTTCCGGCAGCCGTGCTGGCGCCGGTGATCCTGGGACTCGTGCGTCGTGCCGGCGAATCCGAAGGAGTGTACGAGTCGGAATTCGGAGTCTCCTTGTTCGCGGTGGCGAGCATTCTGACTTTCGTGGGACTCGTTCTCTGGTCCGCTCGAGTCCTGCGGGCGACCGACAAGGAGCGGATGGATCTCCTCGCGCTCGAGAAAGAGGCTCGAGCTCATGCTGAGAACGCGCGTGCGGAGGCTGAAGCGGCGCGAATGGAGGCGGAGCGCGCGAACAACAGCAAGACGGATTTTCTGGCGGTGATGTCGCACGAGCTGCGGACTCCGCTAACAGCCATTATGGGCTACGAGGAGCTGCTGTCGGATGGCATCACCGGCCCCGTGACGGAGCTTCAGCGCCAACAGCTCGGTCGTATCAACGCGAGCGCGCGACACCTACTCGGCCTCATTGACGAGATTTTGACGTTCGCTCGCGTCGATATTGGCCGGGAGCGAGTGCGCTGGGAGTCGATGTCAATCAACCATACGCTCACTGACGCGGCATCTCTCGTCGAGCCAATGGCCGCTGCGAAGAAAATAAAACTGGTCGTCAAGCTTCTCGACGAGGATCAGTCAATTCAGACCGACGGCACGAAGCTCCGACAGATGCTTGTCAACCTTCTGTCGAACGGAATCAAGTTCACCGACAAGGGCGAGGTACACCTGGGCTGCACGGTCAACGACGGGATGCTGGAAGTGAGCATCGCCGACACAGGTGTCGGGATCTCCGCGGAAAATATCGAATACGTTTTCGAGCCCTTCTGGCAGGCGGAGCAAACAGCTACCCGAAAAACCGGCGGCACGGGCCTGGGCCTGAGCGTTACCCGCAAGCTCGCGAGACTGCTGGGCGGTGATGTTACTGTTGCCAGCAGGCTCGGATCTGGAACTACCTTTCTCTTGACGCTGCCGATGAAGGCTCCGGCGGGCGAAACGGTGCGACGTCGCGATACTCCGACAACCCCGACGAGCCCGATACTCTCGCTCCAGCTCTGACCCTCAGCGCGCTCCCACTTTCGCGTCGGGTTCGGACGTGACTGGCTCGCCAGCTTCTTCGAGTGGAGCAACGAAGTTGTAAAGGTCGAGCCGCATCCCACCACGCGATCCCAACGATTCGTCGTACTGGTAGGAAGTAACCGAGCAATTGGCGATCTCCGCTTTTTTGTCGACGGCCAGCAACTCGGCCTCTGTCATGTGCTCGAGGATGTAGCGCATGCAAAGCACGACAACTGCGTGGCAGACGATGAGAACGCGCTCTCCGCAATGCTCACGGGAGATCATCTCCGTCGCGCTCCGCAATCTCAGAATCACGTCGCACCAGCTTTCGCCGCCGGGCGGCCGGTGAAAAAATTTGCCAAGAAGCCGGCGGAATTCGGCCTGCTCGGGATAGTGCTCGCGAATTCCCACCGCGGTCAGACGGTCCAGGATACCAAACTCCTTCTCCCTGAATCGCTCGTCGACTACGAGGGAGTAGCTGTCCGCGGACATACCGGCCGTTTTCACGATGAGGCCGGCCGTGTGACGCGCGCGCAGATAGGGAGACGTCAGAAGAACGGTGGGGCGTTGCTCCCGCGGCAGCGCGCCGAACCAGCGACCGAGCGCGATCGCCTGCCGTTGACCCAGCTCGGAGAGCGGCACGTCGACGTCGCGCACGTCGATGTCGATCATAGCTTCGCCAGCTTTCAGTGCGGCCTCGCGGGCAACGTTTCCAGCTGATTCGCCGTGGCGAACCAGGTAGAGAATGTCGGGCCAGATTTGCGTGGATTTCACGACAACGACGCAAGTCAAGGAGTGTACCACACTCCGTGTTGCCAGCCGCCGGAGTCTGGTGCGAAGCTTGTAACGGTGACCGGGATGAAATCGACGCCGGATGAATACGATCCCGATTGGCCGCTGTATCCGGAAACCGTTCTGAAATTCAGGACCACTCCGCCGGTCGAGATCGATCTGCGGGCGACGCTGTCTAACGAGATGCTCCTTGGCTTGAAGAGCATCGGCCTTGGGCAGCCTTTCGCCATCATGACAGCGTACGACCCCGACGGCCGCAACCTGCCGCGCGAGGAAAACGAAAGAAGAAGACGTGCCCTGGACCAGCGACTGACGAAGGACGGCTACAGGTTCCTCGAAGTCGACTGTTGCTCGCCCGATGGAGCGCATTGCGAAGCCAGTGTTGCGGTGACGATGCAACGCGACGATGCAATCCGGATCGCACGAGAGCTTCGACAGGTCGCAATTTTCTGGTTCGATGGACAGCGCTTCTGGATACTTGGTGCGGTGGTCGATACCGATCCGCTAATGCTTCCGAGAAGCTCCTAGACGATGTGAAAAAGCCGGCGTCGGAGACGCCGGCTTTTTCTTGCCGATATGGTGCAATGAGCTGCGATCAGGTCAAAGGTTTGTAGCGATATCCGTACGCACCACCTTTGGCCGATTTGATAGAGAATTTCTGGCTGGCTTTCGGGGCAACCGGGCCGACGGTCAAAGTCTGAGTATCGATCACGTTGCCGGTCTTGTCGAGCAACTCGAAGCTGAGATTATAAGTCTTCGAGGCAGTGCTCCGGTTCTCGACGGTGCCGGAGAGCGAAGTCTCATTTGGCCGGCGGGAGAACTCGGTCACTACGAGCTTGACGGGGAGGTTCTCGGATTTGCTGTTCCAGTACACCAGCGAATCCGTGTACATCTTCTGGAGCTTCTTGTCCTTGGTGCCCTTGTACAAACCCTGGTACGCGAAAGCGTAGAGCAAATAATTGTCCGGATTGCTCGGGTCTATTGCGACGAGTTTGTTGATCAGCGGAAACGCTTTGGTGTACTCGTTGTTCTGGATGTAGGTCGCCGCGAGGTTGTTGATCACGTCCCGCGAATAGGGATTCTGTGAGGATGCGGCGTCGAACAGCTTCGTTGCATCGGCCTGATGG
The DNA here is from genome assembly GCA_036263215.1 of Gemmatimonadaceae bacterium. GTDB lineage: Bacteria > Gemmatimonadota > Gemmatimonadetes > Gemmatimonadales > Gemmatimonadaceae > UBA4720. The sequence continues at coordinate 8,648 of DATAHM010000080.1, forward strand.
CCGAAACGCGACGCAACCACTCCGGCGTGGACGAGTGACAGCTCGCCATACTTCGATGGATTTGCAAGCATCGGCGCGTAAATGGCCGCGGCCGCGGCGCTGTCCCCAGCGGTCGAATACATATGCGACACCTGGTCTATGGCGTCGGCCAAAAGCAGGTCGTTGTTGGCAACTCCAATGTAGTCCTGCCACGCCTTGATGGCCTCGCGAGCGGCGGCGCGCTGAGCTGCTCCCGTAGCTTCATCTGCTCTTGTCGACGCGGCAGAAGCCATTTCGTACATCGTCTTCGTTCTGACATCGGCGTAGCTGGTGTCAGTTCCGGCCGCGGTGAGTGCCTGCTTCCAGTACTCGTTTGCCGCCGTCCAATCCTTGCGGTTCTCTGCAACCGAGCCAAGGACCGAATAGGCATATGGGGCGTGGCGGTCCAGGATCAGCGACCGCTTCGCAAATGCCTCTGCCGAATCCAGCTGGTTCGCGTTGAGTGCGTTGATAGCCGCGTTGAGGGTGTTCAACCACGGCTTCTGCTGCCGCCACTGGAGAATCGTTGAAACGCACTCGGGGTTGCTGCGCTCGACCGCCGAGAATGCCGAATCGGCCGCGGCGAACAGGTCGATGGTTGCGGTGGGATTGGTGGTGTAGCCAAGCGCGCTGCGCGGTACGACCGGTGACGCATTGGGTTGCATGAGGTAAAGCACATATGCTTCACCCTTGAGGTAGTTGCGTGCGGTTGGATTGTCAGTGCCGTTGTCGACCAGACGAAGGACATCCTGAATGTCTTTGGTCGACGTTCCTTTTTCCGTTCCGTTAACCGCGCGCGACAGCGAGAACTGTGCTTTCGCGATATCGCCTTTGGTGTTCGCGGTGGGATCGCAGGTCGAAGCCGCAGTCTGCGCCGCGAGTGGCACGGCCGCAAATGCTCCAAGCGATACGACGGCCGCAATCCGGTTCACAATAGCTTTCATCAAGGGTCTCCCTGACTCTGTGTTTGGGTGGTAGGATAGCAGTCCGATAATATACCGCTCGGCATTCTTCGTTCCTGCCGAGCCAAAAAGGGTAGCCGTCAGGCCTTCGTTGCCTCTTTTACCAGATCGAAGGCCCGACGAACCTGCGCTTCGGTGGTGTGGACGTTTCCGATGGCCACTCTCAGCGCATACCGGCCTCGGACGCGCGTGTGCGAAAGGTAGACCTCACGGGTGGCGTTTACCGCGTCGAGGATCCTGGCATTCCGGACGTCCAGCTCCTCCTCGCTGACACCTGGCGGCCGATACCGGAAAACGACCGTCGAAAAGGTGACCTCGGCCAATCTCTCTAGCACCGGATCGTCGTCGACCCAACCCGCAAGACACTGCGCAATGCGGATGTGCTCTCTAATGAGTCGCTGCAAACCCGTGACGCCGAAATCACGAATGACGAACCACAGCTTGAGAGCCCGAAACCGGCGTCCGAGCGCGACCCCGTAATCCATGAGGTTCACAACCTCGTCCGATTCGCTCACGACTAGATAGTCCGGGACGTGGCGGAACGCGCGCTTCAGCAGATCCGGCCGAGAGGTGTAGAGCGCTGAGCAGTCCATCGGCGTGAAGAGCCATTTGTGGGGATTGACGACGAGAGAATCAGCCTCAGCGCACCCGTCGAGTACGTGTCGCATCTCCGGGAGAATCGCGGCGGCTCCGCCATAAGACGCGTCGACGTGCAGCCACATTCCGTTGCGCTTGCACACCTCAGCGATCGCCGGTACGGGGTCGATCGCCGTTGTCGAAGTGGTCCCAACCGTCGCCACCACCGCGAGAGGTATGATGCCCGCTCGGCGATCCCTATCAACAGACTCCCCGAAAGCGCCAACATCCATTCGCATGCGATCGTCGGTGCGAATTTTCCTCAGCGAGCGCAATCCGAGGCCGAGTGTCATCAGCGCTTTATCGACGCTCGAGTGCGCTTCCTCGGAGCAATAGACCGCGAGCTGTGGCAGGTCCTCGCGTCCGGCCATTCCTTCGCGACGGATCTCGAGCTCGGGGTGGAGCTCACGTGCTGCGGCGAGCGCGTACAAGGTGTTCGAAGACGCGGTGTCGCCGATTACGCCAAGGAACTTGTCAGGTAGCCCGAGCATCTGGCGCAACCAGTCAAGTGTGACAAGCTCGAGCTCAGTTGCCGCCGGACTCGTTCGCCAGAGCATGGCGTTTACGTTGAGTGCCGCACTGAGCGCTTCGCCGAGAACACCGGCACCGGTGGACGAATTCGCGAAGTAGGCGAGGAACGCTGGATGATTCCAGTGAGTGGTAGCCGGGAGTATCAGGCTTCTGAAATCGGCCAGCACTTTGTCCATGGACTCGCCGCCCTCCGGAGGAGACGACGGGAGTGATCGGCGCAAATCGCCCGGTTGGACGGAAGGCAAAACCGCTATGCGCTCCGGATGCTCGAGATACTCCGCGATCCAGTCGATTACTTCGTGCCCATATTTGCGGAATTCTCGCGCGTCCATGCGACAAATATAGAGTTCTGGAATGGTGGCACCGCGCCGATTTGGGAGCCGTATATTCTCGCGAATGCCACGAAATCCCATCGTGCTGATCCACGGTTATTCCGACGACGCAGGCGCGTTCGCGGAGTGGCAACGAATTCTGGAAGGACGTGGCTACGACGTGACGCTGCTTCACGCGTGCACCTATCGATCGCTTACCAACGAAGTGACGATCAAAGACATCGCCGAAGGCTTCGATCGCGCGCTGAGGATCCAGGCCGGGTTGAGCGAAGACGAGCCGTTCGATGCGATCGTGCATTCAACGGGGATGCTGGTGATTCGTGCCTGGCTTACCGCTTACGAAGGGCGTCGGCAGCGGTTGAAGCACCTGATCGGGCTTGCGCCGGCAACATTCGGGTCGCCTCTCGCGCACAAGGGACGTAGCTGGCTCGGCGCTCTATTCAAAGGGAACAGGCATCTGGGCCCGGACTTTATGGACGCTGGAGACAAGGTTCTGGATGGACTCGAGCTCGCCAGTCGTTTCAGCTGGGATCTCGCGCATCTCGATCTGCTCGGCGACGAGACTTTCTACGGCCCGACGCGCCGCACTCCGTACGTGTTCATCTTCTGTGGCAATGCCGGTTACGGAGGGCTGCGTCAGCTGGTGGATCGAGAACCGGGAAGCGATGGCGTGGTGCGATGGGCGGCGTGTCCACTCAACACGAGGAAGATCATCCTGGATCTCACTCGCGATCCGGAACGTGAAGGCTCCGAGGAGCGAGTGAATGTGGCGGACTGGAAGAATACGGATATTCCGCTGATGCCCATCGACGGGAAGAATCACGGCACGATCCTGTCCGATCCCGGAGACGTGCTTGCGGAACTGGTCGACGACGCGCTGCAGGTTTCGAGCGCGGCGGGATTTGCGCAATGGATCGACGACGCGAGCGCGCGAACGCGGAAATCACGAGACGCAATGGATGAATGGCAACAATTCGTCGTGCGCGCGGTGGACGAGCGCGGCGATCCGGTACCGGATTACAATCTTCAGCTTTTCCGGCGGACGACGGGCAGCTCTGACGGCGGGATCCACGAGTTCGATGTGGATGTACACACCTACAAAGGCGATTCGAGCCTACGTTGCTTCCACGTTCGGCTCGCCGATCTCGATTACAAGAAGATGTCCAACCTATGGGTGCGCGTGATCGCTTCGTCTGGATCACAGCTGGTTGGCTACCATGGTTTCGGAAGTGAGAAATCACTTCCCGGTGTTTCGCGAGCAACGGACGGAAAATGGGATGCCGCGCTCGACATCTCGTCGCTTGCCGATAATACTGGAATAAAATTCTTTTATCCTTTCACGACGACACTGATCGAGCTCCGGTTGAACCGAGAGCCATTGCCTCTGACGGGGAAGAATGAAGTCTGCTGGTTCTAGCGCGTTCGGACGCAAGGCTGTAACGCACCTGAAAAAAGTCGATCCCGTAATGGCGCAGGTGATCGAAAAAGTTGGGCGGTACAAGGGCTGGCCGGAGAGCGGAGGAACGCACTTCGACGCTGTTGCGCGGTCAATAGTTTTTCAGCAGCTGTCCGGGAAAGCCGCCGGTACGATACATGGCCGGTTTCACGGATTGTACGGCGGCAGACCACCGCTGCCGTCCGAGCTTGCGACAACGCCTGACGAACAGCTTCGAGCCGTTGGACTGTCACGCCAGAAGTCGGCGTATCTCAAAGATCTGGGGTCCCGGGTTGCGTCGGGTGAGCTGCCCATTGAGACACTTCATGAGCTCACCGATGATGAGATCGTTGCCGCACTGACACAGGTGAAGGGCATCGGTCGCTGGACAGCGCAGATGTTTCTAATGTTTCGGCTTGGGCGGCCGGATGTTCTTCCGGATCTCGACCTCGGCATCCAGAAAGGAATCCAGCGCGCTTACCGTCTCCGAAAGCTTCCGACTCCGGAGCGCGTCAAGAAAATCGGCGCGAAATGGGCACCGTACCGTACAGTTGCGTCGTGGTATCTATGGCGCTATCTCGATACACCCGCCGCAGTCCCGCGCTCCTCGGGGTAACCCTTGTCGCGCTTGTGGCGCGTGCGCGCACGATGTCTGCATCACAGTTATCCACTGTAATTTGTAATTCGAAAGTATGTCTACGGCACACGCAGAGATTGAATCCTCCGCCGCTTTGTTCGATGACAAAGCCGCTTCACGTTGTCGCGCGGTTCTGACCGCAATCTTTGGAGAGCCACGGGAGCGCTCCTTCGACGTAAGATTCTGGGACGGAACTATAGACCGCGGCGCGAATCCCCATCCGCCGTTCACGCTCGTGTTGAACAGGCCAGCGGCATTGCGGCGCATGTTGCTTCCGCCCAACGAGCTGTCGATCGTTGAGTCTTACATCTCGGGCGACGTCGACATCGTCGGTAGCATGGAAGCCGCATCGGGTCTCGCCGAAGCAATCGGTGGCAGACTGCGATCGCCGTTAGCGATCGCGAAGCTCGTCAAGATGGTCATCGGGCTGCCCGGTCAGGCTGAAGATGATCTTGCCGACACGCGCTTTCCCGAGCACGCACGCAAGCTCGGACCTCGCCACACTCCAGTCCGCGACCGCGCAGCGATCCAGTTTCACTACGACGTCGGCAACGACTTCTACAAGTTGTGGCTGGACCAGCGCATGGTGTATTCATGCGCATACTTTCGGTCGCCTGAGTTCACTCTCGATCAGGCGCAGGAAGCAAAGCTCGATCACATCTGCCGCAAGCTGCGTCTCCGCCCTGGCGAGCGTCTCCTCGATATCGGTTGTGGCTGGGGCGGACTCATCATGCACGCCGCCAAAAATTATGGCGTCGATGCGACCGGAATTACTCTAAGCCAGAACCAGGCGGCGCTCGCGCGTGAAAGAATCGAGCAGGCCGGCCTGACGGATCGCTGCCGAGTCGCCATTCGCGACTACCGCACCCTCGCTGCCGGTGACGATTACGACAAGATTTCGAGCGTCGGAATGGTAGAGCACGTCGGCCTGAGTCACCTGCCCGTGTATTTCGACGCTGCATACCGCGCGCTCAAGCCCGGCGGTCTGTTCATGAATCACGGAATAGTGAGCCTGGGCGAAGCCCGGCCGCGATCCATACGTGAGAACATCTTCCGCAAATTCTGGAAAGCCGACGCCTTCATAGACAAATACGTTTTCCCGGACGGGAAGCTTACGGCGACGAAGGATGTGATCGGAGCCGCCGAAGCCGCCGGGTTCGAGGTCCGGGATGTCGAGAGTCTGCGCGAGCATTACGCGATGACCCTTCGCCATTGGGTGAAATCGCTCGAAGACAAGAGTCAGGAAGCTTTGGCAATCGTCGGAAACCACACCTTTCGGGTATGGCGCCTCTATATGGCGGCGTCGGCAAATGCGTTTGCGACAGCGTCGATCAACATTCTCCAGACTCTGTTGGCGAAGCCGGACGACCGCGGTCGCTCCAACATTCCGCTCACTCGCGCCGATATCTACGCCGAAGTCTGATTCATCGTTGCTCTCCGTGGGTTAGATTGACTGAACAATCCGTTTCGGAGAGCAACATGGCTGTGAGAGTCGTCAGCAAACCCGATCGCCGGTACTTCCAGGACCGCGACGGTGTCTTTCGCCCAATCGAGAACCTGAGCATCACGGCGGCGACTCCTGTATACCCAGCCGTGCTCCACCAGACTCGTCGGACGATGATCCTCGCTGACGATCGCGCCCACGCCGTCGTACCCCTCGACAAGGATCTCGTAGTGTCGCGGAACGCGGAGATGTCGGCCGTGCTGATCACGTATCACGAGCCGTCAGAGGCGACGTGGCTGGCGCTCGGGAAGCACATGCAGGCCGAAGATTCAATGGCCGAGGTGGCGCGCGAAGCGAAGAGCAAGGCTGCGATCGATCGGAAGAAAAAGGCAGCAGACGCCCGGTAGGAATGCGGGCTCCCTCCAGACGTCAAACTCTGGCCGTTCTCACGATTGCGGCCGCATCGACAGCCTGTGCTCCGCCCCCTCCTCCCCCGCCACCTCCACAGCCGATAGTAATCGGACCGCCCACTGATACCGTAAAGATTCCACTGACGGATCTTCTGGCGCAGACGTACTACAGCAACGTCGGCGGCATCTACCCGGACGCAGTCAACCAGCCGCCAGCCGACCACGATTCAGCGGCCCGTGCGCGCAGGAACTCGATCAAGCCACTCGACGTCAACGGCGACGAAAGCCCGTTTGGAAAATACGTATTGCTCTCGATCGGCGGCTCGAGCACGACGCAGGCGTGGTGCTCGGCGCGCTCAAGCCCGCCGTGCGCCGGCTGGACGTTCATGGGAAAGGCGGCTGCAGACCCGAGCATCAATCATTACACGATGGTGATCGTAAATGGCGCCGCCGACAGCCTCGACGCACCGGCGTGGACTTCGGCAGCTTCGCCCGCGTATGAGCGAATCAAAGTTGCGCGCCTGGCGCCGCTCGGGCTCAGTGAGAATCAGGTGCAGGCGGCCTGGATAGATCTATCCGATCCCAAGCCAGCCGCATCGCTCCCCGCGGACAGCGCCGATGCGTACACCTTGCTTGCCAATCTGGGTCAGGTAATGCGTGCGATGCGACTTCGTTACCCGAACCTCCGTCTCGTCTTTGTGTCGAGCCGAGTGTATGGGGGATATGCGACTGTGGATTTGAGTGGCGAGCCGTATGCCTACGAAACCGGTTTTTCGGTAAAGTGGCTGATCGATTCGCAGATCAGAGAAGTCCGCGGCCAGCAAAACAACCCACGCGCGGGCACCCTCGACTACACTAGGAAGATGTCCCCGCTCATTCTGTGGGGACCGTATTTGTGGGCGAACGGAGTGGTGCCGCGGTCGGATGGACTTCTCTGGGACCGCGTTGATTTCGAGCAAGACGGCGTTAATCCATCGCAAAACGGAGAGTCAAAAATCGCGGGACTGCTGATCGAATTCTTCAAGACGTCGCCGTACACACGTTGCTGGTTCCTCGTGAATCAGTATTGTTTATGATGAACAAGGAGCACACATGCCACTAGTAAGCATCGAAGCGCTGCCCGACACCGCACGGACCTGGGTATTTGGCAGCGACCGCACGCTCGACACGAGAGCTTCAGAGATTCTACTGCGGGAAGTCGACCGCTTCCTTTCCACGTGGCATGCGCATGGTGCGCCACTCACGGTGGGCCGCGACTGGAGGCATGGGCGTTTCCTGACGGTCGCGGTCGATCAATCGACTGCTGGTGCTTCGGGTTGCTCGATTGACGGACTCTTCCGCGCACTCAAGGCAATTGGACCCGAGCTGGGTGCCAGTCTGGTTACGAGTGGACTCATCTTCTACAGAGATGAGAAAGGTCAAATTCAATCGGTAGATCGCGAGCGGTTCACCTCGCTCAGCGCCGATGGGGCCATTCAGCCCGAGACTCGGGTTTTCGACCCAACCGTGACGACGCTTGGCGAGTGGCGCGCACGGTTCGAGCTGGAGGCAGTACAGTCCTGGCACGCTGGACTCCTCAACGAGAAGCAGCACGCGTGAAGACCCATACCTCGTACCTCACCTTCAACACGAAGAAACGGCACGAGATAATCGACATCACCGACGAGGTCGAGAAGTGGAGAGCCGCCGCGGGCATCGAAGAAGGAATGGTGCTCGTGTCTGCCATGCAGATCTCGGCGT
>DATAHM010000081.1:0-18744 GCA_036263215.1 Gemmatimonadaceae bacterium
AGCCGCCAACGCTGCGGTGCTTACAGGAATGGTTCGGTGATCATTACAGATACTGCCAGCGCAACCCAGACACCGACGAACTGCTGCCGTTGGTTCGTCGTCGCTCTCGCTGTCGCATCACTCGCGTGCGGAGCCAAAGAAAACGACGGTCGAATCGCGGCGTTTACACCGAAATCTGCAGCCGCAGCCACCACATCGAATGGCAGCGTCGCTCTCCCCGCGATGCTCGCCCGCGGCGCGAGCTGGCTTCCGCCGGGCGCCGCCGACGGCGACTGGCAGATGCCATCGAGAGACTACGGCGGAACGCGCTACTCACCCCTAAATGAAATCAATCCAGCGAACGTCGGCCAATTACAGCTGGCGTGGACGTTCGACGACGGTGAATCGCACTACGGGCACGAGATGACGCCGCTCGTCGCAGGCAACACGATGTACATCGTCTCACCATTTCCCGATCGTGCCTTCGCAATCGACCTCACCAAGCCGGGCGGCGTGCTCAAGTGGAAGTACGAGCCAAACCCGTCCCCGATCGCCGTCGGAAAGGCGTGCTGCGATGCGGTGACGCGCGGCGCGACGCTTTACCAGGGAAAACTGATCTACAATCTGCTCGACGATCACACTGTCGCCGTCGACGTCAACACCGGCAAGGAGTTGTGGCGCACCAAGCTCGCCAACGTCGAGGATGGCACGACCATGACCATGGCGCCGCTCGCCGCCGAGGGGAAGGTGTACGTCGGAAACTCCGGCGGCGAGATGGGCGTCGCCGGCTGGCTCGCCGCACTCGATGTAAATACGGGCAAAGAGCTGTGGCGCGCCTACAGCGTCGGACCGGACAGCATGGTCCGGATTGGCGCCGATTTCAAGCCGTTCTATCCGTGGCTGCGCGGCAAAGATCTGGGCGTAACCACGTGGCCCGCGGGAGCGTGGAAACACGGGGCCGGCGCCGTGTGGGGCTGGGTCACCTACGATCCGGAATTGCACGAGCTCTTTCACGGGACCAGCAACACCGGTCCATGGAACGCCGATCAGCGCCCTGGCTTGAATCTCTGGACCAGCGGCGTCTTCGCGCGAAACATCAGCGATGGAATGGCGCGCTGGGCATTTGTGTTCACGCCGCACAACGAATGGGACTATGACGGCGTCAACGAGAACATCCTCGTCGACATGCCGGTGAACGGCCAGATGCGAAAGGTGATGGTGCAATTCAACCGAAACGGATTCGCCTACACGATCGACCGTACTACGGGAGAAGTGCTCGTTGCCAAACCGTTCGGCCACGAGAACTGGGCATCTGGAATCGACCCGCACACGGCGATGCCCATCGTCGTTCCGGAAAAACACACCGTGCCTCCTGGCCGGTGGGTGCGCGACATCTGCCCGGCAGACATTGGCGTCAAGGATTTCGAGCCGGCTGCGTTTTCGCCGCGCACGGGATTGTTCTACGTGCCCGTGCAGAACATCTGCATGGATTACAAGGGACGCGAGGTCGGCTACATCGCGGGAACTCCGTATTGGGGTGCGCAGATGACGCGTCACGTCGGCCCCGGCGGCAACTATGGTGAGCTCGCCGCGTTCGATGCGTCCGTAGGTCGGAAGGTGTGGAGCATTCCAGAGCCTTTCCTCGTGTACAGCGGCGCGCTCGTCACCGCCGGCGATCTCGTCTTCTATGGAACTGTCGATGGCTGGTTCCGCGCCGCCGATGCGCGCACTGGCAAAGTTCTCTGGTCCCGGAAGCTCGGCTCCGGAATCATCAGCGCGCCGATGACCTATCGCGCCCCGGACGGACATCAGTACGTCGCAGTCGCCGCTGGCGTGGGGGGTGGTGCGATGACCACAGCCAGTCAATCCGGATTCCCGTCTCGGGGGAGCACGTATTACGTGTTCTCACTCGGTCAGAATATTCCCGCGACGCAAGCGCCGCACACGGGCTCGGATTCTGCCGCCACCCGCAGCGAGGGAGGTGCGCGGAGATGAGGCGCGTCACTATCGCTCGTGGGATGCGCTATCGGCGTCTGCGCAAGACGATCGGTGCTCTGTCGGCGCTCGCGGTGTGTGCAGCCGTAATCGGATGTCGAAACGACACCCAGGACGTCCGCGGCGGCGCGGTGGGCGACCGGACTCTTCCACAACAATCGGGTGTCGTCAATCTCACCGACAGCACGGGACTTCCACCCGAGGGAAATCTCTCGCGCGTGGCGATCGGCGATCTCGCGGGCGCGGGCAACAACACTTTCGAGTCCTCGATCAAGAATCCGTACACCAACGACATGGCCGCCATCAAGGAAGGGCATGAGCTCTTCGTCAACATGAATTGCGCGGGCTGTCACGGATACGATCTCAAAGGTGGAATGGGTCCGAGTCTCGTAGACACGTACTGGCGCTACGGTGGATCCCCCGCTGACATCTACAAGTCGATCTTCGAGGGCCGCCCGCAGGGTATGCCGGCGTGGGGCCGCTCGATTCCTCCCGCCCAGATCTGGAAAGTGGTCGCGTATATCCAGGCGAAAGGCGGTGCGTTCCCAGCGGCGCTTGCCGATCGCGCGCGTCAGGGTGATCTCGCCGACGAAGACACCACATCGGGAAGCACCCTTAAGGGCCGGAACAATGTCCACTGAGACCGACATTCCCTCACGGATATCCCCTCCGACCGACACACTGTCGAGAGCTTGCTTTCGTTTCGCAGCAATGCCGTGTATCGCGTTCCTGGTCGCGTGCAACGGCACCAGCTCGTACCTCGATGCTACCGGTCGAGCTGGGCGGAGCGAGGGCAAGCTCGGCATCTGGCTTACGTCCATTGCCAGTGCCGTAGTGCTCCTCGTCTGCATCGCGATCATCATCGGCATCACGCGTCAGCGCACTGCGCGTGACCGAGAGGTTTCAGTCGAGCGGACGCGCATTGCCTCCGGTCTCAACTGGATCTATTTCGGAACCGGCGCAACGATCGTAATCCTCATCGCCGTGTTCATCGCGACGATGGTGACGCTCACCGCCGCCGCGCATCCGCCAGCGATTCCGTCACTCACCATGGATGTCACGGGGCACCAGTGGTGGTGGGAAGTCACTTATAGCGACGCATCCAATCCGGAGCTCGGTTTTACCACCGCGAACGAGGTCCATCTTCCGGTCGGCATTCCGGTGCGGGTGCGTCTCCACAGTACCGACGTCATCCACAGTTTCTGGCTGCCACAGATCGCCGGCAAGATGGATGTCATTCCAGGCCAAACCAACGAGACGTGGCTGGAGGCCGAGCGCGCGGGTACTTCGCGGGGAATGTGCGCGGAGTACTGCGGCCTCCAGCACGCATCGATGGCGCTCGCGGTAAAGGCCGAGTCTCCGGCAGAGTTCAACAAATGGGCGCAGCAGCGACGGTCCGATGCACCCGCGCCGGTGACGCGCGAGGCATTCGTCGGTCAAACGGTATTCTTCAGGTCCTGCGGAGCCTGCCACGCCGTCACCGGAACTCCGGCACTCGGTAGAGTCGGTCCGGAGCTCACGCACTTCGCCTCGCGACCAACCATTGGCGCTGGCGCGCTGGAGAATACGCCGCAGAACCTTGCTCGCTGGATTCACAACGCGCCGGCGATGAAAGAAGGTGTGCGCATGCCGGCGATGCCGCTCGACAGCGCTGAAATGCGCGCCGTGGTTGCTTATCTCGAAACTCTGAGATGACATGAGCGCCGTACTCGCCGAAGCGGCGCCGGTCGACCGCCTCAACGAAATCTGGGAGACACCCCGCGGTTGGCGCGGGAGCATCTCGAGCGTAGACCACAAGACAATCGGCAAGCGATATCTCGTTACGTCGATTGCCTTTCTCGTAATTGGCGGGCTCGAAGCGCTCATGATGCGCAGCCAGCTTGCCGTGAGCGGCGAGCGCATGCTCTCTGCCGGCGCATACAACGAGCTGTTCAGTATGCACGGCGTTACCATGATCTTCCTTTATGCCGCGCCAGTGCTCTCCGGATTCAGCAATTACATCTGGCCGCTGATGCTGGGCGCTCGCGACATGGCGTACCCGCGCTTGAACGCATTGTCGTACTGGACCTACCTGGTCGCAGGAATCTTTCTCTACACGAGCCTACCCCTTGGGGCGATGCCCAACGCCGGCTGGTTCGACTACGTGCCCTACGCATCGCGCGAGTACAACCCTGGCCTGAACATCGACTTCTATGCGTTGACGATGATTCTGCTCGCGGTCTCGACAACGGTTGGCTCGATCAATTTCATCACGACGCTCTTCAAGACCCGCGCGCCCGGGATGTCCCTCAACCGGATGCCGATCATCGTCTGGGGAACGCTGACTGCCTCCGTCGCGAACGTGTTTGCGCTGCCGGCGCTAAGTGCTGCCGCTGCGATGCTATTCCTCGATCGGAGAATCGGCACCCACTTCTACGATCCTGCGGCGGGCGGACACCCCCTGCTCTGGCAGCATCTGTTCTGGATGTTCGGGCATCCCTGGGTCTACGTAATCGTCTTGCCGGCAATGGGAATCGTTTCGGATGCGCTTCCCACATTCTGTCGGCGTCCGCTGGTTGGATACACTTTCGTCGCTCTCGCTACGGTGATGACGGCGATGATCGGCTTCGGTGTCTGGCTGCATCACATGTTCGCGACGGGTATCGCCCCTCTGGCCCTCGCCTTCTTTGGTGCAGCCAGCATTTTCATCACCATTCCGAGCGCGATTGCCGTCTTCGCCTGGCTGGGAACTCTCTGGGATGGCAAGCCTTGGTATCCAGCGCCGATGAAGTTCATGCTCGGCTTCATCGCCTTGTTCGTGATAGGGGGAGTCAGCGGCGTAATGACCGCGGCGGTGCCCTTCGACTGGCAGCTCACCGACACCTACTTCGTGGTGGCGCATCTGCACTACGTGCTCGTCGGGATCAATGTCTTCCCCGTTATCGCCGGAGTGTACTACTGGTTCCCGAAGATGACCGGCCGGATGATGGACGAGCGACTTGGCACCTGGAATTTCTGGACGCTCTTCATCGGCGCCAACCTCGTTTTCTTTCCCATGCACATCGTGGGATTGCTCGGGATGCCGCGCAGGATCTACAGCTACCCCGCCGGCCTTGGATGGGACGCGTACAATCTGATCGAGACGATCGGTGCGTTCGTGTTTGCCGCCGGGGTAGCACTATTTGCATTCAATGTCTGGATCAGCCGGCGTCGTGGACGCATCGCCGGGCCGAATCCGTGGGACGCGGGAACGCTCGAGTGGAGCGTCTCGTCACCACCCCCGCCGTACAATTTCGCGGTAATTCCCACCGTCGGGAGTCGGCATCCACTCTGGGAAGACCGACTCGGAGAAGGATCCGCGAGATCCGTGCTCGCGAAAGGTCCGCTGCTCGCTGACGGCCGCGAGACCTTCGCAACAACCCCTCTGGATGCGGAGCCGAGTGCGGTGCTGCAGATGCCGGAGGACACCTACGTTCCGCTGGCCCTCGCCGTTTCCATCGGAATCATCGGCTATGGATTGCTGTTTGGTTTGTGGTGGCTCGCGGCAATCGGTGGAATAGCGGCCGCGGCGTGCGCAATCGCTTGGTTATGGCCGGCGCGCGTCGAGAAGGACGACCGGCAGATCGAAACAGAATTCGGTGAGCTGCCCGTTGGCAGCTCGGGTCGTCACAGCGTTGGCTGGTGGGGAATGGCGTGCGTAGTGGCAACCGAGGCCGCGTTCTTTGGCTATTTGCTCTTCAGCTATTTCTATTTGGGCTCGCTGTCGACGAATCCCTGGCCCGATGATGTGCCTCGCATCGGATTGCCGATTCTCAATACGCTGATACTCATCGCCAGCAGTGTCGCGGTTTGGTTCGCGGGAAGAGGGATCCGCCGCAACAGGAATAACCACCTCGTTGCCTGGCTTGGTACCGCGATCGTGCTCGGCGTCGTATTCATCTCGCTCCAGCTTGTCGAGTACGGTCGTGAGAAGTTCTCGATGACCCACGATGCCTACGGTTCACTCTTCTATACCATCACTGGATTTCACGGCGCGCACGTGCTGGTCGGGCTGGTAATGCTCGTGGTGGTGTTCGTCCGCGCGACGCTCGGACATTTCAGGCCGGGGCGCGACGAGGCGGTACGAAACGTCTCGCTGTACTGGCATTTTGTCGACGCGGTGTGGCTCGTGGTCTTCACGTCGCTCTACATCACCCCGCACCTGCGCTAGAATGCCCGAGCATCCAGCACCCGCCCGTGAGCGTGTCGCCCTGCCCGGGCTGTGGTTCGGGTTCCTCGCCGGGCCGCTGGGCTGGACGGTGCAAACTCTGGTCGACTCGGCGGTGACGTCGCACGGCTGCTTCCCGCAGTTGCTGCCGCTGTCGACGCCGACCATCGGCGGGCTTCGCGGAATCCTATTCGCCGTCAGTCTCGGCGCGATCGTGTTGTGCATCGCGGGAGCCGTGGTAGCGTGGCGGGATTGGGCGCGCACGCGCGAAGAACATCACGCTGGATCAGGGCGAGCGAGCGAGCACGCACAGCCGACGGCACTGCTGGAGACAGGAGAAGGGCGGACGCGTTTCATGGCGCTGTCGGGAGTGCTCGTGAGCGTGACGTTCCTGATAGTCACGGTAGCGCATACTGCTTCGATTTTTCTGGTGACTCCATGTCAAACTGTTTAACGAGACGAGAAATTGCGCTCGCAACAACCGCGTGCGCGTTGCTTCTGGCGTCGCCGGCGAGCGCCGGCGCCCAGTCGAAGAAGAGCTGTCACATTCTGTGCGCGCCGAGCTTTGCGATCTGGCCGGAGCTCCATCGATCGCACCTGTTCAACCATCCGCGTGTGCGAAATCTCTCGACTGGCGCTGTGACAGAGCTGCCGTCGAAGAACAATCTCTTGCTCCTGTTTCTCGTGTCGGTTCCGACAGAGCTGCCGCGGTTCTCTTTATTGTTCAATGTGAATTGGCTGCCGACGGCGAGAGCAACGGAGAATCCTTTTACCGAATACACGGCGTCCGAGCTCGGAACAGATCTCCGGGCGAATTTGCCGGCGGTCGCGGCGGGCGCGAGCTATCAGGTTTTGACAGATGAGCAGACCGGCGGCTGGCTCGACGTAACTCCGTACGTCGACGATCTCCTCAGTAGCGCCGCGCGTCCCGAAGCAAGGAGCGACTACACCCACAAGCTCGAGACAGGCGTGACGGCGACGGCCGGACCGTTCGCGCATTTGTCTCCCCATTCGTGGCTGCACGGAGTGCGGATTGCGGGCACCCTCGACTGGGTCGTTACAGGATTGCCAGAGGCGGGAGATGAAATTCCAAAAGGCGAACGGGTTTTTCTCGATGACGCCAGAGGATACTCCGCCTCCATCGGCATTACGCTTCCCGTCGCGCCGATTCCGTAAGGCAGTAGTCCGCAATAGTCCGCAATTCCAGTCAAACTTGAGCTCTGAGCTACTTCATTGCGGACGTATTGACTAACGGCATCGCGGAGTGCGGACTAATTGCGGATTGCGGAGCGCTTCGGAACCCTGACTCACGGTCCTTAACAGCGTGCTCCCAGCTTGCAGCTCATAGCCAGTAGCCGTGAGCCAAACCCATCGGACAACATCAACTGCACTGCATTGCCGTCACTCACAGCTCGGCTTTTGTCCCAAGTCCGCAGTTTAGTCCGCACTCCGCACTTAGTCCGCACCCCGCAGTGCCGTGAGTCAAGCCGTCCGCAATGCAGTTGTCCCCATTCTGCAGCGGTTCCGAGTTCCGAATTCGAGTCAGCCAGTACCGGTTCAAGCGAGTCCCGAAGCCACCCTTCCCTGACGCGTCCCTCTCGAATATCTGCGCGTAGTCCCGCGATCTCGCTCCGCAGCAATTCGATCTCTTTCCGTCCGGGAATCTCCGCTTCGTCGTCATCGGCGTCGCGCCCCACGAAGTACGTCGCGAGCGAAGCCGTAACGTACCCCCACACCGCGAACGCATACACCGCCAGCAGCAGGCAGAGCAACCGACCTTCCACCGACTGCGGCCAGTAGCTCGAGCCGAGGGTGGTCATGATCATGGCGGTCCACCAGAGCGCAGAACCGTAATCGCCGAGTCCGGCTGCACCCGGCAGTCCCCGCTCGAAGGCGTACATGCCGGCCGCGCCCCCGAAGGTGACGAGGGTGCTCAGCGCCAATACATATCCCAGGCCCCGCCGCCCCATGCTCCGACTGAGCGAGCCCATCCCGCGGTTGAGCGAGCTCACCACGCGCACCAGGCGAAAGCCGCGCAGCACTCGCGCCGCACGGAGAGCTCTGAGCGCTCGGAAAATGCTGAACACGCGGAGTGCAGGTACGAGCAGCGAGATTGCGACAAGCCAGTTGTGCTTGAGGTACTCGATCTTGGCCGGGGCGAGAATCATTCGCAGCGCGAAATCGATCGCGAAGATTACCCAGATCGCGGTGCTGATTCCTGCGAGCAGCGGAGACAGGCCGTGGGTGAAGTCCAGAATCAGTAGTCCGAGCCAGACAAACCCCAACACCTGCATCGGCCTCTCGATCCATTCCTCGAACTGTGCGAGCTCCGAGGCCCGCTCCACGGTGTCGTCTGGGGAATCTGACTGCGCCACGTTATCCATGTAGTTCTCCTGATCGTTCTGTGAAGTCATTAGCGGTGGCGTTGCAAAGTCCAAGCGCGCGCTCTCGCGAAGGGAGCCCATCCGATCTTGACCACAAACGCTCCGCGATCTATGGTGGCTCACCGGCAACGCGAAGGCATAATGCGTCGTTCAAGAATCCCACAACTTCTTCTGATCACAGCGCTGTTTGCATTTGCGCCGGCCATCTTCGCGCAGAGCGCGCCTGCCGCGCCGTCGGCCGCTGCAACCAAGACGGGCAAAGCTCAAATCGTCGGCGTCGTCGTCGACAGCCTCGACGGCAGGTACCTCTCGGGCGCCGAAGTCATGATCGACGGCGCCAACGTCACCTTGAGAACCGATTCAGCGGGCGTGTTCCGGCTCGACAGCCTGCGACCCGGCACTTATCAGGTCGGAGTATTTCATCCGTTGCTCGATACGCTCGGCACTACACTCCTGACACGCCCGTTTCGCCTTGGGCCCGATAGCGCGACCTACATCGTGCTGGCGGTTCCATCGGCCGCGACGCTCGTCAGCAAGCTTTGTCGGAGCGACAGCCGCAACCAAGGGAGTTCGGCGGTGATCGGTCACGTTCACGATCCCGAGACACTGCAGCCGCTCGCGGGCGTCGAAGTCTCAATTGCGTGGACGGACCTCGTGGCATCCAAGGAGATCGGCATACGCCGAACACCCCGATTGGTGCGCGACACTACCGACAGCTCCGGAGCATTCAGGCTTTGTGGCCTCCCGAGTTCTCTCGATGCGAGTCTTCAGGCTCGACATGGTGCGCTCGCCACCGCGGAAATCCCCGTCACACTCGGCGATCTGCAAGTCGAATTGCTCGCGCGAGATCTCCTCCTGACCGCTGGAGATTCCGCACCTAAGAGTGGAACCGCGACGGTTTCCGGCATTGTATCGCTGGAAGGCAACGCCGCCGCCGGTGGAACTCGAGTCGAGCTCGTGGGAACAGACAGAGTTGCGATCACGAATGAGAAGGGCGAGTTCGAGATGAAGAATCTGCCGTCCGGAAGCAGAGTGCTGCTCGCGCGCCACCTGGGCTTTGCCGCCGCCGAAGTTCCTGTCGATCTATCGTCACACGATCAGCCGCGCGTCTCGATGAAGCTTGCGAAATTCGTCGCGGTGATGGATCCGGTGCTGGTAACCGCGCGACGGTCGGCGGCGCTCGACAAGGTTGGATTCGGGCAGCGCAGCAAAGTCGGCATGGGTTATTACCTCGGCCCTGACCGGATCGCGCGAATGCACCCGTATTACGTCACCGACATTCTGCGGCAGGTGCCCTCACTACGTGTAGTGGATGGTCCGTATGGCCCGGCCGTCAGAGGAGCGCGGTCCACGAGGAACGGCTGCGTCCAATTTTATCTCGACGATATGCCGTACCGCGAAATGACGCCCGGCGATGTGAACCAATTCGTGAATGGCGCCGAGGTCGTGGCGGTGGAAGTTTACCAGCCCGGGATGACGCCGGGGCGTTTTATGGGCACCGGAGATTATTCCTGCACGACCGTCGTACTCTGGACTCGCTACACCGCGGGGAACTAGGAGCTCGGCTGAGCGACCGCATGCGCGTTTTTCAAGCGCGCATGTTGCTCGATGGCTTTGCTGGTTACGGCAGTCGCCAGATGTCGAGCACGCCGGACGTCCCGTGCCTGTTTGCATCGCCCTCGGGGAGCGCGACGCGCCCGTCGATCACTATCGGGCTGTTCCAATGCCCGTTCCCGGTATCAAGGGTCGTCACCAACTGGCCAGATTCGGGCTCGTAAATCCGAAGACCACCTTCAGGGTCGTACACGTACAGCAGATGGCCCGCGATGACGGGACTCGTCCCCGCGTTCTTGTTGCGCCATTTCTGCTCGAGACGTCCGCCGGAAATCGTCCACGCAGCGGTGCCGCCACCATCCGCCGCGAACATCCAGGTCGTCGCGCCCGAACGCATCACCGCCGGCGCAGTAAACAGCCCACTGCCCGAAGGCGTCGGAACGGTCTGCGCTTCACCGCCCCGTCGAGGCGTCGCGCCGCGGGTGCGCCCGAATTGCAGCAATCGAATCGTACGATCCTTTCCGCCTTGCGCGACGTATCCGCCGCCGAGTAGAACGGGCGACGTCGATCCGACGTCCGCGTCCCGCGAATCGAGCTCCTCGGTGTTTGCCGGAGTGTAGTTGTCTACGATTCTGGTGGCGCTCGAGTCGAGGGCGATGGTCGCATCGCCCCAGTTGATGCGCCCATCCCACTTACCGTCGCCGGTCGCGACGAAAATGTCGCCCGTCGTGGTGTCGATTACAGCGCCTGCCCGTCCCCAGATTGCGGAGCCGCTCTCGTCACAGGAGGCGGGATCGATCAGCCCCTGCCTGTCGCTGCAGAGGGAATTCCAGACCTGCAGCAGTCGACCACTCGCGGCGTCGAGTATCGCGACGTGTCCCTGATAAGGCGGCGCATCGCCAATATATCCGCCCGTTGTGGCGATGATCTTCCCGTGGAAATAATTGAGCGGCGACGCAATCTTCTCCCGCTCCGCGAGGTGCGTAATCGCTGTGCTCCACACCACCCGCCCATCCGCCACTGCGAGCTTCTGGATGTGCCCGTCGGGTGAGGCGGCGTAAATGAAGTTGCGGTCCGGATCGCTGACGGGCGTCGATGTCGTGATACGCCTCGACCCCGCCCAGCTGTCGTATCCCGCGGGCGTGAATCGCCACAGGATATTTCCGTTGTCAGCATCGATCGCGAGCGTTTTCCCGTAAGTAGTCGTCACGAAGAAGACATCGTGCGTTGCCGATCCCGCGCGTACGCCGTGCAAATAGATCGGCGATGCATCGACGGTTCCGTCGAGCCGCACCTGCTGCCGGCGCAAGGTCGATGCGTTCTGCGCAGTGATTCCGGTTTCGATCGGCGAAAAGCTCGACCGCCCCGCATCCCAGCCAAACCTCGTCCAGTCGTGCGTCGACGCGACGCGCCGCGGCGGAATGGACTCGGGGGACGAGCTGGACCGTCCGCCGCTGTCGGCGAAAGAGCGCGCTGCCGGTGCGGTCCCGCATCCGGCCGCGGCGAAGATCGAGATAAGGGCGCAAACCTGCTGGAGGTAATTCATCGGCCGATTGCGTTGTGATGTTGTCGCCGAAACCCTGTGTGATGTATGAATCAGCGCGTCGAGGGTGTCAATCTGCCGCGATGTAAATCACGGACTCGTATATTCTGGAATGACTTCCAATGTAGCCGAGCCGCGGCGGCCGATTATGGGTGTTGGGGCAGCGCTAGTGGTAGTAGCGCTGCTGATCCTCATTGTCTTCGGCTACTGCTCGAGCCGCCTCCTCACTGGCAATCTCCTCGGCAAGAATTCCACGACGATCACCAACGACGTTGTCGTCCAGCAGATTCGTACCGTCGCGAAGCTGGTGTCGAGTGAGGCAATGGTGCGCGACGTCATTGTCTACGAGAATACGTGGTACGGCTCTACGAAGCGTTCACTCGTAGTGGTTACCGGGCGTCTGCTCGCCGGGATAGATCTTCGCGACAACCCGGCCGTTACAATCGATCACGCCGCCAAACGGATCTCGATTCGCATCCCGAAGGCGAAACTGCTGGCCGTAGAGATCACCGATATGCATACCTACGACGAGCGTGGCGGATTGTGGAACCCGTTTACCCGCGAGGACCGGGACGCAATTCAGCGCCAGGCGAGGACCCAGCTTACGGCTGCAGGCAATCAACTCGAGCTGCTCCGCCACGCGAACGAGAGCGCGGTGCAGATGCTGCAGCTGCTCCTCGCCAAGGACGGCTACACGGTAGACGTCAGCTTGCGCTAGGCCACCGGCTCAGGAACCCTAAGAGCAGACGGTCGATGGGTACGGAACTTTTTTTGCGGCCCTCGCGTAGGGGAAAATGGAGGTCGCAGAAATGACGAACCCTGGGCACCACACCCTGAGCCAGCTGACCGACCCGCATCCGGTTCGTCCCGGTACGAGTGCAGCCCTCACCGCGCGAACTATCGACGCGACGATCCATCCCCCTATTGTGCGCGCGCAGGAAGCCGTCGCCGCCTTCATTCCACGCGTTGCTGCTCCACTGAGCGCAGTCTCGCCGCTCCTGGTAGGAATGCTCGCCAGTACTCTCGTCCTTCTATGGGTTGCCCACCGCGCCCGGTTCCGTCCTGCCGGGCTCCTCTTCTCGGCGGCGCTGATGTTGATGCTGACATCGTTTCATCCCGTCACTGCACCGGCGGATTCAGCTCGGGCCGATAATACGATAGTCGGCGCGACCGATACCTGGACGCCGCAGGATCGCTATCAGATGCCGATGCCGGCGATGGAGACGCCTGAGGTCGTGGACGTTCCCGAGACACCCGAAGCGATGCCGGAGCGCGAAGGATACTCTGAGCCCGACGGATCCTATCGAATCCGTAATTATCGGATCGTCATTCCACCGCAATTGCGCAGCGACCTGGCGCCGACGGAAGAACTGATGCGATTGGAGCAGGAAGCAATGCGCGAGCAGCTCCGCGCGTCGCTCCGAATGCTGGAACGGCGGCTACGCGCTGAAGCGCGACAGAGAGAGCGCGAGCTCCGCAGGCGGTGGTAGCCCTCGCCCTTCCCGTCGATCGCTAACTCACTTTCGTGCGCTATGGGTCGACAGCGTGGAGGGCGCTCGTTTCGGGCGCCCTCCACGCCTGGTACTAGAAAGCGTAGTACAGTGCGCCCGCGAAATTAGTCTTCGCGGTAGTACCTGCCGCCTTGTCCGTGCGCGAGTCGTAGTAGTCGAGAGCCGGTGTCCACGTGCCCAGGCCATCCGACACCTCGAATAGCGCGTTTGCGTGTAGCGCACCTGAGGCGCCGGCGTAGGTGCTCGTTATCTGGACCCATCCACCAATACTCGCAAAGGCTGGGTCAGCTTGGGTTAGCGGCACCGCCGTCTCGACTCCGCCAACGGCTGTCGAGTATCTGATCGTGAGTCTCGTGTAAAGCAGCATCGCGGAACCGTTCGCAAAATGAAGCTGAGTGTGCCCGCTGTACGCGAGCGTGCCGGTTGCCGGATCGCTGCGACTCAAGTCGAAAGTCATGCGGGTGGAAGGATCGATGTCCGGCGACGCGCCGCTCATGAAGTCGACCGCCGGCATGTTATTGGCGTCCACGCCGAGCGCGAGAAAGCGCGGTGAAGCGAAATCACTGTAGCTGAAGACCTTGCCGGCGGTGCCGTGCGCGATCTCGCCCGTCGAACCGAGGTAATTGACGAGCGTGACGCCGGTGGGACCTGGGAAGACCGGGCCGAGGATCGTCAATGGGCCCGTTCCGTCGGTGACGATTAGCGTCATCGATGCAGCGACTCCACCGTAGGTCGCAATGATCTGGGTGGTGCCATTGCGTCGGCCGGTAACCATTCCGGAGCCGATATCGACGGTTGCAATGCTGGGGTCGCTCGTCGCCCAGGCGACTGCAGGCACCACCGGATCGCCGTTGGGCGCCAGGACGGTAGCAGTGAGCTGAGTGGCCTCACCAACCGCGATGGTCTTCGATGAGG
Source organism: Gemmatimonadaceae bacterium (assembly GCA_036263215.1). GTDB lineage: Bacteria > Gemmatimonadota > Gemmatimonadetes > Gemmatimonadales > Gemmatimonadaceae > UBA4720. The sequence goes on from DATAHM010000081.1 coordinate 14,068, forward strand.
GCTGAATCTGGACCGAGTAGTCGCCCATCGTTACGCTGATTGGCTGCTGACCGTTCCTTGGAACCAGCGGAATCGACACCGGCGGATTTTGTCCGCGGTTGACGTCCGCAACCTTGCTCCCGTCGTGCGTTATCTCGCCCTGGCTATCGAACGCCTGGACGGAGAACAGTCTCGCGGTGCCGGCAGGAAGCTTGACTTCGCCAGACGCGAAATTGTTGTTGACGTTGAGATTGAATACGAGGGGATTCGCGATCCCGGTGCCGGTGACGGTGACTACCAGTACGTTGACGGACGTGCCGGCAACATTCGCTGATACTCGAACCGACGCGAGATCAGCTGCTGGATCAGCTGGCCCGGCCGAGTCCGTGGCACAGGCAGCGGACGTAATGATTGCGAAAGCGGTTACCGCTCTCGCGAGGGATGCGCGCGTCAGGAAACGCGACGCCCCGCGCAGGAAGTGTGGCGACATCAGAGCTCCAAGGAAGGTGTGGTAGTCTTCCGGGCCAGAGAACGCAGCTCCGGATAGGCCTTTCGATGGAGCCCAGTGATAAAGGCATCGGGCAATCCGCGCATGGGTCGAACTGCCCATGTCATTGGCTGCCTGCGCGGGGACCTCTGATTGGCGGCTAGGGCTTCAGGAGGGTCCAGCCGACTTCCGCTCTGGACGCGATACCCATCTTCGAGAGAACGCTCTCTGTATGATGACGCGCCGTGTGGGGACTCACTCCAAGAAGGTCCGCAATCTCGTTATTGGTGCAACCTTCGGCCAACGCGAATGCGACTCTCGCCTGACGCGGGGTCAAATTGAATCGGCGGCGCAAGTCGAACTCGGACGGAGACGATCCCAGCACTTCGCTCATGGTGACACACAACGCGGGGCTTGGTTCATCGCCGTCGAATCCCAACCATGTACCTCGAAGATCGTGGAAGCGAGTGCCGTGGAAGAATCGGCGCGACTCTGCTCGGCCCTTTTCGAGTTGCGCGCCATTCCCCCGCGCTACGAGAGTGCTCGCAAGGGTCTCGATCTCCGAAGCTAGTGGTGGATTGGACATCACCGATTCCATTGCCCGGTTGGCGACCAACAGCTTGCCGAGGCGATCGAAGAATCCGACCGGATGGGGGAAGGACTCCAGCGCCGGCTCGGATAGCGAAAGTACCAGCGGCGGTCTCTCAGGCTGGCGATCGACGATCGGGGACAGGCGCACTTTGCGGAGGTCTCGAAAGAATCTTTGGAAAGGGGACGTTTGTTTCCGGGCGCCCAATTCTCAATCGACGAGCCTGTTTGTCAACCTCCCGTCAGCTTGGCGCCTCGCCCGATATAGCGCCGGTACTCCGGCAGCTCGTTATGCGCGAGCGCCGTGATCCGGAAAAGCTCGGTATGCCGGGCTAAAGTGTACATCGCGTCGAATTCGTAGAGCGGCTTTCCCGCTTTATCGCGCAACAGCCAGCGCAGCCTAGCCTGGACCAGACGAGAGGACATCTCATCCGTTGCCAGTGCGAGCACTTCCGCGGAGCCGAAATCGATCGCGCGGTACATCTCCATCAGGTGCCCGATCGACTTGCTCATCTCGGCGTTCGTCTCGACGTGTACTGTTACCCGGTCGCCGTTGTCTCCGGAGATGTGAACCAGATCCGCAAAGTGTTTGCAGATTGCCGGAACGTCCTGACGGATGTAGGCAGTCGCGTACGTCGTGAAGAACGCGCGTACATCCGCGGTGATCTTGCTCGATTTCACTCAGCTGATGTTCGTGAGGCCTGCGAGACAGAAATCGAAATAGTCGAGACTCGCGTCCACCCGGGCCAGCAATCCTTCCGCGATCCCGAGTCGCGCGTCGGGCACTTCGCGAACCTGCGCCTCGATTACGTGGGTTAGCCAACCCTCAGCGTGTCCGATATCGATGATAGCGTGCGCGCCATAATAGACGACGGTCTTCTTGCGGATTCCCAAGCGCGTCGCGCCGTGCACGACCCGGGTGCAGCGCTGCGGTGCCAGGAGCTCGACGGCGCCGAGCACCCCCTGCGCACGAAAGACATTGCGCCGGTGGATGCAGCTCCAGATCATCAGGTTGATCCCGGACAGTACCTCCCACGGAAGCTCACTGGCGTCGGGCGCGGCGATGCCCAGGTCGTCGATCAACTGATGAAAGAGATGGGTGTGTACCGCGTGGTCACGGCCCCGTCCCATTTCATCCCAATAGTTGCTCGCCATCTCCATCTTCACTTCGCCACGCGTTCCAACCTGCGCAAGAGCGACCAGATCGTCGAAGGCCGCTTCTCCCGCGCATTCCATCCTCAGAAACCATTCGAGCTGCGCCCTCGTCGCATCCGACGCCAGGAACGCATAGAGATCGTGCTCATAGAGTGGATGGTTGAACGCCGCGAACTGGTACCAGCGCGCAAACTCCCTGGCATCGGTGGGTAGATCCTCGAGGGAGATGCCAGGCGTCCGCCGAACACGCCGCAGAACTTCCCTCTCCCACGGTGCCTCGAGCTCGCGCATCAGTCGGCAGATGAAGGGATGGAATTGATAGCTGGGGCTGCCGACCGGCTTAATCTGAAGATGCTGTTTGTAAATAAGGAGAAGGGCGCGGTGGAACTCCGATCTGGCAGAATGCTCGATCCAGTGTGCGGTATGCCGGTCGGTGGTTCGATCCTCGGGGTAGGCCGTCCTCGCCAGGTCCCTGGCCAGGTGAATCAGGCGCTCCTCGGTGCCGACCTCCCGATCGAGCTCGGCGTCGAGATCAGGGGATTGCAGCAGAGAGGCAAGGTTCTCGGAAAGGGACGCATTGGGAGGGGACGTTCCATCCGCGCGTCGCACCAGTGCTACCGTTGGGAGTTCGATCGACTTCAACATGAAATGAGAAGGCTGGTTTCCAGTCCGTGTCACCGCTTGCATCTTACCTGTCAATGCGCTGCTTCTGCAAACCGTGAGCCTTCCCCCTCTTCTCGACGAAGCATGGAGACTGGAACCCTTCCGGCCTCCGTTCGCGTTCAGCGCGTTCTTCTCTCCGGAAGACACTCTCCTCTGCGTTTGCGCCGCTGACGCCGCGCGCCGCCTGCTTACCGACGCACCTTCTACCGAGAGCAAAGGAGGCGATTTCACCGTCGCCGAGCTCACTTCAGGGAGCGGCCTCGTGGGACTCTCGATTCTGCGGCAGGCACCCCGCGCGAGACTGCTTGGGCTCGATGTGGATCGTGATGCGGCTCACGTCGCGGAACGAAATGCGATCCTGCTGGATCTCGATTCCCGTACGCGATTCGCGCGGTCGGACCTGTGGTCCGCAACGACGCTCCGCATGCTGCAAAAGGAGAAGCCACGACTGATCGTGTGCAATCCGCCCTACGTTCCAGAGCCGCCCAGTACCCGCATGCAGATGGAAGCGGGCGCCGGCCCTCACGGTACCGCGCACATTCTCCGCGCTTTGGAGCTCACGCGGCTGGTCCAACCGGATGCGCTCGCACTTTCCTGGTGCAGTCTCTCGGACCCTGGCGGAGTTGTCGCTGCCGCGGAGGGGAGCGGATACGATCTCCAGACGTTGTACGTGTGCGCAATCGCGGACGGAGAGTATTCAGGGACCGTCCAACCGTACCTGCGCGAGCTCAGCGAGTGCTTCATAAATGAGCAGCCGGAAACACTGACGGCAGTCGCGCCCGATGGATCCGCGCGGTTTTCGTATCTCCTTCTGTCGGGCGCGTTCATACGTCGAGAGGGAGATGGCGCGCGCGGCCGGCAGCAAGGCGCTGCCCCTGACAAGAGCGCGCAATCGAGTTCCGCCGTCGTCGAAAAGATCTGTCGCGATTTTGCGCGAGACGGGATCCGGACGCTGAAATCCGCGCAGGCGCCTTTTTCTCTCCATTGCTCGGTCCTCACTCGGTGGGACGAGTTGGAGCTCCGCGTGCTCCTTCACGGCGAGACCGCTCAACCGACGACCGAAGGCGAGTGAGATTCCTCGGCATCGGCGATACCGTCGATCTCGGCGACATGTATCTGCGACTCCAATCGGCCGGCCACGAAGTTCGAGTCTTCGCCGCAGACGCCGAAGCGCACGACGTCATGCGCTCGATGCTCCGCTTCACCGACGATTGGCATGAGGAGCTGGACTGGATCCGCGATGCAGGCCCCGACGGCGTCGTTCTCATCGAAACTGCGTCGCTCGGTAAAGTTCAGGACGAGTTGCGCCGCGATGGGTTCAACGTCATTGGCGGCAGCGCACTCGGCGATCGGCTGGAGAACGACCGTGAGTATGGTCAGTCGGTGCTCCGCAGCCTGGGATTACAAACAGCCGTCAGTCATGAATTCACCAGTTTCAGCGACGCGATCGATTTCGTAGAGCGAGCCAGCGGCCGCTACGTGTTCAAGCTCAATGGCAGCGAGTGGTCTTCGACGCGCGGATATGTTGGCGTCATGGAATCTGGGGAAGACATGCGCGCCTTTCTCCGCTCGGCGCAGCGCACGTGGCCGTCCGACGAAGAACCGTCGTTCGTGCTGATGGATCACGTCAGCGGCGTCGAAGTCGGAGTCGGTGCCTTTTTCAATGGCGAGAGATTCCTCGAGCCGGCAAATCTCGACTGGGAGCATAAGCGCTTCTTTCCGGGCGACATCGGCGAGCTCACCGGCGAGATGGGAACCGTGGTGACGTATCGCGGCGCCGAGCGAATTTTCGAGGCGAGCCTGGG
>DATAHM010000082.1:0-10015 GCA_036263215.1 Gemmatimonadaceae bacterium
GTCCGCCCAGGAAAACCCCGCAAAACGTCTGTCGAGTATCGTTGGCGTCGCCGTCGAAGAGTACGCTAAGGCGGTCGATGCCAACGGCAACCTCATCTCCAGGGATGAATTCGACGAGACGTCGGGCTTCCTTGCCGATGCACGCGAAGTCGCAACTCGTCTTCGCGGGTACGACGCCCCAGCGACACGCGCGATTCTCGATAGCCTGATCACGGCCGTCGCGGCCCGGCGGTCGCCGGCTACAGTCAAGCAAATCCATAGACTTTTTGCTGCTTCGCTCGGTACCGCGGGTGCGATGGATCTTCCGACAGGACCATTGGATACCGCCGACGGGCACGCGCTGTATCTCCGGAACTGCTCGTCCTGTCATGGAATCGCCGGGGGCGGCGATGGTCCCGCGGCTCACGCGTTGAGCACAGCACCGCCCGGGATTGGCAAGCCGAAGCTCACGCCAGAGCTCACTCCGACATTGGCGTATAACGTCGTATCCGTTGGTGTGCGCGGGACGGCGATGCCGGCGTTTGGCCAGAGCCTGTCGACAGAGCAACGGTGGAACATCATCAACTACATCTATTCGCTTCGCGGCGAGAGAATGGCGCTCCCTGTCGCGCGTGCCGATGCGACAGCGATTCCCGGTGACACCGCATCGCCCGTTATTCTAGCTCTCCTCGACAGCGCGCTGGATTTTGCCCGCAGGGGACAGACCGCAGAAGCAGGCGACCGTGCGTTCGATGCCTACATCGCTTTCGAGCCGCTCGAGACCCCTGCGCGCGCGAAGAAGCCGGGCCTCGTCGCCACGATGGAGCGTCATTTTGCTGACTTCAAGGGAGCGGTGCGACGTCACGATGTCTCGGCCGCAAAGGGTTATCGCGACGCGATTGCCGACGGGCTGCCATCGATCATCGATCTCACGCAGCAGCCGGCGACGAACTGGGAGGCATTCTTCCAATCCTTTCTAATCATTCTACGAGAAGGATTTGAAGCCATCCTGGTGATCGGCGCCGTTGTCGCCTTTCTCATCAAGATGGGACACAGGGAGCGTCTGCGATCTGTCTGGATTGGTATCGTGCTTGGACTCGTCGCCAGTCTCGCTACCGCCGTCGTGCTCAAGACGGTGCTCGGCGCGATGCCGGCGAGCCGAGAGATTGTGGAGGCTGTGACGATGCTGGTCGCGGTCGTCGTTCTGTTCTCGGTGAGTTACTGGTTGATCTCGAAAGTCGAGGCCGCCAAGTGGCAGAAATTCATCCGGGAAAAGGTGACGCTCGCACTCGAGCATGGCGGCGGCAAGGCGCTCGCACTCGTCGCATTCCTGGCAGTGTACAGAGAGGGCGCGGAGACCGCGCTGTTCTACCAGGCGCTCTTCAACGAGGGGCCGAACGTTGGGTTGCCGCTTGCACTCGGCATCATCGTCGGCTTTGCAGCGCTCGCGGTGATCTTCACACTGTTCTACCGTTACGGTGTACGCATTCCGATGCGGCCGTTTTTTACGGTCACGAGCATCCTGCTGTACTACATGGCGTTCGTGTTCATGGGGAAAGGTGTGCGAGAGCTTCAGGAAGGAAACATCATGCACATCACCGTGATTCCGGGCGGCCCGCATGTGGAGGCAATGGGAATCTATCCGAGCGTGGAGACACTGGTGGCGCAAGGAATTCTGATTCTACTGCTCATCTTCGCGACCGTGCGTACGTTCTGGCCGGGGCATACGCCAGAGAGCGCAGAGGCGTAGCATTTGCCGCGTGATCGCGGCAGAGGAGGAAATTGATGGCGCACGCGACGACCGACACTGAAGACGCGACGGGAATTCGACCGCGCGAATATCGGCTTCCAGAATCAACCCACCTCGGCAGGGTGCGATTGCAGGTGGCCGACCTCGACCGGTCGATCGCGTTCTATGAAGAAGTTCTGGGAATGCGCGTGCTCGACCGGACCGAAGACAGCGCTCGGTTAGGTCCGCATGGCGAGGATCGCGAAATCGTTCACCTCCACCAGCTGGCGAGCGCCAAGCCGGTGCCGCGGCGCGGACTGCTCGGCCTTTATCATTTCGCGATTCTCCTTCCCGATCGTGCGTCGCTCGGCCGATTCATCTCGCATCTCGCCGAGATCGGAGCATATGCGGGGATGGCGGATCATTTCGTGAGCGAAGCAGTTTATCTAACTGATCCAGACGGCCTTGGGATCGAGGTGTACGCGGACAGGCCGCGGGATGCCTGGAAGTACGACGAGCGGCAGCTTTACATGACGACGGCGCATCTGGATGTCGACGACCTTGTGCGCGCGGCCCGAGGCGAGCAATGGACCGGCATGCCTCCGGGTACAGTCCTCGGTCACGTGCATCTTTATGTGGGCGATCTCGCAAAGGCCGAGGCGTTCTATCATGACGCGCTTGGTTTTGATAAAGTGGTCTGGAGCTATCCCGGAGCCTTGTTCATGTCGGCAGGCGGATATCATCATCATCTGGGGACCAACACCTGGGCGCGCGGGGCGTCGCCCGCGACGGACGCGGATGCACGGCTGCTGGAGTGGGAGATAATCGTTCCGTCCGCAAACGATGCGGGAGAAGCGGCGAGACACGTCGCTGCGGCGGGCTACGAAGCCAAGCCCGATGACGGAGAATGGATTTTGACGGACCCCTGGGGCACCAGTCTGAGGCTCGTTCCGGAGAAATAAATGAGACGACTATGCGCATTGATTTCGATTGCCGGAGCGCTTTTGCTCGCAGCCTGCGCGGGTCGGATGGCGCCCGCTTCGACGTCGCCGATGCCACCAGCCGATGCGGCCGCAATTCGCGCTGTGTTCGACACCACTGCCGCCGGCTGGAACCGCGGCGATCTCTCCGCATACCTGTTTGCGTATGCGCCGTCCGCAACGACGATGGGGCGCACCGGGCTCGTGCACGGTCCGAGCGGAATCGAGCAGCAGATGCGCGAGGGATTCTGGAAATCCGGACGTCCGCTTCAGCAGCTTCGGTACGATCATCTCGAAATTCGGCCGCTGGGCGCGGATCACGCACTAGCGACCGGGCAGTACATTCTAAGCGGCGCTGGAATGCCCGATCGAACGGGCTGGTTTACGACAATCTGGGAACGCACGAGCGCCGGCTGGCGCATGATTCACGATCACTCATAACATTCTGAATATGCGAAATCATCTGGCAGCGACGGCTACGTGCGCCTGTCTTCTCTTCTCGTTCTCGGCTTGCAGCGATTCGACCGGCCCAACGGTTAGTCGGAGGGATGCACTGCAAAGTCTTGCGCTCGGTATTGCGACATTCGGGGATACGGGAGCGCCGGACGTGGCTGATGTAAGCGATGCCCTTTCCACGATCGAGCCGCTCCTCGATCAGGTGAACGTCTCGATCAACGGAACCTCGCGGACAATGTACGGATTCGCGACCCGCCTGACGTTCCCCGAGGGTACGTGCATCGAGAACATTTTCGTTGATCCCAACTTCCCGCCGCCGCCAGGCGAGTGCACGCCAGCCAATTTTGGAGCGACCTTGTTCCTCTGGGAATCACACGCGGCCAACCAGGTCCCAGACAGGATGCTCCTCGTGAGCGTCGATGAGGGAACGACGGACTTTTCGCTCGAGACAACTGACCCGTTCTCGGTTTTTTCGGCAGTCGCGGCGTATGTGGAAACTCCCGACAACTTCTATTTCTCGAACGCCGGCACCGTTACTACTCACATCACTTCCACTGGTCAGGGATGCTCGGTTCCGCTCCCGCCATTCGCGAAGAGCGCGACCTGCAACATCGCGACGTTCGATGAGCAGGGTTCCATAGCGTTCGAGCTCCTGACGGGCGCAGACGTCGGCTCGGGCGCGCCGGACGTGACGATCGCGATTCCACATCAGACGCTGCATGGACTGTGGGAGCAGATCACGGAGACCCAACCCGTGAGTATCACTTCCTCTGCGGCTATTCGCGGGCTATTGCGTCAACCGGCGCGAGCTCCGCTGCTCTTCTCGCTGGGTAAGTTCCGAACACCAACCCAACGGTAATAGCGGATCCTGCGGCAAAAAGCCCGGTGGACAGGTGCATCACCGGGTAGATAGGCGCGTGCGCCCATAGGCGGAACACTGCTGTCCCTGCCTGCGCGAGAATGACTCCTACGACGAATCCCATCACGCTGCCCGCGCCGGTAATCGTTACGGACTCCACAAGAAACTGGATTTGAATGTCGGCGCGGCGCGCGCCGACTGATTTGCGGATCCCGATCTCGCGCGTGCGTTCTGCCACGGCGGCGAGCAGCACGTTCATGATGCCGATTCCGCCGACGGCCAGGATGAGTCCGGCGAGGAGGCCGAGTAGCAGCTTCGTGAGCAACATCCCCTGACGAGTGTTCTCGAGTCGCTGCGTCCCAACTTCGACGTTCAGCTTCTCGACCTTCGTCCCGTACTGTTCGGCGAGCCAATTCACGACCTGGTCTCGCAGCGTGTCCACTGCTTCGATGCTATGCGCTTTGAGTCGCAGAGTGGGGAGCCGCGGCTCCTGACTCGGCTCGAGCAGTGATTCGCCGCCGCGGATTGGCGCAAAGGCGGCGAGATCTGGCTCCGGCCCAACCTGTGGCGGCGCGAGCACTCCGATGACCTCGCGTTTGCGTCCGCTCACCTTGATGGCGCGGCCAATCAACCAAAGCGCATCTCTGCCACCAGCCAACTCTTCAGCGAGGCGATGGCCGAGCACTATCACCGGCGCTGAGTGAAGAACTTCGCTGGCGCTGAAGAAACGGCCGGCCTGCACGTCGATCGACGTAAAATCCGCCAGGCTTGCGGTGGTAAGTGTAAGGAGGGCCGTCGCGCGACGATCGAGATATTCGACGGGCGCATTACCGGTGAGCGTGAGCGCATACTGCGCAACGCCGGGAACTTCCTCCTTGGCGCGTTCCGCATCCTCAGCGGTTAAAACGGGATAACCAGTGATTGGGACGGTCCGGCCCGCCACCACCGTACTCGTGCGCGGTGTGATCGAGACGTCCTGGACGCTGCTTTCGCGCGCGATAAGCGCTCGCGCCCAAAGATCGACGCCGTCGGTGATCGAAAACGCTGCGACGAGAGAGGCAACGCCAATCACCACACCGGTGGTCGAGAGCGTCGTTCGCATGGTGTTGGTGCGCAAAGAGTCCGCCCCGACGCGGGCGGACTCGATCAGTGAAGCGAAGTTCATGCTGATTTTGCGCATCTCGATTTACACTACGCGCTCGCAGCCACGCCCGGCGCGACGGGATAGATTCCGGGCGCATCCGGCCCCGGCGTTCTGCGCATGTACATCCACACCGCTCCGCCGATCGCAAAGAGAAGTGCGATGATCTGTGCCGAGGTAAAGATTCCCATCACGAATCGGTCGTCCTTGGCGCGGACGAATTCCATGAAGAATCGCTCGACTCCGGCGAGAACGCAGTACAATCCGAACAACCAGCCTTCGGCGTGATTGTGTTTGCGGTAGCGCCAGAGAATCAGAAACATTACGAATCCGAGCGCGACTTCGTAGAGCTGAGTAGGGTACACCGAAAGCACCTGGTTCGGCGACGCCGTCGCGGGCGCGGGGATATGAAATAGCTGAGTCATATTCGCAACCGTCGATGGCGGCGCCCCGTTCGGAAAGCTGACCGCGCCAAAGCCGTTGAAGGGTCGGCCATAATCGTCGCCGACGGCCCAGCAACCCGTGCGTCCAATCGAATAAGCGGCCGCGATTGCGATCCCGGCGACGTCACTGATGCGGGTGAAGCTCAAACCCTTTCGCCGGACAACGAGATAGCAAGCGAGGATGCCGCCGATGAGCCCGCCCCAGAACACGAAGCCCGCCCTGTTCAAGAGTGCGCCGGCGTCGTGCATCAAAATCGCGTAGTAGATCTTTCCGCCGAGCAGCCCACCAATCACCGCCGCGAAAACCAGATCACCAATTGGCTCGGGGTCGTGACCTCGACGCGTCAGCTCGCGCTGAGCAATGATCTGCGCGATGACGAACGCCATGAGCACGGCGAGGCCGAACCCCGTAAGCTGGAGCGGCCCCACATCGTAAGAGAGAGGGTGGTGGACTATGGACGCAAAGACTGGCTTCATTTGCATGTGAATTTAGGCGGCAACGAGCCCGGGGATAGGGCAGCTCGCGTAGGCATTGAGGTCGAGGCCGGAGCGTTCACCGCGCTCGAACCTGAAGAATCCCGCGCGCGCAATCATCGCCGCATTATCAGTGGCAAGCCGCGGAGTAGGGGTGAACACGGCGATACCCTCCGGCGTTAGCCGCGCGCGCATCGCCTCGGAGAGCGTGCGGTTGCACGCGACGCCACCGCCGAGCACTACTCGCTCGCGCGAGAATGTGGTGGCCGCCCGATAGGTTTTTTCCACCAGCGTTTCGATCAGCGAGTCCTGGAATCCACGGGCGATGTCCGCCTTGTCGGATTCGAGATCCTGTGAAGCGCGAACTGCGTTCAACACCGCCGTCTTTAGCCCACTGAAGGAGAAATCGTAATAATCCTTGTCGTCTGGCAGTGCATTCTTGCGCAACATTGGCCGGCCGAAGCGAAAACGGCCGGCATCTCCGTCGCGAGCGAGCTGCTCGACGTACCGTCCGCCTGGATAGGGAAGACCGAGGAGCTTGGCCACTTTGTCGAAGGCTTCTCCAGCGGCGTCGTCGCGGGTGGCGCCGAGAAGGCGATAGCTGCCCCAGGCCTCGACGTCGAGTAGAAGAGTGTGGCCGCCGGAAACAAGGAGCGCCGTAAAAGGGGGGACCGCATCCTTGTGCTCGAGCGCTGCCGCAAATAGGTGTCCTTCCATGTGATGGACTCCGAGCAGCGGAATCCCGCGCGAGAATGCGAGAGCCTTTCCGTAGCTCACGCCAACGAGCAGAGCACCCACGAGACCGGGAGTGTTCGTAACTGCGATGGCGTCGATGCCTTCGAGACTCGTGCTCGCTTCCTCGAGCGCGCGCGCAACGACCGGCACGATACTCGTCAGATGCGCTCGCGACGCAATCTCGGGCACTACTCCGCCAAACACGCGATGGACGTCCTGCGACAGAATCACCAGAGAGTCCTGCTGCACGCTATCTCCGGATCCGCTGAGCACGGCAGCGGAAGTCTCGTCGCAGGACGTTTCGATTCCAAGGATGCGCGTCATACCGCCCGGTCGAGATAAGTGCTCATCATCTAATTCGTTCGCTCCGCGAGTAATCTGTCGACAAGCGCGCGCGCCTCCGGCGCGTTCCAGTTCGTCGCCGACATCAACTTGCGGCGGATGACGCCATCCTTGCCGACGATGAACGTCTCCGGGTAACCCGTGATATCGTACGCCTCCGAGATCTTGCCCTGTGGATCGTGCAAAACCTCGAAAGTGAGACCGTACTGCTTGACGAACGCGCGAATTGTGGAATCGGTGCCGGGATCATCGATACTCACGGCGACGATCTTCAGTCCCTTTTGCGCGTACTCGTTGTTCAGCGCCTCGATGCTTGGCATCTCCACTCGACACGGCAGACACCAGGTGGCCCAGACATTTATCATCAGCACTTTTCCGCGGTAGTCCGCGAGGGTCTTTTGCTTCGGAACCGAATCTAAGGTGTACGCCTTGAAATCCGGAGCCTTGGTGCCGAGCTCGACGGGGAAGAGCTCTTTGCGAAGGTAGCGCGTCGCTCCGTACGCGATCGCTGCCGTCACGCCAATGACGACGCAGGCAATCGCTAGTTGCTGCCGTCCGGTCATACCTGGGTGGTGCAGCGCGCTCGCAGCTCGCCGATCTCTGCTTGTGGATCGCGGGCGTTGAAGATCGCGTTGCCCGCTACGAAAGTGTCGGCGCCCGCTTCCCAAACCGACTTGATGGTGTCGCGGTCAATGCCACCATCGACTTCGAGATAAGCCGTGCTGCCGTTCTCGGCCAGCATCTCTCGCGCGCGCCGTACCTTGTCGACAGAGCCCTTGATGAACTTCTGCCCGCCAAATCCAGGATTCACGGTCATGATCAGCAGAAGATCGAGGTCGGGGATCACTTCACTCACCGCGGTTAGAGGTGTGGACGGATTGATCACCGCTCCCGCGCGGCATCCGAGCTCGCGAATTCGATTCAGCTGGCGCTGCAGGTGCGGAGACACCTCGGTGTGGATGGTCATCCCATTGGCCCCGGCTTCCGCGAAGCTATCGAAATAATTCTCGGGTTCGACCACCATCAGATGCACGTCGAGTGGCAGCCTGGTCAGCTTTCGGACCGACTCGATGATCTTTGCGCCGAAAGTGAGATTTGGCACGAAGCGGCCATCCATGACGTCGATGTGAATCCAGTCAGCGCCACCGGCTTCAACCATCGCAATTTCATCAGCAAGCCGGGCGAGATCAGCACTGAGGATCGACGGAGCAATCCTGACGCTCATCGCGGGGGCGGCGCGGAAATGCCAGTGTCGATTCTGATCGTTGGCGGCGGCGGGAAATGCGAGACGGTAAGACTCACCGGACCACCGGCTGCGATTGTCTGCCCCGCAGCCGGAAGCTGCCTGATAACCGTGTTTTCGGGCTGCAGCGAACTGGTGTCGCGCGACAACCCAGCGATGCGCAGGCCGAGCTGTTCGATCATCGACCTCGCCTCACCGATGCTTCGCCCGTATAGATCCGGCACCTGAACCGTCGCCGGTCCCTTGCTCAGAACGATGTCGACGCTGCCGGGCAGCGCGATCTTGGTGCCTGCTGGCGGCGATGACGCGATGACGAGTCCGCGCGGCTGCTCCGACAGTTGCTCCGATACGTTGCCGAGAGTGAGGCCAGTGTTCTCGATGGCGATGCGCGCTTGCTGCTGCGACATGTTGGTGGTCACGGGGACTTCGGCGCTCTTCTGTCCGCCACTCAGCGCAAGAACTACAGTGGTGCCGCGCTTCTGTCTGCTGCCGGCTGGCGGATCTTCCTGAAGGACAACATTGGCCGGAGTATTCGTGGTGAATCGGGTATCGCCCTGCTGCGCCGGAAATCCCGCTTTCTGCAAGAGCGCGGAAGCGTCCTCGAACGTTTTTCCAACCACGTTGGGAAGAATTCCATCGTCGGGGAGGACGTCCGCCGGAAATGCGAAAAAGAACACGAGCACGTAGGCGAGAAGGAATCCGCCTACGGCTGCTATCAGATAGGGGAATGCGCGCCGCGGATAGGTGCGCCAGCTCACCTAGCTTACCCTGCGCAATCGCGCGGCGAACGCGCCGTCCGTGGCGTGGCGCTGCGGCAAAACGCGCAGGCGACCCGCGTCGAGCAGGTCACCTGACACCGCGCCTTCGGGCGGCGGCTCGAGGACCCAGTTCAGGTTTTCAGAGAGGAACGCGTCGATCTGGGCATCGTTCTCCTCGGGCTCGAGGGAGCAGGTGCTGTAGATGAGAAGTCCATCGCGGCGCACGAGGTTGGCCGCAGCGCGGAGGATTGTCTTCTGCAGCGCGGACATCACCGCGAGATCGGATACCTTCAGCCTCCAGCGCGCATCGGGATGTCTGCGGAAAGTGCCGGTGCCGGTGCACGGTACGTCGATAAGAACGGCGTCGACGGTATCCACCGCGGGGTGCCGCGCATCGGCAACGAACGGATAGATGTTCGTAGTCTCGAGACGCCGCATGTTCGCGAGCAGTCGCTGCAGACGTGCTACGGACTTGTCGCCAGCGAGGACGGCGCTCGCCGACCGCGAGAGCTCGAGCGATTTTCCACCGGGTGCCGCGCAAAGATCCGCGACTGTCGCGCCCGTAGGAATCGACGCGTAGTCGGTAACCAGTGTCGCGGCAGGATCCTGCACGAAGAACAATCCCTTCTTGAATGCGCCGAGCTCGGTAAGCGTGATACCGCCGGAGATGGCGATGCTCTCTTTGACGTAGGGAGCATCGGCAACGTGCACTCCCGCGGCCTCGAGCATTGCTTCGAGCTGCTCTCTAACGATGCCGAACGGGCGCAGGACAATCGGACCCTCGGCGTTGTTCAACGTCAGGAGCCGTTCGGTATCCTGCTCGCCCCAGCGTTCGACCCATCGCGCAACGAGCCAGCGCGGGTGCGAATACTTGAG
>DATAHM010000083.1:0-8421 GCA_036263215.1 Gemmatimonadaceae bacterium
AACCCTTCCAGGCCGCCCATCACGTGCATGACGCCCGGAACTCGGCTGAAGTCGACGCGGGGGCGATAGTCTGGCGTAGGCGCTGCCGCGCTTCCGGGTGCGTTGGATGTCGTTGAGTGTTCCATAGAGGCCTCCTGAGCAGTGCAGTACTTCTGTTGGTTCTCATCGCGCGTGCCAATGGGCCGCGGTCGCTATCTTACTTCTTACTCTTACCTACATCCCTATGCAGCGCAACGTCCTCAAGCGGAACAACGTGAAAGTTCTCGGGCACGGCACTCAACCGATGCTCTTCGCGCACGGCTTCGGGTGCGATCAGAACATGTGGCGGTTCGTCGTCCCGGCTTTTGTCGATGACTACCGCGTAGTGTTGTTCGACTACGTAGGATCCGGCCATTCCGACCTCGGGGCTTACGACGCGAAGCGATACTCCACGCTTGGCGGGTACGCCGAGGACGTGCTGGAGGTTTGTCACGCCCTCGACCTGAACGACGTGATTTTCGTTGGTCACTCGGTGAGCAGCATGATTGGCGTTCTTGCAGCCATCCAGGAACCAGCGCGCTTTGCTCATCTCATCCTGGTCGGCCCATCGCCGCGCTATATCAATGAAGCCGCGTACGTTGGCGGATTCGAGCGTAGCGATATCGAGGAGCTGCTCGACACAATGGACAAAAACTATATCGGCTGGGCCAATTTTCTGGCGCCGGCCATCATGAAGAATCCCGATCGCCCGGAGCTCTCGGCCGAGCTGGCGGAAAGCTTCTGCTCCACCGACCCGGCAATTGCCCGCCGGTTCGCGGAAGCAACGTTCTACGCGGACAATCGGGCTGATCTCCCGAAAGTCAGAACGCCGTCGCTCATCCTTCAATGCGCGGATGACATCATCGCGCCTACGGCGGTCGGGGAATACGTCCACCACCAACTCGCGGACAGCACACTGCATCTGATGCAAGCCACCGGGCATTGCCCGCACATGAGTCACCCCGCGGAGACAATCGAGGCCATCAAGAGCTACCTATCGAAAGTGGGCGCGGGCGCGCAGGTCGAAGTGGCGAACCAGTAAGGCCTATGGACGAACTGCTCGATCGCGCGCCGTGCGGCTTCATAAGCTTTGGGGATGACGGCACGGTGCGCGATGTCAACTCGACATTGCTCGAGATGATCGGTGGCTCCCGCGAGACCGTCGTTGGCAGACCATTCGAAGCACTCCTCACGATCTCGAGTCGGATCTTCTACCAGACCCATTTCTTTCCGCTGCTCCGGCTTCAGGGAAGTGTCGAAGAGCTGTTTGTGACCCTCCGCTGCGCTGCTTCGAAGGAGGACGTCGCAGTTTTGGTGAACGCAGCGGCTCGGAAGCAGGAAGGCGGGGTGATCTATGATTGCGCTTTGATGCGGCTCAGGGAACGTCGCAAATGGGAGGATGAGATACTGCGGTCGAAGCGCGCCGCTGAAGAGGCCAATCAAGCGAAGTCGGGTTTGATCTCCATGATGTCCCATGATCTACGCACGCCGATTGGTGCAATCGGCGGTTACTGCGACTTGCTGATGATGGGTATTCGCGGTCAGCTGAACGACGCACAACTCGCTGACGTGGAGCGAATCAAAAAGGCCAGCGAGTACTTGCTGGGGCTCATTGAGGATGTGCTCAACTTCGCGCGCGTGAACGCAGGGCAAATCGAGAATCTGGATATTAAGCCACTCAGCACCGCCGCGATCCTCACTCAGACTGAAACGCTGATAGGTCCGCGTATCGAGCAGGCGGGCATCAACTACCGGCGGGAAGCTTGCGCGGAATCCGTGAAGATCGTCGCCGATCCCGACAGGCTGCAGCAGATCCTGCTCAATCTTTTAACCAACGCGGTCAAGTTTACAGCGACGGGCGGAAAAGTTACCGTCACGTGCGAAGCGCGCGGGGACCGCACTCTCATCCACGTCGCGGACACCGGCCGTGGGATCCCCGAAGACCAGCTGGAACGAATCTTCGAGCCGTTCGTTCAGGTGAACAGTGACGGCGCCTCGAAAAAAGGCTTCGGCTTGGGACTCGCTATCAGCCGGGAGTTGGCGAGGCGCATGAACGGCGATTTGAAAGCAGAGAGCACTCTCGGGCGCGGCTCGACTTTCACACTAACGTTGCCCGCGCCGGACAGCTCGTCGCACAAATGACTTTGATGCTGGCCTGAGAGCGGGCGACCGGACTCGAACCGGCGACGTCCAGCTTGGGAAGCTGGCATTCTACCAACTGAATTACGCCCGCGACTCCCGGAAAGTACTGGTGGCAGCGCTTCGCGAAAAGGTCCGCGTAGTCTGCATCAATCAACCGCGATTTCGACCTCCGTACCGGGCGACCCGCGGCGAAGGAGAAAAACCAGCGGAAACCCGATGACGAAGAGGGCGGAGACGAGAACGAAAACGTGGTTGTAGGCTAGTACGGCGGCCTGACGACCGATCAGACCATCGAGCATGCGAAGCGCCTGGGCCTTTGCGGTGACTGCATCGGCGCCTCTCTTGATCATGCCGGCCGTTGCGGTCGCGACCCACTGACGCGCGGCGTTCGAGGCACCAGCGTCCTCTGAAAGAATCGCTTTGTAGCGGACGGTGCTGCTGGTCAAGGTCGTCGCGGCAATGGCGATGCCGACACTCCCCATTACCTGCCGAACGACATTGTATAGACCGGTCGCCGCGGTCATCCGCGGTTTCGGAATCGTCGACAGCGCGGCGGTGCTTAACGCCACGAAAATGAGACTGAATCCAACGCCTTGCCACAACTGCGGCCAGAAGAGATCCCAGTAACCGACACTCGTTGTCAACGTGGACATCGTGTAGAAGCCAACCCCCGCGATGAGCAGCCCACCACCGACGAGCACCCGCGGGCCGAGGCGATTGTAGAAGCGTCCCCCGATCGGCATGAGCACCGCCATCGCGAGACTGCGCGGCATCATCGTGAACCCGGCCTGCATCGCATTGAAGGCGAGCAGATTCTGGAGGAAAACGGGCAACAGAAACAAACTCCCATTGAGCGCGAGCCCGAGTACTCCGCCGAGGGCGGTGGCAGAGCTGAACGAAAGATTGCTCAGAATGCGCAGATTGACCGCGGGCTTCTCGGTGGTGAGCTCGCGCCAGACGAAGACCGCGAGTCCCACAGTGGCGACAATGGCCAGCCGGAGAATGAAACCGGATTGGAACCAATCGTTTCGCTCTCCTTCCTCGAGCATCAACTGCAAAGCGCCGAGTCCGATCACTAGAAGCCCGAGACCGGGCCAGTCGATGTAGCCCTTCTCGCGCACGAGATACAGCGGATCTTCTATGAAGCGGCTGACGAGAATGAGATTGATAGCGCCGATCGGGACGTTGATGTAGAAGATCCACGGCCACGAATACTGATCGGTGATCCAGCCACCGAGCGTGGGCCCGAATGCCGGCGCGAGGACCGCGCCCAAGCCATAGAGTCCCATCGCAATGCCCTGCTCTTCAGGCGGAAAGCTCTCTCGAAGAATCGCCTGCGAAACAGTTAGCAGGACACCGCCTCCAAAGCCTTGTAGAACGCGGACGGCCACCATCGGTCCGAGGCTTCGCGCGAGTCCGCAGGCCATCGACGACGCGGTGAAGAGCAGCACGCTCGTCATATAGAAACGCTTTCGCCCGAAGCGCGAGGCGAGGAGACCGGTGATCGGCATCACGATCACCTGGGCGAGGATGTAAGCCGTCACCACCCAGGTAATTTCCTGGATTGTGACGCCCAGCGTTCCCGACATGTCCGGCAGCGCTACGTTGACGATGCTCGAATCGAGCACGGCCATGATCGTTCC
Source organism: Gemmatimonadaceae bacterium (assembly GCA_036263215.1). Taxonomy (GTDB): domain Bacteria; phylum Gemmatimonadota; class Gemmatimonadetes; order Gemmatimonadales; family Gemmatimonadaceae; genus UBA4720. Next base: position 3,804 of record DATAHM010000083.1, read on the forward strand.
GGTCAGCACGGTACCGGCGATGATCCACTTATGTGGTGCCTGGCGCGCAATGGCGGGAGCCGAAGTGTCTGTCTGCGCCGTCTTCAAAACCCCGGAGAGCCACAGGTGAGAATTGAACTCACGACCGCCCGATTACGAATCGGGTGCTCTACCCCTGAGCTACTGTGGCAAGTTCTAGCAAATAGCCCGTCGACTGACGGTGTAGGTATCGAAGATCCCTGTGGCTCAAGACCCTACAGTCAAAGGCACTGGCCACTCAGGCTGAGGGCCGATGGATCGTTCAATTATTCAGAGTGCCCTGGAGCGGACTCGAACCGCTATGCCTTTCGGCACCACCCCCTCAAGATGGCGTGTCTACCAATTTCACCACCAGGGCCCACCAATCCAGCTTTTCAAACACGGGGCCGACGGGGCTCGAACCCGCGACCTCTCGAGTGACAGTCGAGTGCTCTAACCAAACTGAGCTACGGCCCCAACTCTGGAGTCAGGGTCGAAAACCCCTTCCTCATTCCACCTTCCATCAGAACTGGTTGTCAGTCAGTCCTTTCGTTCTGCATCAACAGGCGAAGTGAAACGTTCCACCTCTCGTGCTTCCACTCATAGCCCCAAGGGGAATCGAACCCCTCTCTGCACCGTGAAAGGGTGCCGTCCTAACCGATAGACGATGGGGCCGATCGATGCCTTGTGAGCATCCTTCATCCATCTATAGCGCTAACGGGATTCGAACCCGTGTTTGGGCCTTGAGAGGGCCCCGTCCTAGTCCCCTAGACGATAGCGCCGCAACCACCCCAACTCGTCCGCGACCAACCGCGAATTGCGAACTTTTTGTTACAGGCCCGGAGGGAATCGAACCCCCAACCGCCGGTTTTGGAGACCGGTGCTCTACCAATTGAGCTACGGACCTAATACGGCGCGCATTCGGACTTCGTTCGAAAGGGGTGGCTGACGGGAATTGAACCCGCAACCCCCGGTGCCACAGACCGGTGCTCTAACCAATTGAGCTACAGCCACCATGCGAAACAGCACTGCATCTTAATCCCGTTCGACAGTCGAATCAACCGCGCAGCTTTCAGCTTTACGACATCGATTGACTGGCGAAGAGAGGCGGGGTGTCATCACAGGCGACGTTCAAGGGAGCGACCGAGGAGACCCGTGAGCGAGCAGAGCGAGTGAGCGTAGTTAGGGGCTCACCCGCCCGCGAGCGGGCACCCGAGCGACCGTCGTCGCCGAAGAGGACACCCCGGCTCTCTGAGCTGCGCAACGATCCAGCTCGCAGCTAAGGTTATTTGGCGCGATCCATGTACTCGCCGGTGTTCGGATTCACGCGCACTTTCTCGCCCGTGTTCACGAACTCGGGAACGTTCACCGTGACGCCGTTCTCCAGCTTGGCCGGCTTTGTCGAGGCTGTCTTCGTCGCTGTCTTCATCACGGGTGCAGTGTCCACCACCTGAAGCACCATCGAGTTCGGCAACTCGATACCGATTACGCGACCGTTGTAGTACTCAGCTTGAATCTTCATTCCCGGCTGCATCCACTGCGCGTTGTCGCCGAGCACTTCTTCCTCGATTTCGAGCTGGTCGTAGTTCTCGGTGTTCATGAAATGGTAGGTGTTGCCGCCCTGATACATGAACTCCAGATCGTGGGTCTCCATCGAAGCCTTCTCGATGGTGTCGGCAGCGCGGAAGCGGTGCTCGAAATTGTTGCCCGTGCGGAGATTCTTGAGCTTGGCCTGCACCATTGCGCGAAGGTTCCCCGGCGTGTGGTGCCGGAATTCCACCACTCGGCAGGGATCGCCGTTGAACACGAGGACCATTCCACGCCTGATTTGGGTGGCTGGCATTGCCATATCGGGATTCCAGAACTTGGGTTCAAAGCAGAACGATCGAGCTCGATAGCGTACCGCAGTCGGCTCGACCGTGAACGAAGCTAAACGTAAACAGCCTCGAAACTTAGCCGCGTTTTAAACCTCGGTCAAGCTGCGCGACTATGGGCTTGAGGCCGCGCCATACATTGTCGGCCACAATCTGTTCTCCGGCCAGGTTCGGATGAACGCCATCGGCCTGATTATACCGTGAGACCCCCGCCACACCACTCAGAAGGAATGGAATCAAGGGAATCCTCTCCTTTTGGCTGACATCGCGGTAGATCGAGCGAAAGCGTTGCGTATACGATGCGCCGTAGTTCGGCGGAGCTTCCATCTGCACCAGCACGATCTTCGCTCGCGGCTGCTTCTGCCGAATGGTTTCAATCACTCGCTCGAGGTTTGCCTTTGCCGCATCCGGTGGAAGTCCCCGCAGCGCATCGTTCGCGCCCGCCTCGACAACAACTACATCCGCCGGAGTCCTCAAAACCCAGTCGATGCGCCGAGCGGCGCCCGCCGTCGTCTCGCCCGAGAGACCGGCGTTCACAGCTTTGATGGGCACGCCCTCGGCCTCGGCTTTTTTCTGGATCAGCGACGGAAACGCCTGCCCTGGGTCGAGACCGTAGCCAGCCGTCAGGCTCGTCCCGAAAAAAAGGACTACAGGCTTTGCTGCAGTGCTGTCCGCGACATCCGCGCTGCCTGCGGTGTCGCGCCCCTTTGCCACACTCATGTTATTCTTCGCCTCTGCCGGGTTTCTGGGATTCTCTTCGCTGCCGCTCGAGCCACAAGCAAACAACGCCATCATCGTCGCGAGCAACAATCCGCGGAGCGCCAACCGCGGCGACCGCGACCCATTTGGTATCATGGCGTCACTCGCTCCGACTCTCATCCGAATTCGCAATGCTCATTGCCCGTGAAGTAACCAAGGAATATCTAAGCGGTGAGCAGAAGCTCGCTGTGTTGCGCGATGTCTCGTTCACCATACCTCAGGGCGCCTTTGTCGCAATCGTCGGACCTTCGGGTAGTGGCAAGACCACACTGCTCGGACTGCTCGCAGGACTGGATACCCCAACACGGGGTACTGTGCTCCTCGATAACGCCGACCTCGGGCGCCTTACCGAAAATGAGCGAGCGAGATTACGTGGAGAGAAGGTCGGATTCGTTTTCCAGACTTTTCAACTCATCCCGACTCTCACCGCGCTGGAGAATGTGCAGGTGCCCCTGGAGCTCCGAGGGACGCCCGGCGCGACGGAACGGGCACGTGACCTCATCGACCGCGTAGGGCTCACCGGACGAGGACACCACTTTCCCACCCAGCTCTCGGGCGGGGAACAGCAACGTGTCGCTATTGCGCGAGCCTTTGCCAACTCTCCGAGGATTCTTTTCGCCGACGAGCCGACCGGCAATCTCGATAACGCCACGGGCCAGCGGATCTTCGATCTGCTGCAATCTTTGAATAGCGATGGAGGATCGACGATCGTACTCGTCACCCACGATTTTTCGCTCGCATCGAAAGCGTCAAGAATGATCCGGCTCCTCGACGGCGAGATCGTCGAAGACACCGGCGCGAGCCACGACGCACAGAGCTAAGGCGTGGCCACGGCTATCTGGAGTCTCGCCTGGCGAGAAAGCCGCACCGCACGTCGACGACTGCTGCTCTACATGTCATCGATCTCGCTCGGCGTCGCCGCACTGGTCGCCATCGATTCCTTCGCGACGAACATAGTTCAGTCGGTCAAGGATCAGTCGCGGGCGCTAATGGGCGGAGACATCAGCTTCAACTCGTCAAAACCGTTTACTCCCGCAACCGATTCGCTTTTCGACTCTCTTTCCAAACACGGAGTGTCGTTCTCGCGGATGACGACATTCCCGTCCATGGCGGTCGTGCCGAGGACCGCAGGGACGCGCTTCACGCAAGTGCGCGGGGTGACGGAGAACTACCCCTTCTACGGAAACATCGTTACCGATCCGGCGGGAAAATGGTCGCAACTCCAGACCGGCGCGAACGCCATCGTCGATCCCGCGCTCCTCACATCACTCAATGCGCACGTCGGCGATACACTCCGCCTTGGGTTCGGCACTTTCACGATCATCGCCTCCATCAAGGACATCCCGTCGGCGGCCGGAATCGCGGAGATGTTGGGTCCGCGCGTTTTTATTCCCGCCCGGTATGTGGCCGAGACACAGTTGCTCGTGTTTGGCAGCACCGCTGACCGCGCGGTATTTGCCAAGCTGCCGCCGGACGTCGACCCGGACAAGTTCATCAAGCCCCTCCGGCAGCGGTTCGACCGAGAGCAAGTGCGAGTTCGGACGGTAACTCAATCTGAAATGCAGACTTCGGATGCGATCGAGAATCTCTCGAACTTCATCGGCATTGTCGGTCTCGTTGCGCTGCTCCTCGGCGGTATCGGCGTAGCGAGCGGCGTCAGAGCGTTCGTTGCGCGGAAGATCGACACGGTTGCGGTGCTGCGATGTCTCGGGGCATCGAGCGGGCAGGTGCTCGGGATCTATGTTGTCCAGGCCGCTGCAATGGGCCTGGCAGGCGCTGGCGCCGGAGCGGCCTTGGGAGTTGCGATCCAATTCGTCCTGCCGCACCTGCTGAAGGGGTTTCTTCCTATCGACGTGCACGTGCGATTCGTTCCCGCGGCGGTCTTCACCGGGCTCGCTGTAGGGGGGTGGATAGCGCTGATCTTCGCGCTCCGACCCCTACTCGCCCTGCGCAACGTTTCACCGCTACAGACTTTGCGTCGCGACACC
>DATAHM010000084.1:0-3315 GCA_036263215.1 Gemmatimonadaceae bacterium
CACGGGTCCGGGCGTAGACCTGGGCGGCGGATTCAATTCGGATGGCCTCAGCTACTGCGCATGGCACTCCGCCTATCTCCGCGACAACGGTCAGATCGTTCAGTTCTCGGCCATGCCATACGACGCGGACTTCAACCCAACACACCCGTCAGCTAACGGTTATATCTGCACCTATCTGACGAAGGGAGTGAACCGCGATCTCGGCGCTGAGGCAACGATCAGCGCAATGACGCACGAGACTGAAGAGACCGCAACCGATCCGGTCTCGCAGTGGGGCGGGAAATACTTCTACGGCTGGACTGATGCATTCGGGGAAGAGAACGCCGATAAGTGCGCGTATCGCTACGGCTCAACCCTCGTTCGCAATGATACGGATTATTGGAACGTGCTGCTGGCAGGCAAGAAGTTCCTCGTTCAGATGAACTGGAAGAACGGAAACGCTCTCGAGCAAGGCTGCCGCGTAGCTTTATAGCGAACTGCCTCTTCGTAGCGCAGGGCCCAGTCCGATTAGGACTGGGCCCTTTTCTTTTGTAGCTGCCGCCTACTCGTGCGAGTCGTTTGCCGGACAGATTACCTATGACACAAGTCAAACCTTGAAAGGCACTACGCTGTCTGACCCCTCATGCTATCCATAACGATCCCGTCCCGTTCGATTTGTCTCGCGTTGAGCACAATCCTCGTCGCCGCCCCGACGAGCCACGGTCAATCAGCGAGTGCGAGACTAGCGGCGTGTGCCGCAACAGGCCGTACCGAGTGCGCTCTTTTCGCGGCGATCGATTCCGCCGCGCGCCAAATCGTCGCGAGTGGCCAAAGTCCGGGACTCGCCGTCGGCATCGTCAGGAATGCCAGCCTGATTTTCAACAAGGGCTACGGCAAGTCGAACCTCGAGCTCGAGACGCCCGTCACTCCGAGCACGGTCTTCCCGATTTTCTCCATCACCAAGACCTTTACCGCGGCGGCAATATTGAAGATGGCCGAGCGGGGTCAGCTGAACATCGATGACAAACTGACGCGCTTTTTCCCCGATTTTCCGCGTGGCAATGAGGTCACTTTACGCAATCTTTTGAACCACACTTCCGGCATTCACGACTTCGCCGCGCCTGACTTTCCGCTGAACACCCTCGGCGCCACGCCGGAAGCCCTCGTCGACTACATCGCGCACCAGCAGCCGCTTTACAACTTCGATCCCGGCACGAAATGGGAGTACAGCAACTCCAACTACGTGCTCCTCGGAAAGATCATCGAGAAGATCTCCGGAAAGTCGTACCGTGATTACATGGCGCAGAACGTCTTCGAGAAACTCGGTCTCTCGAACACGGCGGTCGATCGAAACATCGATGTTGTTCGCGAACGGGCGTCCGGATATATGCCCGACCGATCGTCACCGGGCCATTTCATAAACGGTATCTACCAGGATATGAGCATCCCGTACGCGGCCGGCGCAATTCGCTCGACCGTTCATGACCTCGCAGCGTGGTTCATCGCGCTATTCGGCGGACAGGTCGTGAGTGCCTCCAGCCTCCGCCAACTGGTGACTCCGGCGCGGGTTCGGGACGGCCGGTTCGCAGGTGATGTGCTTGCCAACAACGGCGCACCAGGCTCGTGGGGCTACTACGGGCTCGGTATGGAGACGTATTCGTTAGCCGGCCACTGCCTTAGGGGCCACGGCGGCTCCTTTCCTTCATTCAACGCGATCGCCTACAACTACCCGGCAGATGGCGTGATGATCTTCGTATTCTCCAACACCGGACGAGTGGCGACCCAAATGGCGACGAAGATCGCCAAAGTACTCTTCGGTGATGCTGTTGGCGACGCGAACGCGGTCCCCTGTGAGGTCGACCGCTGAAGCGGATCAAGTTGCGGTGTTAGGGCCGAGCTTCTTGCTGAAACGAAGACCCGTCTGCTCGTAATCCCGATTCAAATAAAACTCGTGCGTGCGAGCCCGATGCAGAGCCGACGTTACTGAGATTCGCTTCGCGCCGTTCTGCACCGCCCATTTTTCGACGTGGCGTACAAGCGCCGAGCCAACTCCGGCACCACGAACATCTTCCAGCACGACGAGCGACGTGAGCCAAGCCACAGGAGCGTTATCGTGGATCGACGGAAAGATGTGGGTGGTCGCCAACCCAATGACCTCGCCGTATCCGTTCGTCGCGACGAAGGCAGCCGCGCACGGAAAATTTGACACGGCCTCGAGCCTGGCAGGAATTTCAGAATCTGTCGCGGGGTACCCCAGCTGGCGCAGCAGCTCGCAGAGCACCGGCGCGTCGCCAGCGGTCGCTGGCCTGATCGTTATTGCGTCCGATGCCGAAGCCATTGTAGTCAACGCAGCGTTTGGGGAAGCGGCTGCGTTCAGCCCCAGACGTGCACAGGAGCAGCGATCACGATCTGGGTAGTGCTAGCCGAGGAACGATTCGAGCGAGCGGCGACGCGAGTTGTGCCGCAGCTTGAGCAGCGCCTTCTCCTTGATCTGCCGCACGCGCTCACGCGTGATCTGAAGCAACGTCCCGATGTCCTCGAGGGTCATTGGATCGGCGCCATCAAGGCCGAAATACAGACGAAGAATTTTTGATTCTCGCTCCTTCAGCGAGGAGAGCGACTCCTCGATCGCCTCCGACAACGCCTTCTCGAAAGTGATCTCGTCAGGCGTTGGGTTCATGTTGTCGGGCAGATAGTCGAGCAGGCGATTGTCTTCGCCCGGCGTCATCGGCGCGTCGAGCGACAGATGCACCTGCGAGATCATCATCGTCTTCGCGACTTCATCCTCGCTGATGTCCATCCCTTCGGAGATCTCGAGGTTCGTGGGTTGACGACCCAGCTCCTGGAGGAGGCTGCTCGCCCTCTTACCGATGCGATGAAGAGTTCCAGCACGGTTGAGTGGCACGCGCACGATGCGCGACTGCTCAGCGAGCGCCTGTAGAATCGATTGACGAATCCACCACACCGCGTACGAGATGAACTTGATGCCCTTGGTCTCGTCGAACTTGTGGGCAGCGCGAATGAGGCCGAGGTTGCCTTCGTTGATCAGATCGGAGAGCGACACTCCCTGATTCTGATACTTCTTGGCTACCGACACGACGAAGCGCAGGTTCGAGCGAACCAGGGTGTCGAGGGCGTCCTGATCGTTCTTCCGGATGCGCTGCGCGAGCTCCACTTCCTTCTCGCGACTGATGAGGGGAAAGACGCTAATGTCCCGGAGGTACTGGTCGAGCGATCCTTCGTCGACGGTCGATTTCCGATTCGTCGAAGCCTTCATAGCGATAGCATCATCCTCTCGAGAACGAGAGATCGGCCAGGGCTCGGGCTACGGACCTA
>DATAHM010000085.1:0-14941 GCA_036263215.1 Gemmatimonadaceae bacterium
TCTTCCTTCTTTTTCGAGTGTCTCATCTGCCAAAGTTAACCTTTTGAGAGAGCGCGGCGTACCATCTCCAGCGCAGCCTGCGCCGCACGCTGCCTGATCTCTGCGCGATCACCACCGACATGAAAACGTCGTGCCTTGCGCTGGGGTCCGTCGATGGCAATCCAAACCAGTCCCACTGGTTTGTCCGGCGTACCCCCGCCCGGCCCGGCCACCCCGGTTATCGAGACACCGACATCGGCCGACGCCCTCGCTCGAATGCCAGAGGCCATCTGCAGGGCCACCGCTTCGCTCACTGCACCGTATTCTTCCAGGTCCGCTGACGCCACTCCCAGCAGACCTTTTTTCAGATCGTTGTGATACGCGATGACTCCACCCAGGAATACATCGCTCGAGCCCGGAATGTTCGTAAGCCTCTCGCCGAGCATGCCACCCGTGCAGCTCTCGGCGACCGCGAGCCTAAGCTTGCGCGAGCGACAAATCTCGAGCACTACCGCAGCGAGATCGGTATCGCCTTCGCCATAGACGTACGGCTCGAGTTTGGCGCGAAGTTTCGCGACGGCAGTACTTATGAGGCGTTCGGCGCGGTCAGGAGGCAGCCCTCTCGCCGTCACTCTCAGGTCGACGCCAGCGACTCCGGGCAAAAACGCCAACGGTAGCGAGCCCAGGTCCGATCCAGGCGCACCAAGGAAGCCCGGGCCCAACGTCTCCGCGATTGCCGACTCTGCGATGCCCGTCGTACGCACGGTTCCTGAGAGTACCACCGTTGCGGCGCCTTTCGCGCGCTGCTGCATCGCCGGCAGAACTTCCTCGGCCAGCATACCGCGCATCTCGCGAGGCACTCCCGGCATCATCGCGACCCAGCGCCGCTGGTCATCTTCCAGCCAGATCCCGGGTGCGGAGCCGTGACGGTTGGTGAGGATCGTTGCCCCCTCTGGAATTTCCGCCTGCGTTCGATTGGTGGCCGGAAAGGAGCTCGTAGGGAATCGCGCGCGCCAGCGGCGCTCGAGCTCCGCGGCAATCGACTCGTCGAGCTTCATCTTGCGCCCGAATATTCGCGCGATTGCGGGCTTCGTGAGGTCGTCGCTGGTGGGTCCGAGTCCGCCGGTGGTGATTACAGCTCCGGTGCGATCCAGTGCCTCAGACACGGCCGCGGCGATTTTTTCCGCGGCGTCGCCCACGGTAGTCCGACGAACGATCTCGAAGCCGGCTGCCGCGAGGGTCCTCGATATGTGCGCGGCATTCGTGTCTATCGTAAAGCCCAGGAGCAGCTCATCACCGATGGTGATCAGCTCCACCTGCCGATCGGTCAAAAAGCGAATACTCCGGAGTAGCGTTTCACGTAAAGTCCAAGGGAGTACAGAGTGAGGACCACGGAGGCCACCATCGCCACCGTTCCCACGACACCGTTAAAGTAGGCGAATTCGCGCCAACCCGGAGTCTGCCAGTTACGTGCAACAGCGAGAGTAGCGGCAAAGAACCAGAAATATGCGGAGCCCACCCACAAAGATTGAAACCCCGTCTTCCACTTCGCCGGACCTATTGCGGAGATCACCACGCCCCGACGCGCCGCGGCCTGGCGAAACACGGTCATGAAGACCTCCCTGCCGATCACGATCGCGACCACCCACCACGGCAGCCACACCGGGCCGAGCGGCGTGAGAAACGGAAGCCGGCCTGCGTCGATATTCTCCGCTCGCGTCGGGATCAGGGGATCGCTCGACGGCGCCATCAGCACGAACATGGGAATGAGAGTCGCGAAGAGCAGCAACTTGTCAGCGAGCGGATCGAGCAGTCGGCCAAGATCGGTGATCAGGTTGCGCGTCCGTGCGAGCTTTCCGTCGTAGTAATCCGTCACCGCCGCAATGACGTATAGCGTAAACGCAACGAGGCGAACGCTTGGCGACGCAATGAATGGAAGAGCGGCGATGAATGGCGCGGCGAGAATCCGGCCGGCGGTTATGGTGTTGGGAAGATTCACGAGGCTATGCCGCCCCGTCAGGCGAGAGCCTTCAGCACCAGCTTGCTCACGGCCTTGAGCGTGTCGAACACGCCATCTCCGTTCACCGCGACAGCCTCGAAGTACGGAGCCCGCTCGATCCACTCCCCGCCGGGAAGCTGCTCGATCAGGTTCTCTCCAGCGTGGTAGGGGTCCGGCGTTACGCGATGCTTGCTGCCATCCTCCACTTCCCAGCCGGGATTGAGCGCGGCCTGCAGGTCGTCGATTGGCGCGGCGTTGGGCAGGTCTCGCTTGTTGTACTGAATGACGAACGGCATCTGCGTAAGATCGTAGCCGTACTCTGACATGTTGTCGTAAAGATTCTGCATGGACTCCAAGTTCGCCTCCATGCGCTCGGCTTGCGAGTCACCGACGAAGACGATTCCATCGACGTTCTTTAGAATCAGCTTGCGACTGGCGTTGTAGTAGACCTGTCCGGGCACTGTGTACAGGTGGAACCGGGTCTTGAAACCGCGGATCGTGCCGAGATCGACAGGAAGGAAGTCGAAGAAGAGCGTACGCTCCGTCTCGGTCGCCAGAGATATGAGCTTCCCCCGCGTCTCCGGCTTCACCTTGCCATAGACGTGCTCAAGATTTGTGGTCTTTCCGCCAAGCCCGGGACCATAGTAAACGATCTTACAATTGATCTCGCGCGAGGCGTAGTTGATCATCGACACGTCTAGCTCTTCCTCACCAGTTGAAGAGTTTGTCGATTTCGTCATCCGCGCCCTGGAGCAAACGTCCGGTAGGCGCAGCGCCATTTCGACCGCGTGAGAATACACGATCTACCAACAGCGTCAACTCTTCGATCTCGTCCTTTACTCTAAGACGAACGAGACCGACAGTCGTGCGTGAATCGAAGATTATCACGAGCAGGAGTCGCCGAGCGATGTCAGCGACGTAAAGGGATTCCTTCTCGCCCTGGTGAAACAGGCTCGAGAAATCGTTCTCTCCCACGAGTCGCGCGAGCTGATCGTTGGCACTGTAGTCCGCGGCGGTGAGAGTCGCAAAGGTCGTGGTATCGAGGCCGAGTGGCTCGCCAACAGTGGTGACGAGCTGCCCCGAGCGGTCGACGAGCAGCGCGCAACGCGAATTGGTGACTCCCAAAAAGCGCTGCAGAGATTCAGTGATTGCGGCAAAGTCGTCCTGGGTGAACGACCAGTTGGCTGCGCCGGCGGTCATCGTGCTCCGGTCATAGCGCCGACTCGAGCTGCTTGAGCATCCTCGCACCCCGACGACGGAGAACGGACCTCGGCTCCCATGCCACGTACTCGCGAAGGATCGTAGCGGTATTGACTGTCGGTCGCGTGCGGAGATAGCCGAGCGCTGCCACTCGCAGGATCGGCGATTTGCTGAAGAGATTCCGGCGATAGTGGCGCTGCATCCGACTCCAGAACAATGTTCCGGCCGCGATTCCACCGACGAAGCCCACAGCTACGAAGCCGGCGCGCTGGGTTCTCACGACATCGCCCGACGAGCGGTAAGCGCTTGCGCGATGGTGACACCGTCGGCGTACTCGAGATCGCCGCCGACGGGCAGTCCGCGGGCAATCCGCGAGACCGTAAGTGGATAGCGCGCCAGCTTGCGCTGGACGTAAAGTGCGGTCGTCTCGCCTTCGATGCTCGGGTTGGTGGCAATGATCACTTCTCTGACGACTCCAGCCGACACTCGCGTCTCCAGCTGTGGAATGGTGAGATCATCCGGGCCGATTCCATCGAGTGGAGACAGGCGTCCGCCCAGGACGTGATAAACGCCCCGGAACTCGCCGGACCGCTCGATAGCCCCGATATCGGAAGCCTCTTCTACTGCGCAGATGACTCCCTTATCCCTGCGTGCGTCACGACATATGGAGCAGAGATCTTCTTCGGTGAGATTGAAGCACTGGGGGCAGGGTCGCACCTTCTCCGCGAGCGTCTCGAGTGCGGCCGCGAGACGTTTCGACTGCTCGGTTGGCTGCTTGAGCAGGTGGTAGGTAAGTCTCAGCGCCGTTTTCCGGCCAATTCCCGGCAGCTTGGAGAGCTCGGTTGCCAGATCGTCGATAGCTCCCACGCTAGAAAGGAAGTTTGAAGGGGAGGTTCAACCCGCCGGTGAGCTTGCCCATCTCGCCCTTGGCGAGCTCCGCCGCCTTTTTTTGAGCTTCGTTCACAGCCACCAGAACGAGGTCCTCGAGCATCTCCACGTCCTTTGGATCGGCAACGCTAGGGTCGATTCTCACTCGCGTGACGGTACCCTTTCCGTCAGCTTCGACAGTCACCATGCCGCCCCCAGCGGCTGCCGTTACGGTCTGCTTCTCCAGGTCCGACTGCATCTGCTGCATGCGCGCCTGCATTTGCTGCGCTTGTTCGAAGATCTTTGAAAAATCAGCCATTTTCGTCGCGGTGAATGGAAGACGATTTCAGTCGAGGAGCTCGAGATCGAGCTCGTCGATGGCGGAGCCCAATGCAGGGTCCTTTTGCCGAAGCATTCCGATGCGCTCCTCCTTGAGCGCTTCCGGCGTCATCCTGCTCCGATTCGAATCCTGTGCCGTTGCCTCCATTGCTCGCTTCATTTCGTTGAGCGCTGTCTCGTTCTGCGGAACGGACGTCGTCGTGGTCGGCCGGTCGGGCGGAAGCGCGTTTGGTGAGGAAAGCTGGGGCGGGTAACCGGGGCGCGTCGCCGGCCGCTGAGTCGTTCGGGCAACCGATGACGATGCGGCGGGACTGCGCACCGTACCGCTTGGCGACTCGGATCGGCTGCGGTCTGGCGGAGAGCTCTCTCTGTCATCCAGACCACGGAGCAAATCTTCTATTTCTACGGTACGGTCAAGCAGCGCCATCCGGATAAGCAGCATCTCGATGAGAAGCTGCTGTTGCCCGCTCTTCCTGAAGGTGGGCTCGAGAGCGTTGACCGCGCTGATCATGCGCAACAAATCCCCGGCGACGAACAAACCTTTGCGTTGGGCAAGCGCCGTCGCGGCTGCCGTGGAGACACCCTCCGCCTTTCCGTTCAGGATCACCGTCAGCATTGCCCTCAGCATGTCGGCAAAACCCGTGAGGAACACGCCGAAGTCGATTCCGGCGTTGGCGAGCTTGGTCACCGCGCCGAACACGTCGCCCGCGCGATGCTCTGCGATGATGTCCAGAATCGCGATGAACTCGTCCTCGGGCACCAGCCCGAGAGCCTCTCTCACTCGCTCGGCCGTTACGCTACCGCCGCCGATGGAGATGACCTGGTCGGCGAGGCTCAAAGCGTCGCGCATTGAGCCGTCTGCGGCGCGGGCGATGATTGCGAGCGCATCTTGCTCGGCTTTGACGCCTTCGCTGTCGAGGATTGAGCTGAGACGCGTGGTGATTTCACCGAGTCCTATACGCTTGAGGTCGAAACGCTGGAGCCGGCTGAGCACGGGGGCCGCGGTCTGAGCGATTTTCTGGGGCTCCGTCGTCGCAAAAACGAAGACGACACGCGGCGGCGGCTCCTCTAGAATCTTGAGCAGTGCGTTCCACGCTTCGCGGGTCAGCATGTGCGCTTCGTCTACAATGTAGACTTTGTAGCGGTCGTCGCCTGACGGCGAATACATTGCGCGCTCCCTCAGCTCGCGCGCGTCGTCAACGCCGCGATTGGACGCAGCATCGATCTCTACGACGTCAAGACTCGACGACCCGCTCCAGATGCGTTGGCACGATGTGCAGCGACCACACGGCTCGCCGTTTTCCTGCTTGTTCTCGCAGTTGAGCGCCATCGCGAGCACGCGCGCGAGCGTGGTCTTCCCCACTCCGCGCGGTCCGCAAAGGAGGTATCCGTGCGCGACTCTTCCTCTGGCGATAGCCCCGCGCAACGTGTTGGAAACGTGCGACTGGACGGCTACGTCAGCGAAGCTCTTTGGGCGGTATTTGCGGGCGAGTGCGAGAGACATTGCGAGGCGGGAGTACCCCAGGCCTGACGGAGCAACGAAAGACACCGCATGCCGCTGCTACCTTCGGGGTCCTGACGGAGTTAGCGGGCTTGCGCCCTCCGGGACCTGGGGCAACAGAAATATAGCACACCTACAAAATCGTTAACTGCAAAATATGCAGTTCAAAAAAAGCCCCGCCAATGAACGGCGGGGCTTTTCCTCGGGCGCCGGTGGTGCACGCGCGCGATAGGTAAGGAGTTAGTGCTTCTTTACGCTGATCGTCGGAGTCTTGATCGTCGTGGAATCCTTCTTCACCTCGACCTTGGGAACTGCAACCGTGGTCGTCTGGGTGCCGACATCCACCGTCGGTGTATGGATCGTGTCCGTCTGCGTTCCAACTACCGGCTTCTCAACCTGATATTCTCCGTCACCCGTCTTCTTGCAAGCCGAGATCGAGACGACGGCCATAATGGCCGCGACTGCTGCTAACTTGCGCACGAGACGCCCTCCAAAAAGTGTGTTCGCCGGAAGACCCGGCAACATCGCTAAAACTACTCAATCCTCGAACGCCTCGCGCTGCCTTTTTCGGACGCGCCGAAGCTCGTAAACCTGTGCTACCTCGCCACCGATGATGAATATCAAGGCGGCATAATAGACCCAGATTACCACTATCACCAGTGCAGCGACCGTGCCGCTATAAAAGGAGCCGGGATTGAATGAATGTACATAGGCCGAAAACGCCCGCTTCGCAACCTCCAGCAAGACACTCGTGAACAGCGACGCGATCAGGGCGGTCTTCCAGCGGATTTTGCGGTGCGGCAAAAATTTGTACAAACAAAAGAACATCGTCGCGATGAACGAAAACGCGACAGCCTGACCGAGGTTGTATTCGAGTTGCCCCATAAGCTCCTTTCTCAGCCCGAGGTCAGCGAGGATCAGGACACCCCGCGTTGTCGCTATCGCCAGGTACGCGCTCAGCGCCGTATACGCGACCAGCAGAAGGCTGGACACCAAAGTCATCTCGATGTCGAAGATCTTTCCAGCGATGATTCCGCGGTCCGTATCAATGTCGAAGATCGCCGCCAGCACGGTCCGCAACGAGCCGAACAACCTGGTCGAAAACCAGATGAAGCCCACGGCGCTGTAAATGCCAAGTGCGCCGCGTCGCTTGATGACTTCGTTGAGTATCGCCGCGGCCGGACCCGAGTCCCCCGGGGGATGGGGAGGGAGAAAATTGTCGACGATTGCCAACACTTCAGCCGACGTCGTATCCGGGGTCTGGTTCAACAGGTAAACCAGGCCGGTCGCCAGTAACAGAAAAAAAGGCACGGCTGCGAGCAGAATGTTGAAGGAAATTCCACCCGCCAGGAAAAAAACGTTGTCCTCGCCGCTATTGTCCCAGACTCGCTTCGCGTAATCGCGAAGGAGCCAACCTAGCCGGGCGGGAAGCCCGCGCTGGGGCACTAGCTGTCTTTGTACGCCGCTTTTCTCTCGGCGATGCGGTGCTCGAGCTCTCCCCGCGACTGGCGAGCCGCGGCGCGCCCTGCCTCGAAGGCGTTGGTGACTTGTCGCTTCTTTGCGTCGACCGCATCGAAGGTCGCCTCGATCCGCTCTTCAACGGTCGCACGGACGTCATTGAATTTGTCCGCGACGGTACCGCTCACGTCCTCGACGAAATCCTGCGCCGCCTGCTGCGCCCGCCGAGCCCTGCGGGCGATCGCGCGACGCGTGTCCTGCCCGCTTTGGGGCGCCAGCAGCAGCGCGAGCCCGGCACCCAGCGCAAGCCCAAGAAAGAGCGATCCAGCACCTGCCTGTTGCCGCTCGACGACGACGTACGGTCGCTCGACGAGGTAAGGATCATCATCGTACCACTCGTACTCGTCCATTCGCGTCCTCCGCGGTTACCGCTTTTTTGCCTTGGAACCCTTGGAACTCGAGCTGGCTGCTTTCCCAATCGGCGCGTGATGCTCCGCCTTCCCCGATCGGTGAGCTCCGTTGGCGCTGGCCGATGCCTCGGCCGGCGTGCTGCCGTTCAACAACGATGCAATCTCTGCCCGAACCTCACCGGGTGACATCCCAACCATCGTCGCGGTCCGCGCGTAATCGCCATTTGTGGAAGCAAAGGCGCGGAGCACGAGCTGACGACGGGTATCGGCAAGTGTCGCACCGGGCGGCACGCTGATCGAAGCCGTAGGATCGGCGCCGCGACGGAGGTGCCGAGGCATGATGTCGACCGCTTTGATCTTTTCGCCACGACTCATGATTACAGCGCGCTCGACAGCGTTCTTCAGCTCTCGGACGTTACCAGGCCAGTTGTAGGACAGAATCCAGTCCCACGCGGCATCGTCGAAACCGGTGACTGGTTTGGCGTTCTGAGCGGCGAAGCGCGCGAGAAACTCGTCGGCCAGCAGCTTGATGTCTCCGACGCGCTCGCGAAGCGGGGGCAGAAAAAGCTCGACGACTGCCAAGCGATAATAGAGGTCTTCGCGCAAGTCGTTTTCGGAGAGCGCTTTCTGCAAGTCACGGTTGGTCGCCGCAAGAATGCGGATGTCCACGGTGATCTCTTTCTTTCCACCCAGTCGCCGAATGCTCCGCGATTCAATCGCGCGCAGCAGTTTGACCTGGATGTCGGGCGGCATTTCCGCGACTTCGTCGAGGAAGATCGTTCCACCATCCGCCATCTCGAAGGCGCCCGGCTTCTCGTTCGTCGAGCCGGTGAACGCGCCCTTCTCGTGTCCGAATAACTCGTTTTCGAGAATGTCCTTGGGAAGCGCCGCGCAGTTTAGAGCGAAGAAAGGCCCTTTCGCGCGCTCGCTCTTGGCGTGAATGGCGCGCGCCACTAGCTCTTTGCCGGTCCCCGACTCGCCAAAAATGAGGACGCTGGCCGTCGACGGCGCAACGGCCTCGATGATCTGGTAGACGCCACGCATCTCTTCGGATTGCCCGGTGAGCTCGCCGAAATGAGTGAGCCCTTCGAGCTTGGACGACAGCTCGCGGTTCTTCTGCTGGACATTGAACTTCTCGACGGCCTTCGGAATCAGCGCCTTGAGCCGGTTCAATTTGTCCGCTGTCAGAGGTTTCTCGACGTAGTCGTACGCCCCTTCACGCATCGCCTGCACGGCAGAATCGACGGTCGCCTGGCCGGTGACGATAATGCACTCGGTCGGGATGGCGCGGAGCTGGAGCTCCTTGAGAAGAGCGAGGCCATCGACCTTCGGCATCTTGAGGTCAGCGAGGACGACGCCAAAGCTCTCCGCGCCAAGCTGGTCGAGTGCCTTCTGGCCGTCAACGGCAACCGATACCTCGTAACCCTCGTCGCGCAGGATCGCGCTCAAGCCTTCAGTGATGGAACGGTCGTCGTCCGCGATCAGGATTTTCGACTGCTTCAATTCATTCTTTGGAATGGCTTCTACCTTCAGAGGAAAGTGATAATATAACCCGCCCGTTGCGCTGCTCGACTCCGACTCCGGTGAGCTCGCCGAAGCGTTTGATAGCGGACACATTGGCCTCGGCGTTGTCGCCGTAAATCATTAGCTCCAATTGAGTTCGGCCGCTACTACCCGCCACACTCCGCAACGTCCCGCGGGCTTGCGCCGCGAGTACGCAACCTACAAATGCGAACAGGCTTTCCGTAAGGGTATTTGCTACCCCGACCTGGGCCATGGCGCGCTCGGCAAATGGGACCAAATCCTTCTTGTCGGCGTCACGCGAGATGCGGCTGCGGACCACCTCGACGTTTACCGCCACGCCGTTCAGTGCGTTTCGAATCTCGTGGCCCGCGTTCCTGGTTAGTTCGCGCACCAGTCCGATCGGGTCGGCCGAACCCTCGCCGACGACGTCAGTCACTCAGGTCCGCATCGTCCGGCGCCGCTTCCACCACGGCGAGGTCCGGATGCGGTTGTGGCTTGTGCTGCTCCACAGGTTTGACGAATCGATCGACGATGTCGCGCGTATTGACCACCGCAAGCTGCGTGAAAAGGAAGCTGAATTTCTCCTCGTAGGCCTTCGCCAGCGTTGCCTTGTTCTCCGCCGGAAGATCCCAGAATCGCTTCTTGAACGGTCCGAGCGCCTTTTTGCGCGTCTTGTAGAAGAACTGTTCGTCGGTGTCGCTCGGCTTGCGCTCGTCCTTCGCGTTCTTCCGCAGCCAATCATAGATCTCGCTGCGCAAAGCATCAGGGATGTTGTCGTACAACATCGTCTGAAAATTCGTCGCCAGATGGATCTCAGCCGTCTCGGTACGAGGGAAATTGTGGAACGCGCTGTCGGGTAATGTCGACGCCCCGTGCTGTACCGCGCCTGCCAATCCGTATTTTTCCCTCGCGACCTTCGAGAGCCGCGCCAGGGTATCGAAGTCGATTTTGACGTCGGCGATGCTCCCATCGGCCAGAACGACACCTCCGTGCGTAGTGCCCGACTGGACGCTGATCTTGGACAACCCCTCGGTGCCCGGCGAGCGACGTTTCAGAGTTGCGTTGAAGCCATCCATAAACGTCTCGAGCTCTTCGACAGTCGAATTCTCGGTGCCGACTTCTCCGATCTCACCGCCGATCGAGATGTTCACGCCTTCCGGCTGCAGGCTCCTGACGGTGAGCGCAATCTCGACACCTTGCTCGAAATTCGTGCGCTGCTGCTCCGGGAGGGTTGGCCTGGAGAGGTCGACGAGGGTCGACGTGTCGACGTCGATGTTGTAGAACCCAGCGGCGATCGCCTCACGCGCGAGCTGCTTGACTCCATTCACCTCGGTGACCGGATCAACCGCGAACTTCTTGGCGTTGACCTGGAAGTGGTCGCCCTGAATGAAGACTGGTCCGCGAAAGCCTTCCCGCATCGCGGCGGCGAGCATCACCCCCACGTATTCGGCCGGACGCTGATCGGTGTAGGCAATCTCGGAGCGTGCAATCTCGAGAATCAGGGCGCCAACCTTGAGGCGCACGGCGGAGCGGAAGAGGGCACGCGCGGTGTCGTAGGTCATGCCGCGAATGTTCATCGCCGGAACCGTGAAACCGCCGACTTCGCCCCTGCCGCGCGCCAGATAAAGATCGTGGATGGACGCCACCTGGACGCCAAGCGACTGGCCAATCTCCCAGATCAGCCACCGCGCGTCCTCTCGCTCGTCCTGCTCACCGAACACCGCGGTGTACACCAGCTTGTCCATCGCTGGAGACTCGATCGCGGATTCATCGTGTACCGTTACTCGACCGTCGAGGACGGTCACTGCTCTGTTGAATGGATGATCAGACATGTCGGTCAGAAAGTCGTTTGGGTCGCGAGCTCTCGCAAGGGTCGCGGGCGGCCACTTTGGTAGTCAAACGATCCGCTGCGGATCGCTTTTTGGGAGCGACTCCCACTCTTTTTTTGCGGCATCTGCGCCGGGTCGCCCCAACAATGCATAAGCAAATTGTTTTCCGAGCTCAACGCCCGGTTGATTGAACGCGTCTATACCGTACAGCTGGCCGGCATACGCCGTCGCAATCTCCAGGAGCATCATCATCTGCCCGACGTGGTCCGCGTCGACTTTGTCCAGGTGAATGGTCATGTTCGGCCTCCCGCGCCGGGCCAGCGCTCCAGCAGTCGCGCGCTGCTCGACGTCGATCAGCTCCGCGAGCGAGTGACCCGCAAGGTAGCCGAGCTCCTTGACCTCGCCGAACGCCGCTGGAATTGTGAGGTCGGTGCCGCGATTACGCACTGCCACGAACGTCACCGTCTTGTCGGCCGGTCCCTCCATAAAGAGTTGAACCTGCGCGTGCTGGTCCGTCGCGCCGAGCGCCGCTAGTGGCGTCGAGCCGACGGACCGTCCGTCGGGTCGAATCTTCCCCAGGCTTTCCGCCCACAGCTGTACGAACCAGGCGGCGAAGTCACGCAGCGGATCCGAATAAGGCATGAAGACGGTAATGCTCTTCGAGAGCTTGGTATCCGCCAGCCACTGCAGCACGGCGTACACGCCCGCTGGATTGCTTGTCAGCTCGCCGCTCTCACAGCGTTGCGCCATGCTCCCCGCGCCCAGTAGCAGCGACTTCACGTCAATGCCGATGAGCGCGGCGGGCAGGGTTCCAACCGGCGTCAGAACGCTGAATCTGCCGCCGATGCTCGGCGGGATATCGAGCGCTGGAACCTTCAACCGGTCAGCGAGCGGACGCAACGCGCCCTGCTTGGGATCCGTGACGAAAACCATGTGCTCGCTCACATCGAGCTTCTCACTGAGGAGTCTGTCGTGAACGATTAGAAACTGCGACATCGTCTCGGCTGTGCCGCCAGACTTCGAAGTGACGATGAAAAGCGCTCTGCCCAAGCTGAGACGTGCGAGCAACGCCGCGATCGTCTCGGGATCGACATTGTCGAGGACATGCAGGCGCGGATAATTCTGACGTGCCTCTGTGTCCAGCATGTTCCATCCACTCGGGCGCAGAGCGGTACGAAGCGCTATCGGACCGAGCGCAGATCCACCGATACCGAGGATGACTACGTCGTCGTACTTGCCGCGGGCGCGCGATGCAAACGCTGTCACCTGCTCGAGCAGGCGGCTGTCCCGCGGAAGCTCCACGAATCCAACAGAGCCGCTTGCTCTGACAGCATCGAACCCCCGCTTGGCGTTGGCGAAGGAGCCGGTTGCGTTCGCCCAGGTGTTCTGGTCAATCCCGCCCGGCGAGATGAACATGTTCGAGTAGTCGAGACGTAGTGTCATTTTTAATCGATCTCTACGGTGAGCCCATCGAACGCAGGAGCGATGCCCGCGGGCAACTCCGCCTCGAGCGCCGCATGGCCTGTCCGATGGGTAAGATGGGTCAGGAACGTGCGGTGCGCTCCGACCTTCCTCGCCGCATCGATGGCTTCAGGAACGCTCAAGTGGGTGGGGTGCGGCGTTCTGAAGAGGGCGTTCAGAACCAGGACGTTCACGCCTCGAAAAACGCGAACCGCATCTTCGGGCAGCTCCTTCGCGTCGGTGACGTAACCCAGCCGACCAATGCGGTAGCCGTAGACAGAAGCTGGACCGTGAGGGAGCGCCACCGCAGTTACTTCGGTCCCCCCAACTTTGAATGTCTGGCCGGGTTCAACCGAGTGCGCCCTGCCCTGAGGCTTGCTCGTTCCCGGAAGCGCTTTGATCGAATCGTCGAAGATGTACGCGAAGCGTTTAGCAAGGCGCGCCATCGTCTCTGGAGGACCGTACATGTCGATCGGCGCGTGGGTGCGGTCGGAGAGTGCCCGCGTGTCGTCGATCCCGTGTACATGATCCGCATGATCGTGCGTGAACAGGATCGCGCCAACATCCCTGACGCCTGCTGCAATGAGTTGCAGCCGAAGCTCGGGCGGAGTGTCGATGAGAATATTTGTCCCGTCGTCCGTCTGCACGACCGCGCCTACTCTTGTCCGTTTATCTCTCGGATCGGTAGACCTGCACACATCGCAAGCACAGCCAATCTGGGGGATACCAAAACTGGTTCCCGTCCCCAGAAAGGTGAGTTTCAGACGGTCTCCACCTTGAGCAAATTGGTGGTGCCTGGCATGTCGAACGGAACTCCGGCAGTGACAATGATCCGATCGCCATTCGAAGCGAGCTCCCTTGTCACTACGGCCGACTTTGCGCGACCCATCATCTGGTCGTAGTCGGCGCAGTGCGGGACTAGTTCCGGAACAACGCCCCACACGAGCGCGAGCTGACGGAAAGTGCGGGGTTCATCGGTCAGAGCGAGAATCGGCACCGCCGGGCGCTTCGACGACACTACGCGCGCAGAGAAGCCGCTCTTGGTGAACACAACGACCAGCGGAGCTCCGAGCATGTCGACTGCCGCTACGGTCGCGGCGGCAATTGCGACCTCGGTGGTGACCACTCCGTCGCCCTGCTCGGCTCCAGAAAACGGAGCGACAGGGGGATGCGTTTCGATCTCCTTGATGATGCGCGTCATTGCCTCGACCGCGAGCCGGGGATAAGCGCCCGCTGCGGTCTCCGCTGACAGCATTACGGCGTCGGTGCCGTCCATGATAGCATTCGCGACATCGCTCGCTTCCGCGCGTGTTGGGCGCGGATGTTCGATCATCGATTCCAGCATCTGCGTGGCGGTGATCACCGGCCGACCGTACCTGTTCGCGAGCCGGATGATCCGCTTCTGCGCACCGGGTACCGCTTCGAACGGAAGCTCCACGCCGAGATCGCCGCGTGCGACCATCACCGCATCGGAAGCGCGGACGATTGCCTCGATGTTCAACAGCGCGACATCCTTCTCGATCTTCGCGACCACGAGCAGCCACTTGGGAATCATCTTGCGCAGCGACTCGATGTCTTCCGCGCGCCTGACGAAGCTGAGCGCGAGATAATCCACTTCCTGGTCAACTGCGAAGCGAATGTCGGCGCTGTCTTTCTCGGTAATAGACGGCGCGGACACCTGAATTCCGGGGAGGTTGAGTCCCTTGTGACTCTTTAGTCCGCCGCCGTTCAGCACCCGCGCCTTTACGCGGCCATCGGTGACCTCGAGTGAGACGAGCTCGATCAGCCCGTCATCGATCAAGATGCGATCGCCCACGCGGACATCGTGCGCGAGCTGATCGTAAGTCACCGGAATCTCGGCACCGCGCTCGCGTCCCTCGTGAACGAGTACCACGTCTTCGCCAACCTTCAGAGTAATTGGCTTGGGGAGGTCTCCGATTCTAATGCGAGGTCCCTGCAAGTCACCAAGTATCGCAACGGGCCTTTGCGCCTCTCGCGCGAGCTCTCGAACCATGGCGATCGTAGCCGCGTGCTGCTCGTGCGTGCCATGTGAGAAGTTGACCCGCGCCACATTCATCCCCGCGTCGATCAATCCGCGAATCGCCTCAGCGTTCGCGGTGGAGGGCCCAAGCGTGCAGACGATCTTGGTGCGCGGGGTGTAAGTGCCGGTCACTTCCCGCCGGGTGCGAGGGAACCGACCTTGGTCTCGATTCCGCCAAGAAGCTCGTCGAAGGACTTCTGGAAGCTTGCGATGCCGTCTCTCAGCAGTTTTCCGGTCACTTCGTCGATCGAGATGCCGGCCGCCTCGATTTCCTTGAGCAGCCCCTGCGCCGCGGAGACTTTTTTGTCTACGGTGCGCTCGACTACGCCATGA
>DATAHM010000086.1:0-5663 GCA_036263215.1 Gemmatimonadaceae bacterium
GTTCATGCGCGCTCTCGAGCTCGGCGCGAACGCAATCGAGCTCGACGTCCATGCTACGCGCGACGGGATTGTAGTTGTACACCATGATGCCTTGATCAATGCCGAAGGCGTGCCACAGCTCGCCAGTCGGGCGATCGCCGACTTTACCGCGAGCGAGTTGCATCGATTCCCACTGGCCGACGGCGTCCCCATTCCGACCCTCAACGAAGTACTCGAGGCAGTAGGATCCGGACCCATGGTTTATGTCGAGATCAAGGGCGAGAACATCGAGCCCCTGGTGGTCCGGTGTGTTCGTGAGTCGCCAGCGAACTGCGCGATCCACTCGTTCGACCATCGGATCGTGTTGACAGTTAAAAAACTCTTTCCTGCAATTCGGACCGGGGTGCTGGAAGTCGCGCGTCACGTTGATCCTTTCGCCGCGCTGGCGCGCACGGGCGCGCACGATCTATGGCAGGACGTCAGCTTCGTCGACGAAGCGCTTGTCGCACGAATTCACGATGAGGGCGGCCGCGTGATAGCCTGGACTTCCAATGATCCGACGCAGTGGAAAACCCTGAGGTCGATCGGCGTTGACGGGATCTGCACCGACCGTATCAGTGAACTCGCCACATTCGACTGGTAACTGCGCTACTTTATTGCGACCCAAAGACAACATTCGGAGGAAAGCAGCTCAAATGCGTGCATCATTCTGTCTGCTGCTAGCAGCGACAACAGCGTGCGCGAGCGCCACGCGTTCACCATCGACCTCGACAACCCCCGCGCGCGATTCCAGCGCCGCGGCCGTCGGACTTGGCACAACGTCAACGCCCAACGCCGACCCGTTCCCCAGCACCTACGTGCCGTTCCCTTCGCGGCCGACGGTAATTCGGAACGTCACCATCCTCACGGCTGCGGGACCGACAATCCGTAACGGAGCGATTCTCCTCGAGAACGGGAAAATCGCGGCAGTTGGTGCAACGGTGAACGCGCCCGCCGGCGCAGTCGTGATCGATGGCGCCGGGAAATACGTCACGCCTGGCATCATTGACGACCATTCACACCTTGGAGTCTATGCGGCGCCGGGTGTCGACGCGCTGAGCGACGGGAACGAAGCGACCAACCCGGTGACGCCCCAGGTATGGGCGGAGCACTCGGTATGGCCGCAGGATCCGCAGTTCCCGCGGAATCTCGCCGGAGGAGTCACCACTCTGCAGGTTCTTCCGGGTTCGGCGAATCTTTTCGGCGGCCGGAGCGTGGTGCTAAAAGTCGTACCGGGAAGAACCGTCCAGGCGATGAAATTTCCGGGCGCCAAGTATGGCCTCAAGATGGCGTGCGGCGAAAATCCGAAACGCGTCTATGGGAATCGCGGCGGACCGCAGACGAGAATGGGAAATGTCGCCGGCTACAGGGCGGCCTGGATTCGCGCCGCTGACTATCGCCGCAAATGGGACAAGTGGAACGCGGATCACAAGGGAGATCCCCCGACCCGCGACTTGGGTCTCGAGACGCTCGCCGAGGTTCTGCGCGGGAACATCCTGGTGCACAACCACTGCTATCGCGCTGACGAGATGGCGCAAATGATCGACATCGCGCACGAGTTCGGCTACAAGATTCGCTCGTTCCATCACGGAGTCGAAGCGTACAAGATCGCCGACCTGCTCGCGAAGGAAGGCATTGCAGCGTCGCTTTGGGCCGATTGGGGCAGCTTCAAGATGGAGGCAATGGACGCGGTCAAGGGAAACATGGCGCTCGTCAATCACGCCGGCGCACGCGTGATCGTGCACTCGGATGATCCGTCCGGCTCGCAGCGTCTTAATCAGGAGGCGGCGAAAGCGATGGCAGCGGGGGCCGAGATCGGCTTACCCGTTTCCGAAGACGATGCAATCAAGTGGCTGACCATCAATCCCGCGTGGGCCCTGGGGCTCGACGACAAAATCGGCTCACTCGAGACCGGAAAGAACGCGGACGTCGTGCTGTGGACCGCGGACCCGTTCAGTGTCTACGCACGACCCGAAAAGGTGTGGGTCGACGGCGCACTCCTTTACGACCGAACGGATCCCTCCGAGCAGTGGCGCACTGACTTTGAGCTCGGCTTCGTACCGTTCACCGCAACCAACCGATGAGACTACACATGCTGCTTTCAATTCCTCGCGTCGTTGTTGCACTCGTCGCCGTTGTCGCTGTAGGTGCGGCGGTTGACGCGCAAACAATCGCGATAACCGGTGGAAAGGTTTACCCCGTTAGCGGCCCTGCAATCGATGGCGGCACGGTGCTGATCGTTAACGGAAAGATCACAGCCGTTGGAAGCAACGTCGCGGTTCCTGCCGACGCGCAGCGAATCGACGCAACCGGCAAGATCGTCACCCCAGGCTTCGTGAATTCGTCTACGCAACTTGGGGTTCAGGAAATTGCGGCCGTGCGCGACACAAGAGATGCATCCGCTCGCGGAAAGGACAACATCGCCGCGGCGTTCACGGTATGGGATGGATTGAATCCAAACTCCGTAATGCTCGCGCCTGCCCGCAAGGAAGGCATTACGAGCTTCGTCGTGATGCCGACGGGAGGTCTGGTCTCCGGTCAGGCAGCGCTGGTAGATGTGGTGCCGGGCACAACCACCGACATGGTACTTCGCGCCCCGGTTGCAATGGTGGCGGAAATTGGAGATCCACAATCCGCGGGAGTGGAGTCTCGCGGAGAGCTGCTGGTGAAACTGCGGGAGCTGCTGGAAGACACGCGCTTTTTTCAGACGCACCGCGAAGCGTTCGATCGGGCCCAGACCAGACCATTCTCCGCGAGCCGCCTCGATCTGCAGGCGATGATCCCGGTAATTGAAGGCCGCCTCCCGCTGGTCGTTAACGTGGATCGCGAAGGCGATATCGATGCCGCGATGCGTTTGGCGCGAGAGTTCAACATCAAGCTGATCGTCGGTGGAGGCGCTGAAGCGTGGATGATGGCGGATAAACTCGCCGCGGCCCGGATTCCCGTTCTCACGGGTGCCATGAACAACATTCCTTCGGGGTTTGCGGCGCTCGGACAGCGGCAGGAAAATGCAGCCCTCCTCGTCAAAGCCGGTGTGCCGGTGGCGCTTGTCGGCAACGCAGGCGGCGGCGACGAAGAAGCGTTCAATGTCCGCAATCTGAAACAGGAAGCGGGTAACGCTGTCACTTACGGGCTCGCCTGGGATAACGCCCTCAGGGCGGTGACTCTTACGCCAGCTGAAGTCTTCGGCGTCGCCGATCGGGTGGGATCGCTGCAGCCGGGTCGTGAAGCCAACGTCGTCGTCTGGAGCGGAGATCCGTTCGAATTCTCAACCCGAGTCGAGCACGTTTTCGTCCGTGGCAAGGAATACCATGACAGGACTCGGCAGGATATGTTAATGGAGCGGTATCGGAACCTGCCGAGCACGCACAACACGCCGCCGCAGTAGGCGGTGTGGCGGGAGTGCCGCTCAACGATCTGCGACGTTGCAGCGGCACTTCCGTTATGCGTCGTTAAACCTCAGCTCTCGGTAAATCATACCGACGTCGTCGCGTTGACTCGGAACGACGCAGGCTGGCGATCGGGACTCGCAGGCGCGACCCCGAACTTCCCAGAATTTCTAGCTTGGCGATCCCGGATACTCGGTGCTCGCTCCGGAAGCCGGCGAGCTATCCCGGGTGGTGCTGCGAGACGCCGCCGCCTGCTGCCGCTTTAACTCGATCTCGGCCTCGAGACGCGCTGCCTCGCTGTCGTGAGTTTCGAGAGTTCCGGCCAGCCGATCGTAAGTGGCCGCGTCGAGATCGCGGCCGCCCTTCTTGGCGCGAAACACGGCGTACCCGAGTGCTTGTGCCGCCTTGTCCGCGAGCTGTCGTGTGCGGAACGCCTCGAGCCTTGTTTTCCCGTCGTCGAACGCATCCTGCGCCGCTCTTCCCGCGCGGTCTAGTTCCTGTTTCAACCTGTCGAGTAATGGCATGATTCGAATCCGGCGTGAAGGTGTTCCAGATGTACTAAATAAATTACGCAAAAGCGCAGCCGGTGTTTCGGAAAAGAAAAAGGCCCCGATCCGGGGCCTTAAGGTTCTCGAGGCGTGCAACTTGGCAAGCTCGCCAATCAGGCGGCACTCGTCTCCGCGTCGGGATAGACACTGACTTTGTAACGCGACTTGTTCTTGTGCTCGAACTTCACGACGCCGTCGATGAGCGAGTAGATCGTGAAGTCGGTCCCGAGTCCGACGTTCCGTCCTGGGTGCCACTTGGTGCCACACTGACGGACGATGATGTTTCCGGCGACGACCTTCTCGCCGCCAAACTTCTTCACACCGCGGTACTGCGGATTGCTGTCACGACCATTGCGCGAGGAGCCTACACCTTTCTTATGCGCCATTACTTCTCCCCTCCACTCTTTTTGCCAAAGGCGATGTCCTTGATGCGGACCTCGGTGAACGCCTGCCGGTGTCCCTGCTTTTTCGCGTAGTTCTTACGACGCTTGTGCTTGAAGACGACGATCTTCTCGCCCTTGCCGTGCTTGACGATCTCGCCGACCACACTCGCACCTTTCACTCCTGGCGCGCCGACGTGCGTCTTGTCGCCGTCGGAGCCGAGGATTACGTCGTCGAAGGTAACCTTCGAACCGGCTTCACCGACGAGCGTCGGTATTCTGATTGTTTTTCCGGCCTCGGCGCGAAACTGTTTGCCGCCGGTACGGATGATCGCGTAAGTCATTTGAAGTGTTGCTGTTAGTTGGTGTCGTACAGCCTTTAAAGTTAGGCGAGGCGAAGGCAGCAGTCAACCCGCTAGGCCCTCTCTTGACTCAAGGATTTAAAAGCAACGGAACGGGTGCGAGGTGCGAGCAGGGGCGTGACGAGTCGAGCGTTTACGACCATAGGGTAGCGGCATTTCAAAAACCTAAAAGCAACAGAACGGTGCGAGGTGTGAGCAACGGCGTGACTAGCTAAGGGTTTACGACTTCAGGCAGCGGAACTCGCATTTTCGCGTACAAGCCTGTCTATTCTTGCCGCCCTCGTGTGAATAAACGCGTATCTCGCGTCGGTTTTGCTCACACCTCGCACCCGTTCAGTTGCTGTTCAAGCGTCTCGAGTATCGAGATACCAGTTCGTTGCCGCTATAGTTGGCCGTCAGGCTATGGCGTACTGCTGCGTAACATCCCTGCCCTGCGCCTTTACTACGAGCTTGAACTCGTCCGGCTTGAGCAAAGGATCGTCTCTGAATTCGAGAGAAAAGTTCGCCGCCTTTTGTAGCTTCTGAGCGAGATCGCGCTCCTGCTCGAGGACGTACATCGCGACGTCGGGATGGAGTTTCACGAGAAGGTTGTCCCGTCGCCCCTCGACTGCCATGCGCTTTACCGAGCGCTCCATGCGGCGGACGATCGTCTCCGGCGTCAGCACCCGACCAGTTCCGTTGCACGTCGGGCACGCTTCGGTCGACGATTGATAGTGGCTCTGCCTGACCCTCTGGCGGGTCATCTCTATCAAACCAAGGTCGCTGACGGCGAACGCTTTGGTGCGGGCTCGATCCCGTGACAGATGCTGCCGCAGCTCCTGGAGAACCCTGTCGCGGTTCGCTTTCGTTTCCATATCGATGAAATCGCAAACGATGATTCCGCCGACATCGCGAAGTCTCAGCTGGCGCGCAACTTCCTGCGCGGCCTCCATGTTCGTGCGGAGCACCGTCTTCTCCGGATCTTTC
>DATAHM010000087.1:0-6304 GCA_036263215.1 Gemmatimonadaceae bacterium
CAGGCACGCTTCTCTTTTCGGTGGATACCGTCGCACGAGCGGATTCAGAGACCATGAGCGCGGGAACGCGACGTCGGTTGGTGGATCTGTAGACCTTTATCGTTCCGCAGGCGCAACGCTGTCACTCTCCGCGCTCGATCACTCGCGCGACTACGACGATCCCGGGCCGGTTACTCTCTCGGGGGTCGAAAGCGCACGCACCAGCCTGCCTTTTTTTCGGTTTGATGAGAACGCGGAGCAGCTCCGCCGCCTGTCGCTGCGCGGGTCGGCGAGAATCGGCGATGCGTCTGCCCTCTCGGCTTATCTGACGGGTGAGAGCGCGAGTGGAGATCTGACCCGCACTCTTCAGCTCGCGCCCGATTTTGCGGACACCAAAGCCCGCGCGACCAGAGCGCGACGACTCATCGGCTCGGCGCTGGTATCCACCGAGCTGCTGAAAATGCCGTGGCCGCAGCGACTTGTTATCGGCACGGACATCTCGCTCGGGACTCTCAACTCCGCCTATCGCCCGTTGCTGCTCGGTGATGCAAGTGCGTACGCGGTCCCGAGTGTCACTGCGGGCGACATTGATGCGAGCGGTAGCGGATCTCGCGATTCGTTCGCCGCGTTTGCCCACTGGGAGAATATCGTTACCTCGCGTCTCCGTCTCGTCGCCGGTGGACGCATGGATTGGATGACCGACACATATCGCACTGATGTGCCCGCAGGTGTTGCGCGTTTCCGCTCCAGTCCAAAAGCCTTCAGCCCCAAGCTCGGCGCGAACTTCAGCTACCTCGAGAATGCGTCGCAAAGCGGACATGTCTACGCATCCTTCACGCGCTCGTTCAAAGCACCGACGCTCGACCAGCTCTTCGATCAGAGGCCGATTCCGATTCCGGTTGCGCCGTTCTCGGTGACAATCTCCAATCCTGATCTGCGTCCACAACATGGTGTAGCTGTCGAGGCGGGGATCGATCATCGCGCGGCGTTTGCGAACGGGCGCGGTCTCGACTTCACACTCGCCGCGTACCAGCAGCACATGCGCGACGAGCTCGACTTCGACCTCGGTCTCTTTCGCTATGTAAATGTCGGGCGGAGTCGACACCGCGGCCTGGAGCTGGGGCTGCGCGCCGATGCAGGGAGTACCAGTGTCTTCGCGACCGCCACTCGGCAGCAGGTGCTTGCGATGAACGGAGACAATACCGGAAAGCAGCTCAAAGCAGTGCCGCAGCAGATGCTTTCAGCCGGCATTACCAGCGGACCTCCGCGGTTGCAGGGAACCATCAGCGTTTCCGACTTTCGGGGAGCCTACCTCGATGATGCGAATGCGCGCCGTCTGCCTGCCTACACGCGGGTCGACGCGCGTCTGTCGAGCAGCGTAGCGTCATTACGCGTTTTTGTGGACGCGCTCAACTTGCTGGATCGAAAGCTAATCTCCAGCGGATTCCCCGATGCTTCGGGGAGCGGTGTCGCGTACTACTACCCGGCGGCGCGGCGCGCTGTACAGGTCGGAATCGGCTCGGCGTGGTGACGCGCATTATTCCTGTAAGAGTGTTACAAAGAGCCGGTGGCGATGGGTAACTGCAAAATATGACCACCGGCCGAGGGCTGTCGGCTGAGCGGCGGGTGGCTACGTGTTGGCTGTCAATGCGCGCGCATTGGCAAAGAGGTAAGACGCACGCATACGACGCCCCACATTTGCCTATTCCCGACCTTTCAGATTTCCCCATACAGCCGTGAGCACTGAGGGCACCAGCCCGCGGCTCATGGCCGACCCGCCCACAGCGCCAGGACGGTAGTCATCTTTTGCATTTACTGCCCGCCATACTCTATATCGTACTCCACCGATACCCGCCCGATCTTCGACACCTCGTGCGATCTGAGTTTCAGCTTCGCCCTCGGCGCGGGCGCTGGAAGAATTGGAATCCCGCCGCCGAGCAGGATCGGCATGATTGCGACTTCGATGGTGTCGACGCCACGGACTTCGAGCAAACTTCGAAAGAGCGACCCGCCACCGAATAGCCAGATGTCCCTGCCGGGCTCATTACGAAGCGCGTTCAGAAATCTTTCCGACGGCTCCGAGACTATCGTCACCTCCGGGTGATTCTCCTGGCGCAGCGTTCGCGAGAAGACGATGACTCTTTTGCCCGGAATGGCACCGCTGCCCTGCTGCTTCACCATCGTCTCGAGGGTGCCGCGACCCATCAGAAAGGTGTCGAACTGCTCGAAGAGCTTCTCGAAGTCCACCTCTGGGTCGTGCGGAATCCAATCGAACTCGCCGTCAGGGCCCGCGATGTATCCATCGAGGCTTGCCGCAACCTGATACCGAATTCTTCGCGTCATTGTCGACTACTCCATGATGCATTGCCGGTACGCGTACCCGACTCCATCCTTTGTGAACGCAATTTGTCGTCCGGCAATGACAATACGGAGAATAAGATGCTTCGCAACAGCGCAATCGCGTTGACCGCCCTCACCGTTTTTGCGGCGGCAATCCCGGCCATATCCCACGCTCAGCGACTCACCGGACCACATCCCACTGGAAGCGTGCCGGCACCGGTCGCGCTCGACCTCCACGGCCAGTTCCAGGACAAGCTGGCCAAAGTCGGGGATGACGTGTTCATCAGCGGGCAGCCGACTGCTACTGGATTGCGAGAGCTGCACTCACAGGGCGTGACGACCGTCGTCAATCTTCGCTCACCCGAAGAGATGGCCAGGATCCCGTTCGATGAGGCCGCGCTCGTCAAAAGCCTCGGCATGAAATACGTCTACATCCCGGTGCGAGGCAACGCGGAATTTCCATACTCGCCCGACGCGTTGAAATCTTTTGCGGCGGCGATGGCCGACGCAAAAGGCAAATTGCTGTTGCACTGCACCGTCGCATGGCGAGCGAGCCACATGTGGGCCGCGTACCTCATCCAGTATCGCAACGTGCCAGTCGCAACTGCGCTCGCTCAGGCACGAAGCATCAATCTTATGGACGACATGCGCAGCGACGGCAATCGTCAGCCCGCGGAGTTATTCCTCGGCCGATCGATCCCCGAGCTGGGGCGCGGCAAGCAATAGGAGCGGTTTCGGCCCACATCACTGAACTGCAATCACGCGATGCGGTTTTCCTGATTCCGAAACAACGAGTTGTCTCATTGATTGCGAAACTTGAGACACACGGGACTTGGGACCGCGATTCGCTGTTGTGTCGGAGTCAAACGCCCCGTACCTCGATCGCGATTGAACACAACGATTGAGTTGGAGTCCTGATTGGCCGCGAGCAACCACCGTCCGGTCGGGTCGAGACTGAAATTCCGCGGCGTGGCTCCTTCGGTCGGGACGATCTGATCGAGCGTGAGCGCCCCCGTCGACCTCGCAGCGGAAAACACCGCGATGCTGTTATGTCCGCGGTTCGAGACATAGACGCTCCGGCCAGACGGTGAGATGTGGATGTCGGCCGTATCGTTCTTCCCGTTCCAGTCAGCTGGAAGAGTCGAATGATCGTCGAGAAGCCTTAACCTCCCTCGCGAAGGATCGAATCGGAGCCTCGATACTGTCGTAGCCAGCTCGTTCGCTACATACACGATTGGCAGCACTGGATGGAAGACGATGTGCCGCGGCCCCGAGCCCGGACGCATCACCGCCTCGCCGCCGTTGACGCGCGTGAGTGATTTCGCGCCAACGTTCAGTCGGTACACGAATACCCTGTCAGCGCCAAGATCCGCGGCAAGAACGAAGCGATTGGAAGGGTCAGCGATGATGCAGTGCGCGTGAGGATCGGCCTGACGATCCGCCACCGGCCCGCTGCCAGCGTGATGTATTACCTGTGTCGCCGGCGCGAGCGAACCGTCTCTTCGAACCGGAAGGACGGCGATACTTCCAGCGTCGTAGTCAGCCACGAGGACAAGTCGGCCACTGTGGTCGAGGCTCACATAGCAGGGGCCCGCACCTCCCGACGATTGTGAATTGCGCTGGGTTAGCGCGCCGGTCGGATTTGCGATCGAGAAAGCGCTCACTCCGCCACCCGCAACGCCGTTGAACTTTTCGACCTCGTTTACCGCGTAGAGCGCTCGACCGTTGGGATGGATGGCGAGGTAGGATGGGTTAGGTCCAACATCTACCGTCGCGATCTGGGTGAGTTGTCCGCTGCGGGTATCCATGCGAAGGATGTAAACTCCGGCGCTGGGCGTTCCTATCGTGTAGGTACCGACGTAAAGAAGCTGGCCCTCAGATTCACCAGGCCAGCGGGCGTTCCACCACTCGCCCCTCAGCGCGAAAAGCCCTGTCGCCGAAGCAGCGAGGAATTCGCGCCGCGTGAGGTTGCTCTTGTCAGTCATGCGGGGAGGTCGGGCAGGCATGGTACCTCATGGATTGATTACTCGGTCGAGATATCAACGAGCAGTGGAAAGTGATCGGACGCCGTTCGTACGGCTTCCGGTGAGCGCTGAACTTGGCACCGGACGAACCGCGACGCGAATTGCGCGGGTGTGAAAACGTAGTCGAGCCGGACGTGCGGATCCCACACCGGGAACGTGTATCCCGGTTCCTTCTCGTGATCGGCATTGAGTGCGCGCCACGCATCGATGTAGCCATGAGATTGCATCATTTCGATCGTCGTGCGCGCGATGTCGCGGCCGCTCAGCCAGATCATCCCGCGTATCCACGCCGGCATATGTGACGAATCGAGCTTCTCACCCGGCGCCAACGCATTGAAATCGCCGGCCAGGATGTGAAAGGCGAATGCGTGGTTCTCGCGTTTCAGCTGTTCCTGGATCCCGTCGAGCAAGCCGCGGAGCTCGCGTGCTCTCTGGCGCTCCGTCCAGTTGGAGAACCACGCACGAAGATGCAGCACGAATAGTCGGGGAAATCCATCACCAAGCTTGACCTCCAGCACCGCGTGCCTGGTCCTCGGAGGATGGCGCCACTGGTGATCGATTACTGGAACATTGCTCAGAAATCCGGTCGAGTGAGATCGCCGCGAGCCAAAAGAGCGAAATCCCGCCAGCCTCGCAATGCGCTCCACCACGACTGGATCTCTCGCCTCCTGAAGCGCCACGACGTCCGGAGTGGCGGCGCTGATTACTTCAGCGATCTTTTCGGCGCGACCGACTCCGCCCTCGCGAATGTTGTAGGTGAGAACGCGCAAGCCTAGTCGGCCTTTGGCTTCTTGAAAAGAACGAGGTAAGGCTGACTCATCGAGATGTCGCGAACATACTGCACGAGTGATGTAGTTGCCTGCAGGTTCACCGGCCGTTTTGTCATCGCGCAAAGGCGCTCGCGCAGCGGGCCGAGGGTTGGCGACGCGAACGGGTGTTGCTCGCTCAGCGGAACGGAATGGATACCGGGAATGTGGAATTCGCGAAACAACATTACCATGTCGCCGCCCACAAAAGTCACATCGAGATCACTGGTGCCCGGACCATCGGCGTCAAAGGGTTCGTCAGAGCCCCATTTGTGTCCCGTAACGGAGCTGCCACGCAGGATGACGTCCACGCCATCCGGCGTAGCATCGCGCAAGACCTGTATAAACTCGTTGAAGCGTTGCGCGTCGCCGCCAAAGGCGAGGCGAATTACGCGCTCGCGAATTTCATCCTGGGTTCCGGCATCGTCGCCGGTCTTCGTTGATTCGGTAGACATGAGCCAGTGAGAGAAGCAAGAAGCGTCGCACAAAGCACGATACTAACTTGAAAGCATGGAGCAGAGGACCAGCCGGCTGCTGAAGCTATTCAAGATCGAGCTTCCGATCATCCAGGCGCCGATGGCGGGTGCAACAACACCGGAAATGGTGATCGCCGTGGCCGAGGCCGGCGGTCTCGGCTCTCTGCCGGGTGCTCAATACACCCCAGAAGATCTGCGCCAGGCGCTCGAGACCGTGCGCGCGAGGACAAGTCGTCCGATCAATGTGAATTTCTTTTCGCACCAGGACCCCGGCGACGATCCCCTTCGACAGGCTGCATGGAAGGAAAGACTATCCCGATACTACGCCGAGGAGGGCTTGGACCCCGAGATGCGAATCGCCGGTACCAGACGCGCTCCATTCGGCGACGCCTATTGCGCGGTGGTCGAAGACTTTCGGCCGGAGATCGTCAGTTTTCATTTTGGTCTGCCATCGCCCGGACTCGTCGACCGCGTCAAACGCACGGGTGCAAAGGTAATTTCGACGGCTACCACCGTCAGAGAAGCCGTTTGGCTGCAAGAGCGCGGCGCCGATGCTGTCATCGCGACTGGATTGGAGGCGGGCGGTCATCGCGGCAATTTCCTGGCGACTGACTTCTCGGGCCAGCTCGGAACGATGGCTCTCGTACCCCAGGTTGTTGATGCGGTGGGCGTCCCCGTG
>DATAHM010000088.1:0-17484 GCA_036263215.1 Gemmatimonadaceae bacterium
ACGGCGATTGCGTCGGAGCCGACGCGCTGCGCGCTGCTCGATCGTGCGGCGTTGGAAGCGGCGATGCACGAATCGCCGGCGATCGGATTCATCCTCGCGCGCAGGCTCGCTCTTCGCGTCGCGGCTTTGGTGGCGCGACTCAACGATCGCTCAGCGCGGAGCGTCAAGAGCAGGCTGATCGCTTTTCTGCTCGAGCGTCATGCGCTGGCTGGCAGATCCACGATCTCGATGGGAATGACGCAGCAACACGTGGCCGAGGAGCTGGGCACGGTGCGAGAGGTGTTGGTGCGCGAGCTTCAGGGTTTAGCTCGCGCGGGGTTCATCGCGTCGAGGGGCGGCGGGCGCTATGAGATTCTCGACGAAGCGGGTCTCCGGTCCGCGCTCGGCCACGCGTAGCTACTATCGCGCGTATGGCGGCACGTTGTTGGCGATCGTCCGGAATTCGGCGTCGGTGAGAGGAACTTTCTCGTAGAAAGCTGCCCACCCAGTCGCCGGCGTCAGGTGGTCCTTGTCGGGCGTATCCGAGCCGTAAAGAATGCGGTCCACGCCGAGGTCTCGAATCACCGCTGCCACATGAGCGGCAGCTTTCGGCGACGTCTCCCGCGTAACTGCGGTCGCCACATCAAACCAGAGGTTTTTCGCGCGCGGGTCGTGAGCCTTGATGCGATCGACGAATACCGTCAGCGCGGAATCCGTACGCTCGTCGAGATGGCCTTGGCTCGCGAGGTGCGCGATCTGAATCGGGATGTCCGGCGCGCCGGGCAGAACCTTGTCAAAAAAGGTCTGCACGAATTGGCGTCCATACGGAACACCACCACGGGGCGAGAAGTGCACCACTATCGGCATTTTGCGCTCGTTGGCTGCGCGGAAAACTCTCGCGACCGCCTCCACATCCGACGGTTGGCTGAAATCGACGCCGGAGTTTCCGAAGTGAAGCTTTAATCCGCGAAACCGGCCGCTCTTTGCGCAACGATCGAGCTCCTCGAGGGCGTAGCTGCGCAGCGGATTGAAGCTGCAGAAAGCGCGGAGTCGATCCGGATATTTCGCGACCTGATCGGCGGTCCAATCATTTTCGGCGCGAACCTTTGGATATTCGCCCGGATTCTCGTTGCGATCGGGGCCGAACTGATATGCAATCGAAAGCACCAGCGCGCGTCGAACGTGAGCGGAGTCGAGGAGCGAGACGAGATAGTCGCTCGTGATCGGATGGACGGTTCGCGGCTCTCCCATGGTGAGGGTCTCGGTGGTGATGCGCCACTTTCCCTCATTTTCCCGTGTGAGGGACATCGCAATGTGCGCGTCGCGATGACCGGTCTTGGTATCGGTGAGATACGCCACTATGAATGCGGCGTTTCCGTTGAGCCCATAACCGATTGGATCGAGACCGTAGGGCGAGTCGGTGGCGCCCGACCACCAGTCGGCGATGGAATCACGCGTCTGGATCCAGGCCGGATCGAAGGACTGGAGGAGCCATGCGTGCTCCGTGTAAAGCGTGGCGAGCGCGGACTTATCCATCTCGGCCTTGATCCGAGCCTGGAGGAATGCGTCGAGCTCGGGTGGAAGTGAGACCCGGGGAGGCGGCTGGTCGGACGAGTTCGCAGCCGCTGCCGGGCTCCGCAGGTGTTGATGCGCATCGACAATTGGTGCGAGAGCGATCGCGCGGCCCGCGGCCTGGGCCTTGGCGGTCACCGCGTCACCGGTTGCAGCAACGAACAGCGCGGGTGTGAAAAAGAGCAGAGCGTTAACGAATCGCATTGTATTGGATGGCTGGAAGAATTCAGGACCCGAGCGCCGTTGGCTCGTCCGCGCGAGCGTCAGACCGTTTCAGTGGGGGCTGGATTCTCGCGCGTAGAAAGCAGCTTCGTGACGAATCGTTGACCCTCGGAAACCCTTTCGATCTCGATTGCGATTGCTTCCATGCCCTGCTCGAGGCGCTCGAGCCGCTGGAGTGCCTCGTTTGGTAGCTGGGGCTGGGTCTTCCGATCAATGCGTCTGTGACGGCCCCGGGACGCGAGCAACACCACTGCGACGATGGCGAGAACGGGGATTCCGCCAGTCGCGATTCCCTTCGCGAAGTCTTCGTTGTCCGCAGGTCTCGACGGCTCTCCGGTCGACGAGACAAGAGATGCGGGCGCCAGCGCGAGCTGTTGCCCCGTGGTGGCGAGATCGGTCTCGAGCTGCAGGATGCGCTTGTCGAGCAGGCTGATTCGCTGCTCGAGGCCGGTGCGCGCAACTTCGTCAACCGTTCCCTGGAGCTCGGTCGAAAGCTCGCTTCTGCGCTCGCTAACGTTGGTTAACTGATCCGAAATTGCCTCGCGCTGCCTGATGAGATTTCGGATTTCAGCGCGCGAATTGGGAACGCCGAGTGTCTGAGCCTGTCCATCCGGCCCCACCGTTGTGAAAACCGGCGCGGCCTGGGTAGTGGGCACGGGATGGGCTTGAGTTTTCATGAGAGCCTTACGGCATTCAGGTCACGCGGGTTACAGGGCCGGAGCTGGGAGAAAGATCTCCGGCCGCGGAATGCTAGGCGTGGCCCGCCCAGGCCTTTTCACCCGGCTTGTACGGAGCGCAAGGATCGTAGCGTCCGGGAGTTTCGGCATAACGCAACGCCTGGGTGCACCCGATCTCCGAGGTGAAGTAGCCAAGGAGCGCGAGCTCCTTGATCAGACGGAAAGGATGGTGGCCGGTGTTCTGCTGGACAGCCGTGGTTGCGCCGACATCGGTGCCTGGTGCTGACTCCTTGCGCTCCTCGCCGAGGTGCGCGAGAGCTTTCTTGCGATCCGCATCCGCCTGCGCCTTGCTTTGCGCCCACTGCTCCTTGTCCATGGGAGTGAGGATTGCGAGTCGCTGCGCTGGCGTGGCCTTCATGAAAGAAACGTTGTAGGCCTTCTGAGTCGCGTCCTCGATGTTTCGCATCCCATCGCGAAAGCGCTTTTGATCGTCGGGGTAATAGGTGTCGCGAACCATGAGCGCCATGAACGCGCCCGTCTTCGCGGCTTTTGCACCGGGCGTGCTCGTCGGCGGGAGGATAGTGTCGGCCACTTCGTCTAGAAATGCGACATCGTCCGGCGAGAATTTGGCGTTGCTGGTGTCAGCGGCGGTGGACTTCCCAGCGTCCGGCCGGCAGCCAGAGAGGAGCGCGGTACTTCCAACGAACGCGACGCCGCCAAGAATCGCCGTGACGCGCATGATCGCTTCCCG
Source organism: Gemmatimonadaceae bacterium (assembly GCA_036263215.1). Classification (GTDB taxonomy): domain Bacteria; phylum Gemmatimonadota; class Gemmatimonadetes; order Gemmatimonadales; family Gemmatimonadaceae; genus UBA4720. The sequence continues at coordinate 3,202 of DATAHM010000088.1, forward strand.
CCGGCTGATTAGCTCCGCGTCGATGGGTTCTTCAGCTACAGACATTGATGATTCTCCGTTCACAGGTTGCGACGCTTGAGCTCGTTGACGGCGTAGTCTGCCGCGCGCGCGGTGAGTGCCATGTAGGTGAGCGATGGATTCTGACAGGCCGTTGACACCATGCAGGAGCCGTCGGTGACGAAGACGTTCGGCGCGTCCCAGACCTGATTGTGGGAGTTGAGCACCGACGTCTTGGGATCGCGTCCCATCCGTGCCGTGCCCATCTCGTGGATGCCCATACCAGGGAAGCACGGCGCATTGTACATCTCCACGTCTTTGACGCCGGCCTGGTCGAGCAGCTCCGCCATGTCGTTCGCCATGTCGCGCCGCATGAGCGCTTCGTTCTCGCCAGTCGCGCAATCGATCTTGTGCACGGGCAGGCCCCACTTGTCCTTGCGGTTTTGATCGATCGTGACGGTGTTCGCGTGATTGGGAAGCATCTCGCCGAATGCCGTCGCGCCGATCGTCCATCCTCCGGGCTGCGACATTGCGTCCTTGAACTGACCACCCACGCCGAGCTCGGCGACCGCGCGGGACCAGCCGCCGCGTCCTGCGCCACCCTGGTACCCGAAGCCGCGCAGATACGGGCGCTTCTCACCATTGAGATTGCGATAGCGCGGAATATAGAAACCGTTCGGACGGCGGCCGTAGGTGTACTTGTCCTCCAGCCCTTCGATGCTGCCCTGAGCGCCGACTCTGAAGTGGTGATCCATCAGATTGTGGCCGAGCTCGCCGGAGCTGCTGCCGAGTCCACCAGGCCAGACGTCGGTGGCGGACCGCAGCAATAACCACGTCGAGTTGAGCGTCGACGCGCAGAGGAAGATCACGGGGGCGCTGTAGTCGCTCGTCTGCTCGGTGACCGCGTCGAGAACCCGGACACCAGTCGCGCGCTTCTTGTCCTTGTCGTACAGAACTTCGCTGACGATGGCGAAAGGCTTGAGAGTGAGGCGCCCGGTCTTGGCGGCCGCCGGGAGCGTCGAGGATTGAGTGCTGAAGTAGGCGCCGTAGGGACATCCGAGCCAGCAGGCGTCGCGGTACTGGCATTGCGAGCGGCCGGGCTTGGGCTGAGTGAGATTGGCGACGCGTCCGGGAATGATGTGGCGTTTGCCATCGAACAGCTTCTTCACACGCTGCGAGATCATGTCCTCGGCGCAATTCAGCGGCATTGCGGGCTGGAACTGTCCGTCGGGCAACTGCGGAAGATTTTCGTGCGAGCCCGAAATTCCGGCGTGTCTCTCGACGTGGTCGTACCACGGCGCGAGGTCGGCGTAGCGAATGGGCCAATCGACGGCGATTCCGTCCTTGAGGTTTCCCTCAAAGTCGATGTCGCTCCACCGGTAGCTCTGGCGACCCCACATGAGTGAGCGGCCGCCGACGTGGTAACCGCGATACCAGTCGAAGCGCTTGACCTCGGTGTACGGCGAGTCCTTGTCCGATGCCCAGTAGGAGAGATTCTTTTCGTTAAGCGCGTAGTCACGTTTCAGAACCGGATAGGCTTCCTCCATGGCGACGGTGCGACCGCCTCGGTGCGGATAATCCCACGGGTTCTTGGTGGCGTTGACGTAGTCTTTGATGTGCTCGATGTTCTGACCGCGCTCGAGGACCAGAACTCGGAGGCCCTTCTCGGTGAGCTCTTTGGCGGCCCAGCCGCCGGAGATACCAGAGCCAACGACAATGGCGTCGTACGTGTTTGCGTCAGTAGTCACAATGCGCTCTCACGTGAAAGAAAAAATTGGGTGATCGCCGCAAATGATCGGCGAAAAAAAATACCGCTCGTGCAACGGGCTGTATAGAGTAAAGTTGGGTGCGCGGAAAGTATTGACGGCGAATGCGCCGGGCGCGAAATAGAGTGCGGGATTTCCCTGAAAGGTCGAGCACGGCTAACCCTTGCTGAGGATTTTTGCGTGACAGAAAACGTGACTCGACGTGAGATGCTGGCCGCGGTTGCGGTGGGGACGTTGGCGATTGCCGATCCTGAGCACTCTGTGCTAGCAAAGCGGAAGCGTGCGAGGCAGCTGAGCGGACGGCTCAAGCAGTCGGCGTCGCGGTGGTGCTACGGGAAGATCCCGCTCCCCGAGCTGTGCGAGGCGGCAAAGAAGATCGGCCTCTCGGGAATAGACCTGCTGCAGCAGAGCGACTGGAACGTCGTGCGCGATCACGGCTTGACCTGTTCCATGGGGTATGCCGCCGATCGTCAGGACTTTCTCACCAATGGATTTATCAATCGGGCGAGCCATCCGATGTTGGTGCGCGAGCTCGAAACTGCGCTGCCGATCGCAAAACGGGCTGGAGTTCCCAATCTCATCGCGATGTTCGGTAATCGTGAGGGCCGAAGCGATGCGGTGGCAATCCCGGCCGCGATTGAGGGCCTCAAAAAAATCGCGCCGCTCGCGGAGGAGGAGGGCATCAATATTTGCGTCGAGCTACTGAACTCGAAGGTCGATCACCCGGATTACGCGGGGGATCACACCGCGTTCGGTGTGGAGGTCATGAAAGGCGTCGCGTCGCCGCGGGTGAAGCTCCTCTACGACATCTATCACATGCAGATCATGGAAGGCGATGTGATCCGGACGATCCGCCAGAATCACGAGTATATCGGCCACTACCATACTGGCGGCGTGCCGGGGAGGCATGAGATCGACGACAGCCAGGAGCTCAACTGGCGCGCGGTAATGAAGGCAATCGCGGATACGGGCTTCACCGGGTTTGTGGCGCACGAGTTTGTTCCGACTCGCGATCCGTTGACTTCACTGAGAGAAGCGTTCGAGATCTGCGACGTGTGAGTCGCCGGCGTGGCGCGCAAATTCCACTCTCAGTGGGCTCCGAAGCACCAACTGTATCTCTCGTTTACTTCCCATGAAAAAAGCAATTCCAATGCTCGCAGCGTGCGCGAGCGCCCTCAGCGTTGCCTGTGCCGGCCGGCTTCCAAAGGACCCGACGGCTTCGACTCCCATCGAGACGTGGCACGACGTCTCATCGATGCGACACGCCCGGTCCGCGCACGCTGTCGCGAGCACCGGACGCGCGATCTATGCGATTGGCGGTACGGGAGAAGGCGGCGCGCCGGTGCTCGCTGTCGAGCGTTTCGACGGCAGCGGCTGGAGTGATATCACCACACTGCCGGGCGACGGCCTGAATGCACCCGCGGCGGTCGCGATCGGAAGCCGCATCTACGTCATCGGTGGCTTCAAGGGTGTTACCAACGTGCCAACCGCCGACGTGCTGGTGTACGACACAGCGACGCGGTTGTGGTCGAGCGCGGCACCGTTGCCAGCGCCGCGCGGCGGTCACGCGGCGGTCGTGATGGATGGGCGGATTCACGTTATCGGCGGCGGAAATTCGCAATCGACGCTGGCGGACCACTACGAGTACGATCCTGCCACTAACACCTGGACTACTCGCGCACCGCTTTCGCGCGCGAAGGGAAGTCCGGCGGCAGTGGTGTATCGTGGGAAACTGTACTCGATCGGGGGCCGCAGCGGCCCGACAGATTTTGGCGACGTCGAGATCTATGATCCGGCTACGGATACATGGTCGAGAGGTCCTGAGATTCCGGCGAGGGGTACGGCGGGAGCTGCGGCATACTGCGCAACCATTTACGTATTTGGTGGAGAGTCGCAGGCAACCAGGTCGACGCTCAGCGAAGTGCTGAAACTGGACACCACTGAAAATGTGTGGCGAGATGCAGTGCCGATGCGCGTCGCGAGAAACTATGCGCGGGCGGTGCCTTTTCGCGGTTCGGTGTATCTCATCGGCGGCAACACACAGGTCGGAATGAGTCACTCCTCGCGAGGGAGCACGCTTGTCGAAAGATTCGACGCGTGCTGACGAGGTGGAATCGAGAGGCAAGCGGAGTTGGGTTGCTTTTCCTCGCACTCCTGGCGTCGAGCTGCATGCTTCTCGACGGGCGTTGCATTTATGAGCTGCGATCGCTCGAGGCGTCAGGACAAGCGCTGACAGACGCGGATTCTGTTTCAGGCGAAGTCACCCTGTTCGAGCAGCGCGACTCAGATCCGAGCAAGTCGATGCATTACCTCCTCATCGGTCCGACATTGCAGTCTCACGTTCTTAGCGCCTCGTTCAGAGACGCCCAGAACCCTTCAGTCGTCCTCGCGGACCTCGCGCTCGAGGCGCCTACTCAGGGAACTCTTGCCGAAGGTGAACTCAGTGACCGCAGCGGAACCAACCTGAACGGGTACTTCGAACTGATAACGGCCGGCAGGGGGATACTTGTGGTCGAAACTGACTTGAGCTCGACACCATCTATCACGATACCGCTAACAGTTACCCAAAGACAAAACTGGACGCGACCGTACTGCTCCTGAAGCAGTTGCAGCGTTCGGCGGCTGGTCGTCCTCCCGGAAGCGTCGAACGGAGGAGTGATGGTCGACACCTTTGAAAACGGGTTTACACCGCGGTCCATTTCGTTCTGGATTCTGATTCTCATCGGGATGTGCGTCGTCGCGTTGTCTCTTCTATCAGACCTCACAGGTGGCTCGCCGGCGGATCTTTTCGTACTCGGTGAGTGGTCCACGCCGGGGCTTCGGGTTTACCTCTGGCTAGAAGGTGCGCTGCTCGCGGCTATGATTACCGCGGTCGGCGTCCACGTCGTCTCGGCAGGAATGACTCTGGCGCGCGTCGGGATCGCGCAACTCTTCGGAATGCCGCTGCGGAGACACACCCGTGTGCCTCCTTCGTTCGGTTACATCTTCGTTGTCCTCGGCGCCGGTCTGATCGCGTTGTCAATGAGCACGCTTGTCGTGCTCAACTCGTGTCGCTATATGCGGCTGTTCTAGGCGGTTTCTACCGGGGCAAACGACCCAAACAACAGTCGCAACTCCTTTACTGGATGTAGACAATGTGCGAGCGCGCCGGATTGTAGCGTTCGGGAGTTTCAATTCCGATCGCCAACCCAGGGTGCATGGCCACTTCGCTCGAACACGTTCCTCCTGAGTTCAACGACTCGTTCTCTGGTTCGGAGCTCAGACTCCTGTATCAGCTCTTCGAGGAAGCGCAGCGCTCGCGCATAGCGCACGGGGAGCGCTTGCGCGCAATCTTTCAGGGTAGATCGAGCTCGGCCAGCACAGCCGCGGCCGAGAATCCGCATATACTCATCAAAGCCGTATCTCGCGGTGAGACGGTCGGCGCTCCGCGGATTCTTGAACATGCTTATGCGCGCGCTGTTCGTGGCGAAGCCGAAGCCGCGGCAGCTCTCGCCGAAGCCGTCGAGAATCATCCCGTGTGGCCGTGGCTGTCCGGAGTAAAAGGCGTCGGCGTCCTCCTCGCTGCGCGTCTCTTGTCGCGGCTCGACATCACCCGAGCAAAAACACCATCCTCTTTCTGGGCCTACTGCGGCCTCAGCACCATACCCGGCGCCGCTTACAGGTGCGCCGAGTGCGGTTTCGAGGTCGCCTATCCTCTAGGCTATCGCAGCCAGGAGAGGCACAGCGCGCGCTCCGGATCCATTTGCGCCGGTGAGCTCGTACGCGTCGATGACCCCGCTAACCCGACACGCGTAGCGCCGAGGCGCAGTCTGCTCGGCGGCCGCGCGGGTTACGATGCGGAGGCGAGGAAGTCGTGCTACCTGATTGGAGTCTCGATGCTGCGTTGTCGGAGCGACTACCGCTCCTTCTATGATGAAGAGCGCGGCAGGCTGGCAACGTTTCGGCCTGGGTGGGCCTCGAAGCGTTGTCACCTGTCCGCGCTGCGCAGAATGGAAAAGGCGTTTCTCCGCGACCTGTGGATTGCCTGGCGAAAAGCATCGGGGCTGTCGATAGTCGCGCCGTATTTTCCGAGGATTGACTGAAAGCTGCACGCGTGAGCCCGCTAACCGAAGCCTATGTCTAAGAGTCACCCAATCAACCCGAGCGTTATTCGGTTAGCGCGGCTGCGCCTGCGTTTGATTCAGCCGCTCATCATCGCACTATGTGCGAGCCTCGCCGGCGCCCAGTCACAGCAGCCGGCACCGACGCCCTGCGCAAACGACATCGAGCGCCACCGATTTGACTTCTGGATTGGCGAGTGGAATGTCACCACTGAAGGCGGCACTCCGGTTGGCAGCAGCGTTATCGAGTCTGTGAGCGGCGGCTGCGCCATTCTCGAGAACTGGACCAGCGGCCGTGGTGGACACGGTAAGAGCCTCAACGCGTACAATCCCGCGCGTCACCAATGGCAGCAGTTCTGGATTGGCCAGGACGGCGGAGTGGGCGAGTATCGCTCGAGCGAGTTCGATGGCAAAAGCCTCGCGTTCTTCATCAGGGATGATGCTGATTCACTTGCAGTGCAGCGCCTGACTTTCACGCCAATCGACAGCGGGACGGTGCGGCAGCATTCGGAGGCGTCGAAGGACGGCGGAAAGACGTGGACGACGCAGTACGATTTTTTCTATCACCGCAGAGCCAAACAGTAGCTATCGCTGAAATCGATAGCCGGCTTTCCGCACGGTGATGAGGTGCCGCGGTTGCGCGGGATCGGGCTCGAGCTTGTTCCGCAGTCTGGCGACGTGCTGATCCACGGTGCGAGAAGTTACCCCAAGGCTGTACCGCCACACTTGCTGCATCAGCGTTTCACGGGAGACTATGTCTCCGCCGGATTCGATCAGGTAGGCGAGAAAATCGAATTCCATCGGGCTTAGCTCGATGGGAGTGCCCGAGCGCATCACGGTCCGTGTGCGGAGGTCGACGACAATGTCAGAGAAGCGGAGCTGTGATGCGCGTGGTGCGTCCGTCCCGGTCGCACCGCCTCTCCGCGCGTGCGATATCCGGCGAATGATTGCCTCCACTCGCGCTAGAAATTCGAGGACGCCCACGGGTTTCACGACGTAGTCGTCGGCGCCGATGCGAAATCCCTGGACCTTGTCGACTTCCTGATCGCGCGCGGAAAGAATTAGAACCGCGGCTGAACCACCATTTGCGCGATATCGACGCAGCACCTCGAAACCGTTGCTGCCGGGAAGCATCAGGTCGAGGACAATGAGGTCGGGGTCATTCTTCTGCAGCCACCTCAGACCGTCGTCGCCATTGGCGATGCATTCCACCTTGTAACCCTCGACCTCGAGACTCGTTCGGAGTCCGAGCGCGAGAGTTTCGTTGTCCTCGAGAATGAGGATCGAACGCGCCGTGTCCGCATCGTTCGACACGCTGTGTTGCCACGACTGCGTCACGGAGCGCTTCCGTTGGTTGCGCCGAGCATCTCGAGAGTGAAGCGGGTGCCACCCGAGGGTGCATCGGAGAGATAAACGTGCGCGCCCATCGCCGTGGCGAGATCCCTGACGATTGCCAGACCAAGTCCCGCGCCTCCGGTGCTGTCATCGACAGTGCCCCCCAGGCGAACGAATGGCTTCCACACCCGATCGCGCTCGGAGGCCGGAATGCCCGGGCCCGAATCGTCGACCCAGAGGCGAACGAGCTTGTCGTCCTCGCGAGCGCCAATGGTGATGGTTTGTCCCGTCGGGCCGTATTTCGCGGCGTTATCCAGGACATTGACCAAAATCTGGCGCAGTGCGCTGGGGTCGCCCCGTGCTACGAGCGGTGCCTGGATGTCGACATCGATGCACATCTTGCGAGCCTGGGCGAGAGGGGTAAAGAAATCGGCGGCCGTTCGGGCAACATTCGCAACATCGAACGCCGTGGACTTGAGCGGCGTCCCTGGTTTCGCCGCGGCGAGCACCGAATTAGACAGCGCGATCAAGCGATGCGTTTCGGTCTCGATTATCTCGAGCGACCGTTCGCGCTCGGAATCCGAGCGGGTGCGGCCGAGCCGCAGCAGCTGTACGAACATTAGGATCTGCTGCAGTGGAGTGCGCAACTCGTGCGACACGTTCGCGAGGAAGCGTTCGCGGGCCTGCACGAGGCGAACTTCACTGCGAAGGGAAGCAAACCCCGCAATGGCGAGGACGATGCTGGCGGCCAGCAACAGCAGGGACGCAGGCACCCGCGATTTTGGAATTCCGCCGACTACCAGAAATCGCGCGACGTCGGGCCTCAACGATACCGTGTAGATCGTGCCTCCGATGAAGGAGAGCGGGCTCACTCCATCAAAATCGGAGGTCGGTCCTCCACGCGGCGCCTGGTAGATCCTCTGGCGATGCATGTCGGTGACAGTCAGGGTGAGCAGGGATTCAGCCGGCATCCCATATGGCCACCACCCTTTGATCTTCCGCCGGCCGACGGTCCAGCTCATTGGCGGAGCCTTGACTCCTTCCTCCGCATAACCCGGAATCATCGGCGGAAGAACTCGCACGACTCTGTACATTTGCGCGAAATCCATAGTGTCGCGCACGCCGTAACACGATCGATATCCATAGACCGCCAAGAGCTTGTCAGCAGAATCGTACGCCGGTGCATATGCAACTGTCTCACGCCCACCTGGCGCATCGACGAAGAGGTAGCCAAATCGCGCGGCGCGGATGGAGGGGTCTGCGGCAAGCTTCGGCAGCGAGTCGCGGATGATCGGCTCTATTGTCGGTGCAGGCGTGCCGCCGGCGTAGGTGACCGTGTGCGACGGGAGCGTGACCCGGAACCTGTAGATGGGCCATTCCGATGGAGAACCGCACTTTTCGGTGCTATCCGGGACGGAGGCCAGAACGCTGGCGGCGGGCAGAGCGCTCGCTACCCACGGCTCGCTCGGATGGATCGGGATGTATGCCTGGAATAACGTCCGCTCACGCGCGAACGAATACGCGCGCGATGTGTAGATGTAGCTGGCGAACTTCGCATAGTCTCGCACGGTACGCTCCGCCGCCTCTTTGCGCTCCCGCGCATTGATCATCGATTCCCGCACGGCAAGCGCGGAAACGACGACAATACCCAGAAGCGCGCCACCAAGAAGCAGTGGCCGTGCTCCGTATGTACGCATTGCACGGAGGATAGACATCGTATTGGACGGGTGATCCAGCCAATACAATATCTCGCGCGGCGGAAATCCGCTCGGCGGAAGATGTATGCGAATTGTAAAACCTGGCGCGATCTGGACGCGTGTCCCCACACCTTACGTCAAGCCGATCATCGCGTGGCCGCGCCGAGGATTCCTGCGCCCCAGCCAGCAGCTACCCGGACAATTTGTATACAACGCAACTACAAATCCCTGACAGCTTCGGCACCGCGGAATGTCTTACACGCATTTACGCTCACTCTCACATTGCGGTTACAACTCAACCGAGGAGAGTCGAGCAGTATGCGAAAACTACTCTTGTCAGCCATCTGCGCATTCGCGTTGACGGCGTCTACAGCGTTTGCCCAGAGCGGAACGACTGTGACGGGCCGTGTAACGAGCGATGCCGGAGCGCCTCTTGGAGGCGCAAGTGTGTTCATTCCCGAAATGAACTTCGGGACGCAAACCAACGATGACGGTTCCTACACCTTCGTCGTGCCCGCGAGCCGGGCAAATGGCGCCACGGTCACGCTGACCGCGCGCGTGATCGGATACTCGGCGCGCTCCGCTCCGATCACCCTGACGCCGGGCGGAACGGTGACCCAAAGCTTCACCCTCGCCGTAAATCCATTTCACCTGGGCGAAGTCGTGGTGACGGGCGCCGGCACATCCACCACGCGTGAGCGGCTCGGCGTGACCATCAATTCCGTCGACAGCTCCAAGATCCGGCGCGCGTCCGAGCCGCAGAACATTGTATCCGCACTGGCGGCGAAGGCGCCCAATGTGGTCGTTCGCACGCAGTCGGGTGAGCCCGGTGCGGGCGCTTCGGTGCAGATCCGCGGCGCGGCGTCGCTCACCGGCACGAATCAGCCCCTGTTCGTGGTCGATGGTCAACCGATCGACAATCAGACGGTCTCGACCGCGACGCTAGCCGTGAACGGCGGATCGCTGGGAGACCGGCAAGGCGGAATTGCAACTCCGAACCGGGCGGCTGACATCAATCCAGCCGATGTCGAAAACATCGAGATCCTCAAAGGGTCGGCAGCATCGGCGATCTACGGCGCACGCGCCGCCAACGGCGTCATCCTCATCACGACGAAACGCGGTCACACGGGCCCGACGCGCGTCAGTCTCTCGTCAACCGTGAACTTCGACAACGCGCGTCTCGTGGATTTCCTGCAGCACGACTATGCCCAGGGCTCGCTCGCGCGCACGGTCAAGGGTGTTCCGGCGCCGATCCCTGACGCGGCGGCAACCTGCGCCGACACGCCTGACTGCGCTCCAATCGCTGGCCGGACGTCATGGGGAGCAGCACTGCCCGCGGGTACGCCGACCTACAACCACATCGACGAGCTATTTCAGACCGGTACCACCGCCGACAACAACATTCAGGTATCGGGCGGCAACGATCGCACGAGCTTCTTCTCGTCGGTTGGCCTCACGAATCAGGTGGGCGTCGTGAAGGGGCCGAACAACAAGTACAACCGAGCGAGTTTCCGTCTCAAGGCAACCCAGGAGGTCGGCAGCAAGCTCACCCTCGGCGGCAATTTCAACTACGTCGACTCCCGCGGAAACTTCGTCCAGCACGGCAACGATGTCTCGGGATTGTTACTGGGCGCTCTCAGAACACCGCCCGCGTTCAACAATACCAATTATTTGACTGACCGCGGTCTCCAGCGCACCTATCGCTTTCCGAACCCGACCAGCGTCGAGGCCTTTGGGTGCTGTGCGTACTACGATAATCCGTTCTTCGTCATCAATAGCCCGGGAAATCGAAGCGAGCTCGGGCGCGCCATCTCCAATTTCAACATCGACTGGCGTCCGCTCACCTGGTTGAGCGTAAAGGAGACTCTGGGCGGCGACTACTACGACGACTCTCGCTTGCAGGCTCTGCCGCTGACGTCGGCGAACGACGCGGCTGGAAGCGTCATCCGCGCCGACCAGACGAATCTCGTCATCGATCACAACCTGCTCGCTGCAGCGACGTGGTCGCGGAGCGAAAACCTGAATGGTACGGTGACGGTGGGGCAGAACCTCAACTCCAGACGTTACCGCGCGTTGTCGAGCCAGGGCGAGGGACTCATCGCGCCAGCACCGCTCGCGATCGAGAACACCGTCTCGCAGACGGGGCTCGAGTCCAAATCACTGCGTCACATCGAGAGTTATTTCGGACAGGCGGAGCTGAATCTTTACAACCAGCTCTACCTGAACGCAGGCATGCGCAACGACGGGTTCTCGACGTTCGGCGCATCGCAGCGGCGGCACAATTTCTATAAGGCGTCGGCTGCGTGGACCATTTCCAACTTGCTCCATGGCGGCGATCAAACCGGCCTCCTCAGCTTTGCAAAGCTGCGTGCGGCCTACGGCGAAACAGGCCGCGAGCCGGATGTGTACGCCGCTCTGAACGCTCTAAGCACCGTGACGCAATTCGGGTCAGGGTACGGCGACGCGCTGAAAACGTCGATCGGTGGAGTGCCGGGAATCACGAGCAGTCTGCGCGTCGGCAATCCGGCACTGAAGCCCGAGCTGCAGCGCGAGAACGAATTCGGCGGCGACTTCGGCTTTCTGAACCAGAGAGTTGATCTCTCTGCCGTCGTCTACAACAAGCGATCGACCGACGTTATTCTGCCGATCACGGTAAATGCAGCCGGCACCGGCTTCACGAGCGCTTTCAAGAACACCGGCGCCCTGAGCAACAAGGGCGTCGAGCTCACGCTCAACGCGCGCCCGTTCACCACCGAAAATCTCGCGTGGGAAGTCGGCGTGCAGTACGGTCGCAACAAGGGCAACGTCACGAGCCTCGGCGGGGCGGAGATCTTCGATCTGCTCGAGGGGTTCGGCGCGAGCGAAGCCGAGGGTGCGGACGTGCTCGGGTACGCCCCGGGCGTGATCATCGGCACGGCATTCGTGCACTGCGGGCGCGGGAGCCACGTCGCCGTTCCTGGAATCGGCGGCGGGAACACGCTTCAGGATATCGATGCGCTGTGCGCGGCAACGCCAGGTGGATACAAGCCCAACGCGCTGTTCCTCGGGCCCGATGGATTGCCAATCACCGATCCTCAGGTGCGAGTGATCGGCGACCCGCACCCTCACTACACGATGTCGTATACCACGTCGCTCAAGGTAAAGAACCGAGTGACGCTGTCGGGACTCCTCGACGTGAGAAAGGGTGGCGACGTCTACAACGGAACTCGTGGCGCGCTGTACGTCTTCGGAACGCACGTCGATACAGATCGCCGCAACACCGTTGGTCAGTATGGAGTGAACTACGACACGGACATATATCCGTACGTCGCCGGCCCAGGCGCTGGCGTCGCGGGATTGAAGACACCGGAAGACTGGGAAAACTGGATGAGCATCGTCGGTACGGGCGGAGGCTTCTCCGGTCCGTCCGAGCAGTTCATGGAAGACGGCAGCTTCGCCAAGCTCCGTGAGCTGTCGCTGACGTTCTCGCTGGATCAGCCGTTCCTCAAGCGCCTCACCGGCTTTTCCTCGGCCGATGTTCGGATTGCGGGACGGAATCTCAAGACGTGGACGAAATACCGCGGGCTCGATCCAGAAGTGAACAACGCGGGCTCCGAGTATCTCACACAAGGCCTCGACTGGTTCGCCAACCCGCAGACGAGATCGTTCGTTGTCTCGTTCAGCCTCAACCGGTAATCCAAGGAGAATTGCAGTGATAAAACTTCGATATCTCGTCGTGACTGCAGCCGCGTTGATGTTGACGGGGTGCAAGAGCGACTTCCTGACGGGCGGAGATTTGAGCACCGATCCCAACCGTCCGAACACCGCGACCGCGACCCAGCTCTTTGCCGGCGCGGAAGCGGCGATCTGGGCACTGCTTGGCAGCGATCCCGCGCGTGTGACAGGAATGTGGGCGCGCCAGTTTGCCGGGGGGCAGAACCAGTATCAGAGCATTTACAACTATCTATACGACGAAGGGATTCAAAGCGGGTTCAATGCCGGTCTCTACGCGGCGGGTGGTCTCATTGACATTGTTCGCGCGCAGCAGATTGCGAAAGATGAGAAAAACTTTGCGCTGCTCGGCATCCTGCAGGTTCAGGAAGGGATTACGATGGGAACCGGAGCCGATCTTTTCGGCAACCTCGTTTATTCAGAAGCGCTTTCAAACAAGGACAACCCGAAGCTGGACGACCAGCTCGCCGTGTACGACTCCGTGCAGAAAGTGCTGAGTGCGGCCATTGCAAATATGGCGACGGATGCGGAAACCAACTCGCCACCGACTGCTTCGGATCTCGTGTACTTTGGCGACACCCAGCTGTGGACTGCGCTCGCGCACACGCTCAAGGCGCGGTTCTACATGCACACAGCGGAGGTGCGGCCGCAGGCCTACGCGCAAGCGCTGGCCGAGGCGCAGCAGGGGATCTCATCGGATGCCGGTAATTACTTCGGTGCCTTCACGACTGCGGCCGCGGAGCAGAACTTCTATTACCAGTTCGAGGTAACCGCGGGCCGTGCCGGATATCTGATCGCCGATCCGCAGTTCGTCGCACTGCTGGAGAGCAGGAACGACCCGCGTCGCGCGGAATACTTCAACGCCGCGGGAACGAAACTGAGCAACGACCGTCTTAGCCCCGATTTCCAGCAGCCGTTCGTGACCTACGACGAGAACACTTTGATCTGGGCGGAGGCAGCCTACCGCACGGGCGACGAAGCGACGGCGCTCGCCAAGCTCAATGAGGAGCGCGCAAATCACGGTCTTCCCGCAGAAGCCGTGGCAGGTCGCGCGCTGCTCAACGAGATCCTGCTCGAGAAGTACATAGCTGATTTTCAGCTGGGTCACGAAGCGTGGAACGACTACAAGAGGACCTGCACGCCTAACTTCCCGCCAACCCAGGCCGGCAAAACCGTACCGGGGCGCATGTACTACGATCCGAACGAGCGCTTGACGAACACGAACATCCCGCCGGCAGGCGAAGGCTTCAACGGATCCAACAATCCGGACGATCCGATAAACACTGTGTCGGATGGGACGGGCGCGGCATGTCTCGCCGGATAGCAGGCGCTTAGAGCATCCGATGCGTACTCCGGGTCCGGCTTGCCACAGGCGAGTCGGGCCCGGTTTGCATTTTGGGTTGGAGAGCGGTCCACGGTACGCAATTCCAGTCAGCCGGTCGGCCGGTCAGCCCGCAGCTCAGAGCTACTGCATCGCGGACGTATTGACTAACGGCATCGCGGAATGCGGACTAATTGCGGATTGCGGACAACTGCATTGCGGACAACTGCATTGCGGACGAATTGACCAAGTGCACTGCGGAGTGCGGACTAAGTGCAGACTGCGGAGGGCCCTGCGGATCGCTGACTTAGTGCGGATTGCGGAGCGCAGACTTGCTCCATATCCGTCACTGTCCT
>DATAHM010000089.1:0-2639 GCA_036263215.1 Gemmatimonadaceae bacterium
CATCGCGCTTCTCGAGCTGCTCGGTGATAAAGGTGTGCAGCGCGTGTACACCACGCTTGGCCCCGAGCAGGAATACTTTCTCATAGATCGCGCGCATTTCGCGATGCGACCGGACCTCGTGATGGGAGGTCGCACCCTGATTGGCGCGCCGCCGCCGCGCGGGCAGCAGCTGGAGGACCACTACTTCGGCGGAATTCCGGAGCGAGTGCAGGGCTGCATCGCCGAGGCGGAATTCGAGCTCTACAAGCTTGGCGTGCCGATTACGACGCGTCATAACGAGGTAGCACCCTGCCAGTTCGAGATGGCGCCCTACTTCGAGGAAACTGATCTCGCCGTCGACCACAACATGCTGGTCATGGCGACCCTGCGTCGCGTGGCGCTTCGTCACCACCTCCAGGCAGTGCTGCATGAGAAACCATTCGCCGGCATCAATGGCTCCGGCAAGCACTGCAACTGGTCCATGTCGGTGACCGCGGAATCGTCCGACCTCGACGGACTGAACCTTCTAAAGCCGGGCAAAACCCCTCATCAGAATCTGCGTTTCCTCGTATTTCTCGCCGCTGTGCTCAAAGCCGTCCACAAGCACTCCGGTCTCCTGCGCGCCGGCATCGCGTCTTCGGGGAACGAGCATCGTCTTGGTGCGAACGAGGCGCCTCCTGCAATCATCTCGGTATTCATGGGCGATATGCTCACGCGCGTGATCGAAGAAATCGCAACCGGGAAAACCTCGGGCTCCGCGGAACAGCAGATGATCAAGCTCGGCGTAGAGAGGCTGCCGGAGGTGCAGCGAGACAACACTGACCGCAATCGTACTTCCCCATTCGCCTTTACCGGTCAGAAATTCGAATTTCGTGCGGTCGGCTCGTCGGCATCGATCGCATTTCCGGTCGCCTTGCTCAACACGGCCGTCGCCGACGCGATCGCTGAGATAACAGACGCGTTGCGCGAGGCGCTCAAGAAGACGAAGGCGGTCGACGAAGCCGTACTGAAAGTCGTGCGCGAATCGTTCAAGCAAAGCGCTCCGGTGCGATTCGAGGGAAACAACTACTCGGAGGAGTGGGTGAAGGATGCAAAGAAGCGTGGCCTTCCAAACCTTCGCCGCACGCCCGAAGCCTTGAAGGAAATGGTCTCCAAGCAATCACGCGAGCTGTTGACGAAGCTCGGAGTGCTAACGAAGGAAGAGCTCGAATCACGGTACCATGTTCGAGTTGAGCGGTACGTGAAAGACATGCTGATCGAGCTTCACACTTTGCGCGAGATGGTCGACACGCTGGTTATCCCAGCGGCTTTTGCATACCTCGGGCAGCTCTCCGAGGCAGCGGCACAGGCCAGGACAGGTGGAATCACCACAATCCCACAGGTCGAGACAGCTAATGAGGTTGGCAGCATGATCCAGCAGCTTCAGAAAGCGCGGAAGGACCTGGGCGATGTCATCGAGCGGGCAGAAGCGATGCACGAAGATCCACCCGGTCAGGCAGATCTGCTCACATCAGAGGGAGCCGACACCATGGCGGAAGTGCGCGCAGCCTGCGATGCGCTCGAGGTCTCGGTCGCTGATGATTGCTGGCCCCTGCCGAAGTATCGGGAGATGCTCTTTCCGGTCTGAGTTTCACGCTCCGGAAACGCGGGAGCGTCGAGGGCGTTGCATAGAGGAATCGGTGCTGCACTGTAGGTGACGGCTGACTAATTTCAGCGCATGACGTCACCTACTTCTGCTTCACCCGATTCGCCCACGACTTGTGCGTCCTGTGGAACGCTGGGTAGCGGGCGATACTGCGCAAACTGTGGCGCCGCACTGGCCGGCGCATCGTGCGCGTCGTGCTCCGCGCAACTTACCCCAGGTGCCAAATTTTGCCACCGGTGCGGGGCTGCGGTCGGCACCGCGAATCCTCCCCGCGAATCCCGCACAAACTCCTTGCCCTGGATAGTGGCCGCGCTCGCATTCCTCGCGCTGTTCGCAATGGCGGCTGGAAGGGGCTTCAACGCAAAACCGAGCAACACCATCGACGGCTCGGCCAATGCCCTTCCCCAGGCCGGCCTCGACGATCGCGGCGGAGACGCCGACGGCCAAGGGGCTGGAATTCGGGCGCCCGACATTTCCAGCTTATCACCTCAGGAGCGCGCTGATCGTCTGTACAATCGAGTGATGCTCCTCGCCACTCAGGGAAAGATCGATAGCGTACAATTCTTCGCCCCAATGGCTCTTACCTCCTACCAGATGCTGTCTCCACTGAACGCCGATCAGCGTTACGACATGGGTCGGATTGGCGAGGTCGCTGGAGCGCTTCCCCTCGCCAAAGCCCAGGCGGATAGCATCCTCCAGGAAAATCCCAACCACCTTCTGGGACTCATTCTCGCGGCGCGCGTCGCCGTCCTGTCGGGTGATAGCACGCACCTCCACGCCTACGAGCGACGCCTGCTCGCGGCCGAAAAGGGCGAGTTGGCGAAAAAACGCGAGGAATATTCCCGCCACCAGGACGACATCACCAACGCGTTACAGCAGGCTCGAAGGAGCCAGGCGGGGAAACCATGAGCTCCGCGACGACGATCCATCTCGCGCATAGCCCGGACTCCGACGACGCTTTCATGTTCTACGCGCTCGCCGACGGCCAAATCGATACCGAAGGCGTCAGCTACGT
>DATAHM010000090.1:0-3931 GCA_036263215.1 Gemmatimonadaceae bacterium
ACAGTTGGTCGCGCTCTGGTGGCGTTAGCCACTAACGTTTGACCCTGGGGTGAGCGATGGAACCGCCGGAGCGCAGTACACATGAGCCGGTTGTAGCAGTTGCGCGTCGAATTTTCTCTGCGCGGGACAAGGAAGTTGCACCCTATGCAAGGCTGTATCCTCTGCTATTGGCAGAGATGGGCGCGATCATGGCCGATTGGGATCGCCATACCGACGAGCTCCCGTGGTCCGACCTGGAGAAGACAGAGCGACAGAACAATCTCGCCGGCGTGATCACCCGCGTGATCGACTGTGCAATGAGCGGCGCGTCACGGGAAGACCGCGTCAACGCGCTCATTGAGGCAGCGTGCGTTCATGGAACCTTTCGCCGGCGGCAAGGGGTGGACGTCGCGTCGCTTTTCCTCGAATACGACAAGATCCGCGCTGCCACCTGGAGGCAGGTCAAGCAGCTCGCGGAGAACCCTACGAGCTACGATGCAATCTTTGTCATCGACGGTTTGCTTTCGATCGCCACCCGCGGAACTATCCTCGGCTACCATCGCAAGGAAATGGAAGCGAACGGCTTGTGGGCCAAGCACATGGACGAGCTGAAGGCCTCAGTGCGATCGTGATCTCGATCGTACTGATCGAGGACAATCGGCTCGTTCGTGAGGGCATGACAGCTCTGCTCAATCAAACGAGCGATTTCAGAGTGGTCGGCGCCGGTCCAAGTGGTGATCCGGCCTTGCTGAGAGAGACCCAGCCACACGTAATCCTCCTCGACGTTGGGTTGTGGGATGACGACAGCCTGCGCGTGGCTGAGACAGTCAGAGCGCAATCACCGCAGTCGAAAGTCATCATTATGGATCTTCTGCCGATTCACGAAGACATCGTCGAATTCGTGAACGCAGGGGTCTGTGGCTTCGTATTGAAGGACGCCACCTGCGAGGAACTCGTCGGCACGATCCGTTCGGTGGCGAGCGGCACGCAAGTCCTTCCTCCCGAGCTGACTTCGACACTCTTCTCGCAGATCGCGCGCGAGGCAGTCGAAAGGGGGCGAACCGATGCCATGGAGGCGGTTCGCATGACCGCTCGAGAGCGCGAGGTCATAGATCTGATCGGCGAAGGCCTGAGTAACAAGGAGATTGCCACGCGTCTCAACATCGCGACGCATACCGTTAAGAGTCACGTCCGAAACGTGATGGAGAAGCTCGCGCTGCACACCCGACTTCAGATCGCCGCATACGCGCATCGGCAGGATTCCTGACGACGAGAGCGATGCGCGCTCCGGCCGCGCACCGTTCATTGATTAGTTAGCCCACCTGAGCGCCGCTCGGCGGCGTACTCCCTCAAAAGAAGTACATCCTCTTTCACCTATCTGTGTGATAGGTGTGAGTAATGGCGTGTGCTAACCTCTTGTACAACTCAAAAGATGCCGCAAATACCGGTACGCGTCCGCGTGCGGGAGTTTACTCGATCAGTCAGGAGCAACCGAATGGCCAGGTCCATGAAAGAACGTTTTAGCCAAATGCTAGCAAGGCGCGCGCGAATCGCACCAGCAATCATCGCGTTGACGTTTGCTGGTATCTATACGGCAGCGTGCGATGTACACGGGCTCAGCGAGCCTGGCACGCTGTCGACGCTTTCCATCGCGCCGAATCCGCAGACCCTGGCAATCAGCGGAACGCAGCAATTCGTTGCTACGGGTAAGGACTTCTCGGGCGCCAATGTGCCCGTCTCTCCTGTCTGGACCGTAGTAGCGGGCGGCGGAACGATCAGCGCGACGGGAATGTTCACGGCCGGTACTACGACATCGACTTACGTCAACACCGTGCAGGCCGTGAGCGGCGCTCTAACGAGCACGGCAACGGTCATCGTGATCAACGGTCCCCTTGCAAGTATCACTGTAACGCCGAATCCCGTGTCACTCACGGTCGGTGGAACGCAGCAGTACACCGCGGTCGGTAAGGATGCCGCGGATCACGTCGTGCCCCTTACCGCCGTGTGGTCGGTTGCAGCTGGCGGCGGAACGATCGGCGCAGGCGGACTCTTCACGGCGGGCAATTCTGCAGGAACTTTCCCCAACACGATCAAAGCAACGAGTGGGTCAATCTCTGGCACGGCAACGGTCACCGTAACTCCCGCAAGTGCCGCGCTCGCCAGTATAACCGTTACGCCCAACCCCGCTTCAGTCCTCACGAACTCGTCACAGCAATTCGCTGCGACAGGCCGCGACGGGAATGGCAACGTGATAGCGATCTCGCCGGTGTGGTCAGTCGTGAACGGTGGTGGATCGATCAATTCAAGCACCGGCCTCTTCACTTCAGGCGGATCCACTGGCACGTTCAGCAATACAGTTAAGGCGACGAGTGGAACGATTTCCGGGACAGCAACTGTCACCGTGACCTCCACCGCTCCCGCACCGCTCGTTAACCTCGGGGCCGCCGCACCAAACGGAATCATGGCCGGCACCGCCTTCACCTGCGTCATCGGCGGAACGATCAATGCCGATATCGCAATCAGCCCGGGCAGCACGGTCACAGGGTTCCCGCCATGCGTGGTAACCGGAACGCAGCACCTGGCCGATGCGCAGGCCGCACAGGCACAGATCGACCTCACCAGCGCCTACAATACGCTGGCTGGTCTCCCCTGCCCCGCAGCGAACAACATCGGTACCACCAACATCGGTGGCACCACAAAGGCAGCCGGCGTGTACTGCTCGGCGACGAGCATTGGAGTGACCGGTGCGCTGACACTCGATGGCGGCGGAGATCCGAACTCGACATTCGTCTTCCAGGCGGGCTCTGGTCTGACGACGGCCGGCAATGTCGTCCTCATCAACGGTGCGCAGGCCAAGAATGTCTATTGGCAGGTCGGATCCTCGGCCACGATCGGCACCGGATCGCAGTGGCAGGGCAACATCATCGCTCTCACCAGCATAACGCTGGTTGACAACGCGAATCTCACGGGCCGTGCACTCGCACGAAACGGCGCGGTATCGCTCGGCACCAACAACACCATCACACTACCATAAACGCCTTCGAGCTTCTGGTTCGGACGACTGTCCGGATCAGGGGCCGAGCGGCAATAAGAATAAAAGGAGATTCATAATGTCATTCAGAGCATTCAGCGTTGGTATAGCAGCACTTGCCGTCGCAATATCCGCGGGCGCGCAAGAGAGAGGGACGATCGAGTTCGGAGCATTTACGAGCATGGGCTTCTTTGACAACGCCCTCACGCTCAACAAAGGCTATGGAATCGGTGGACGCGTCGGCGCCTATCTCGTTCCGCGCTGGTCGATGGAATTCGAGAAGGCCGAGATGCGCGCCAGCCGCACCAACGGATTGAAGGACGTCAACGTTGGTATTCTGTCCGGCAGACTCGTCGGAGTCCCATTCAAGGCTGGTGCGCTTTCGGTCCTCGTCGGCGGAGGTGCCGGAGTGTCGACAGAGACGAATTTCATGCACAGCTACGGAGTGGATGGACTCGTCGGAATGAAGCTGGCCCTCAATCCAAATACCGCCTTCCGCATTGACGGCACGTGGGATTGGCTCGCAAACGAGAAGTGGAAGACGTACCGTAGCGTTCGCATGGGACTCACGGTGTATCGCACGCCCAACAGACGCCGCGATCCGGCATCTGTCGCTGCCACTCCGATCGTTTCGACGCCAGCTGTTGTCGATGCCAAGTAGATCGAGATGCGGCCCAGCAAGTTCACGGACGCCGAAATCCTAGGTGCTCTAGCACAGGTAAGGGACGGCACTCCCGCCGTCCAGGTATGTCGTCGTCTCGGGATCACCGAGACGACGTTCTACCGGTGGCGGGCCAGCCACGAGCTGCCTGGCGAGGCCGACGCCCGCGAAGTTCGCGAATTGCGCGACGAGAATCAGAGGCTCAGGCAGATCGTCGCAAACCTGCTGCTGGAACAACAGCGTTCCGCTGAAACCCAAAA
>DATAHM010000091.1:0-8851 GCA_036263215.1 Gemmatimonadaceae bacterium
GATCGCGCCGCCCAAGGGTTTCGGCCGAAACGCTGACGGCAAACGATTTGCACCTCGCTTGATGCATCCGAAACTTAGCTGAAACCAGTGGAGGCTTCACGTGAAACGCGCTGCACTATTGCTGTGCATGATGATGGCGCTTACAGCCTGCGAAACCAGCACCGATCCGCTCGACGGAATAATAAATGGCGGCGGCTCGATAACGCCGGCAGAGGCGAGCGGCAATTGGACTTTCACGTTGCAGCGGACCACGAACTTCCCTTGCAGTGGCGCATTGGCTAGCGGCCAGTCGTTGCCCGTGTTTCTGGATGTGCTCAACGATGGCAGTGTTGGCAACACGAGCAGCTGGCAAAACCCAGTTTCGGGAGCTGTGCAGGCCGTGAGCGGCAGCGTAGGGCTGAGCAACGGAGCCATGCAGCTAACCTTCGACGCCGGGGGTGGCCGGGCGATGGAGCTCACCTCCGGCACGATGACTGCCGCGGGTGCAATCACCGGCGGTACGATCAGTGATCCGAGTGCGGGCTTCGCGCAGGTATTCGGCACGGACGCTTGCCAATATTCGGTCACGGCGATCAAGACGGGCGGAACCGCTCCCGCGCGCCTTCAATACTCCGACTCGAGTAAACACAATGGATCCGAAAGACATCGTCTACGTGAATGGCAGGTTCCTCCCGCGCGCGGAAGCCCACGTATCGGTGGAGGATCGGGGTTTCGTCTTTGGTGATGGCGTGTACGAGGTCATCCGCGCGATCAATGGAAGGTTGTTCGCAACCCGCTTTCATAACGCGCGGCTTGAACGAAGCCTCGAGGGTATACGCATCCATCTGCAAGGCGACGATCGGCCCGCACGTTTCGTGGAGATCGGAAAGCAGTTGCTGCGCGAGAATAACCTCCAGGACGGCGAAGCAACGCTTTATATCCAGGTCACTCGTGGGGCTACGACCCGCGCTCACTACTTTCCCCCAGCCGACATAACGCCTACCGTGTACATCTCGGTCGCTCGCTTCAAGCCATATCGGGAACTGGCAGAGACGGGCGCGTCCGCGATCTCTCACCCCGATCTTCGCTGGGGCCGTTGCGATCTGAAGACATTGAATCTTCTTCCCAACGTTCTCGCGTCGCAGACGGCGAAAGAGAAGGGCGCTTTCGAAGCAATGCTCGTTCGGGACGGCGTCGTCACCGAGGGTGCGAAGACCAATTTCTTCGGCGTGATCGACGGAACGCTGCGGACGCATCCCTCTGACAACCACATTCTTCCAGGAATTACTCGTGCGGTGCTCGAGGACCTTGCTCGCGGTCTGTCCATCGATCTCGACGAGACTCCGATTGCGGTCTCCGAGATTCACAAGGTCAAAGAGCTCTTCCTAACGGGCACCACTACGGATGTCATGCCTATCGTGAGACTCGACGACAAGGCGGTTGGGTCGGGCCGCCCGGGAGAACTCACGCGGCGCCTCCAGCGTGTTCTCGCAGAGAATCTCGCGTCTGGCGGAGACTGAGATCCAATTGATTCGTGTCACCGCAACCACTACCTTTCGCTCCGAATGCGCCAGTAGCTCAGTTGGATAGAGCAACAGCCTTCTAAGCTGTGGGTCGGGGGTTCGATTCCCTCCTGGCGCGCCAAGCGAATGCATGCGCCGTTAGCTCAATTGGCAGAGCAAATGACTCTTAATCATTAGGTTGCAGGTTCGATTCCTGCACGGCGCACTATGGCCCTGACAACTGAGCCGAAAGCACCAGAACTGCAACGGCCACCTTATCGGTGGCCGTTTTCGTTTCCGCCGTCACGAATGAATCCCTGGCGCGGGCTCAGCGGACTTCCGCGCGAGTGCTGGCTCCTGTTTGCCACGAACCTCGTCAACAGGGCGGGGATGATGGTTCTCCCGTTTTTGGTGATTTACCTCACCCGAGCGCTGGGCTTCTCCGCCTCGCGCGCCGGGTTCGTGTTCGCGGTGTACGGCGCTACCGCGATCGTGGCAGGGCCAATTTCCGGCAGGCTGAGCGATCGCATCGGCGCGCTTCCCATCATGCGCACGTCACTCTTCTGTTCCGGCATGGCGCTCCTCGTCTTCCCGATGGCTCATACCTTCGGCGCAGTTGTCGGGATCACTGCGCTATGGGCGGCATGCGCCGAAATCTTCCGACCCGCGAGTCTCGCCGCGATCACTCACGTCGTAACGGCCGATCAGCGAAAGCCGGCGTTTGCGCTGAACCGGCTTGCGATCAACCTGGGAATGAGCATCGGGCCAGCACTGGGAGGATTTCTCGCCACCGTTTCGTTTCACGCGATGTTCGTCGTCGACGCGCTGACGACGCTCGTTGCAGGAGGGGTACTTCTGTTGGCACGCTGGAGTGCGCCGACCGGCGGGCATCTAAAACATTCCGAAGATCCCCGATCGCAGCTGCGAGTCCGCAGCATTTTCCAGGACACTAGGCTCGCGATTTTTCTCTCGGCCTCTGTCCTCGTTGGAATCGTTTTCTTCCAGCATGAATCTGCGTTGCCGCTGTACATAGTGCAGTACCTGCACCTGTCTCCTGCGTTTTATGGGACGCTCTTTTCGATCAACACGCTACTGATTGTCGCGTTGGAGGTTCCCCTCAACACTGCTACGGCGCGCTGGCCGACGACCTGGTCGCTAATACTTGGCTGCATGCTGTTCGCGGTCGGATTTGGCGCACTGGCGTTTGTCGCGTCGCCGACCGGCATTCTGGCGATGGTTATCGTGTGGACGTTTGGTGAGATGACCTTATTTCCCGCGATGGCTTCGCACCTCGGCGAAATTGCGCCACCCGCGCTGCGCGGGACCTATATGGGCGCGTACAGTATGTCGCTGAGCATCGCACTTACAGTCGGGCCGTGGCTTGGCAATGAGCTTCTCGCCACTGCGGGACCCGTCGGGGTGTGGACGGTTATGTTCGCGTTGGGCGTCCTGGGTGCGGTGCTGATGGTGTACGCCGCGCCGCCCCATCTGCGGATGCGTTCTGCAGACGCCGCTGAATTTTAGCGACGATCATCTCTATTGCGATGGTGTTGTGCCCTCCGCGCGGCACGATCACATCTGCATACCGCTTGCTCGGCTCGACGAATTGTAGGTGCATCGGCTGAACGGTCGAAAGGTATTGCTCAATGATGTCATCGAGTGGTCTGCCACGCACATGCGTATCACGTTCGATCCGCCGAATGAGTCGAACGTCGGCGTCTGCATCGACGAACACCTTTACGTCGCAGAGATCTCGCACCCTTTCGTCAACGAAGAGGAGGATTCCGTCGATAACCACGACGTCAGCAGGCTCGATCGTTGTGGACTCCGCGCGTCGGAGGTGAGTCACGAAGTCATACTCCGGCTTCTCGATCGCTTCTCGCCGGCCCAGTGCATCGAGATGACTACAGAGCAGATCGTAATCGAACGCGTCAGGATGGTCCCAGTTTAGTCTTTTTCGTTCTGCGAGCGACAGATCGCCGAAATTCTTGTAGTACGCGTCCATGTCGATGAATGCCACGGACGACGTGCTCAAGTTTTCGGCTACATTCTTCGCGACGGTAGATTTGCCCGAGCCCGACCCGCCCGCGATTCCAATGATGAGAGGTTTGAGCATACGACTTCAAAGCTACGAATGTCCTCACTGGAACGCATTATGCCCGCTGCCGATGTAGACCGCTCGCACATAGACAGCAGAGTTCCCATGAAGAAAAAAACTTTCGTCGTCACGTTCCTCCTTCTCGCTCTGGCGGCGTGCAACGCAATGACGCGTGGATCGGCAGCGAGCCAATACCCACCGGCCGCGATTCGCGTCGACAATCAGAGTTTCGCGGACATGACGGTCTACGTGCTTCGCAGCGCTCAACGCGTCCGACTGGGACTTGCACCGGGGCATGCGAATACCGTTTTCACGGTGCCAACGGCACTGATGGCAGGCGCCACGCCGCTCCGATTTATTGCAGACCCCATCGGGGGCGCCCGGCCTTCAGTCAGCGAGGAAATAACCGTAGCGCCCGGCGATTCCGTCACACTGACTATCCCGCCACTCTGATTCTACGGCGCGTCCCGGGTGGTCCGTTCTCCTTTTCGCGTTTCCTCGGCGCTAGTAGACCGCGCGCGAGCCCACGCAACATCCTGCGTCACATTCGAACCAGACGCCGCTCATTAAGAGAAAGAGCGTACGACCATCCATTTCTGTGTGAGTTGAGCTGCTGGGGCCCGGCGGCTTCGCCGGTTGCGGCACGTCAAATTTTCTGAACGTGACAGGCTGATCGCATTCGTCGTAGCTGCGGAAATCGGCGTCTGAAATAGGGCTTGGATTGAAGTAGGCATGACACACCTGGATATCGCCGAGCGGAATCCGATAAGCGATGCCATTGGCGTCAGTGGGAAGTTCGAACAACCAGATACTCGCGCCGGGGGCATTCGCCGGCTCGGGCTCGAGATAAATCAGGTATTCTGTATTCGGCTTCAATCCGTACGTCGCCTCCTGGTCGCTTCCGTTGTTGTGGATTCTTCCTATGACTCTGGCGCGCTGCAAGGCGACGCGGGGATTCACATCGGCGGTTGTTCCAATCGATTGAATCTCGACGGTGACTCTTTGGCACCCTGGGCACGACTCGCGACTGGACGAGCGCAGCAACCCGCGGCCGTGAGTTTTCGCTATGTTTTTTCGAATTTGTGCGAAGTCGGCGGGATATCCCGTTTTCGGAAGGTCCATTTCTGCTGGCAGATCCGCAGGGTATAGTCCGTGCGCACCGGTCGCACAGCCAGACACGGTCAGAACAATCGGGACTATCCGCAAAAGCTTTTTCCAGAGGCGCATCGGCGTACTCATCGGACGGTCTCCCGTGATAGAGTCATGAACGTTTCCAACGCGAAAATTCTTCAGATCAGTTGATTGGCGCATTTGAGAGAGCCCTCATTCTATCGACAGTCGGTTTGAGCGGTGGATCCGCATGCATCCAGAGTGTGGCGACTGCTCGCCCCCAGCGCATAGCGTCTGTGCGTTGATTCGTCGCCGCGGCCAGATCCGCGCGCAACACCATCGCGAGCACTATCGCTGCTGCCGCACCCGGCTCGCTCAGACGCGTGGAGCTAATCATGGGAATTCCATTGAGCGATCGATCGAGCTGTGCAATCGCGATGGCAGTATCACCTATAGCCGCGCGGAGCCATGCTTCTTGGTACACATAATCCATGGAAACATCGCTTGGCCGGTATGCTCTCCGCGCGAGCAAACGCAGTTGAAGCTGCTTGCGGACCTCTGTGAAATTCCGCCTCGCGAATGCCTGCTGCGCCTGGTAGAGGCCGCTGCTCGGGTTTGCGCTCTGCCGGCCGAGATCGCCGACGTTGCAGGGCGTCATCATCATTAGCGGCCGCGCAGTCAGGCCGATCCGAACATTTTGCTGATCCTTTTCCGCTATGGAACTCTCGATCTCGCGGTCAATAGTTCGAACCAGGGCGCGCAAGCTGTCACCGCACGCCCCAAGTGCTGCAAAAGCAAACAACGCGCTTGCTGCCTGCTTGAGCGGAGCTGAGAGGGTGACGCCGTTGAGCCTCGGAGCGATTACGCCTTCCGTCGCCTGCCGTGTTACTTCCCCGATTCGTCCGGTCAGCGCGGCCAGACCGATCAACGCCGGCGGGTCATTGGTGTCGACCTCTCGGTTCCGCAACAGTGAATCTGTCGCGCTCACCAGTCCCGCATAGTCGCCTTGCCTAAATCGGAGCCGCGCCTCGAGGGCGGCGAGACGGAGGTGTTGTTGATCATCGGAGGAAAGCGCGCGTGCGCGGCTTGCGGCGGCAGCCGCGGAAGTAAGCGGGTCGGAACCGGGCTGGATGTCACCGCGTGCCTCGAGCACATCCGCTAGGGACTCATAAGCATCCGCGCTTTGCGGTGCCACACGCACCCACTCGCTCGCAAGATTGAACAGCAGGTCGATATTCCTGTCCAGAGCCGCATTAAGAGTCGCCGTTGCGCTCGCTGGTAATCCAGTTCGAACCTGCTCGATAGGATACGGGACGAAAGCGAGAGTGTCGGCCGCGAGCGACGGAAAGGCGGCAAATCGCGGAGCGGACGGCTCATCGAGCCGCGGTGTCACCGCGGTTGGTAGTAGTCCTCGCAAGCGATCGAAGCTGAGGAGATGGTGAGCGCCAGGCTCAAGTCGGAGAGCGCGGACATATGCCCGCAGTGCGGCATCGTAGCTGCTCCGCCACCGCCACCCCGAGGGACTCGAGGGATCGGGCAAAACAACGCGATCCAGCCGCTGGCATTCGCCAAGCCCATACCACGGGACGAAATCCGCAGAGTCAGAACGAGCAAGCACTGTGTAGGCATCGCATGCCGCTGGATAACGCCTCTGGGCCAGCGCATATAAAGCGATCGCAAGTAAGCTGTCACGCGGGGCGAGCGTTGTCGCTGCGGTGGCAGCCCGTTCCGCGTATTCATCCCAACTGGATTCTAGAGAGGGGTGCTTCCACTCCAGAAGCTGACCCAGCCATAGTTGCGCGGCTGCAAACGTCGGGTCTGCGGCGACCGCTTTGGTGAATGCAGCTTGCGCCCCATCCAAATCCCAGTGCGCCGCCGCGGTGTGGCCCTGCGTATATGCTGACCAGGCCTGGTAATTGTGAGTTCCCCCGGCCGCAGCGATTGCGCCCGCCGGTACACCCGGCGGCGTAAGCAGGCTCAGAGCTGCGCGCGCGTACTCGGCGGACCCGGGCCGATTGTCCAACACGACTTCGGAGATGCTCCCCGCTGCACTGAAATCGTAGAGTTCTGCGCGAACCTGAGTGGAATCCGCTGTGCCGGAGACGTGTCCCCAGATGAAGCTTCCCGCGCCCACTCGGCTTGCCATCGAGCGCGCTTCGGAAAGCGACCTCGGCGCTCTGCCCGGTGCATCTGACACGTCCGCCACCTGAAGGTCGGAGACGAGATCGAGACCTTTCCATCCCCGGAGGGCGCTATACAGGCGATCGGTTGTCCGCGCAGCGATGCTGGTCGGGATGTTATCGCTCGCGGCGAACGGCAACACCGCGAACCGTGTGGGATCTGGAGTCGTCGAACCCCCCAGCCATCCTTCGCGTCGGGCTACGAGGGCGGTGCCGAGGCTTATAGTGACTGCTACAGCCGCGACAATCGCTGCAAAGCGCGAGCGCGGAATCCATGAGGGGACGCTCGCTGTGCCGCGTTTGATAGTGGTTGGGTGCGAGACTATGGCTGGCGTACCTGCCGGCTTCGAACGTTCTTCTGCGAGCCCCATGGTGAGGGCGCGCGCGAATTCAGCGGCAGTGGAGTAGCGATCGGCTGGGTTACGAGACAGCGCCTTCGCGACGACTGTGTCGAGCCACCGCGGGATATCTTGCCTGGCTGCCGAAGGGACGGGTGCTGGCTCGGTGAAGCGCTTTACGAAACCATCTTTGCCTAGAAACGGGGGCTTCCCTGTGAGCGCTTCGTAGAGAACACAGCCGAGGCTGTAAATGTCCGATTTGTAGTCGACCGCGCGTTCGCCGAGGAGCTGCTCGGGCGCCATATAGGCGGGAGTCCCGGGACTTCCCACCCCGGTGCGTGTTAACTGCCGAATGCCCGCGAGATCGATAGCTCGTGCGATGCCGAAGTCGGCGACGACGGCATGATCGCCGGAGAGGAGAATATTCTCCGGTTTCACGTCGCGATGAATGATGCCCTGGCCGTGTGCGTAATCGAGAGCGTCAGCGGCTTCGTGTGCGATGCAGGCTGCCTCCTCGACAGGCAGTTGCCTGAGTCTGCTGATGCGGTCGCGGAGCGTTTCGCCCGAGACGTACGGCATTACATAGTACAGGAGTGCTTCGACATGCCCTGAGTCGTGGAGCGGGAGGATATTCGGATGCTGCAGTCGCGCCAACATGCGGATCTCCCGAATGAACCGCAGCTCACCCAGGTCGGACGTCGGGTCGGCATTGAGGACTTTTATCGCGACTTTTCGCTCGTGCTTTAGGTCGCGCGCGAGATAGACGGTCGCGAAGGCTCCCTGGCCGATCTCGCGCTCGATCTCGTAGTGCCCGCCGAGGGCGGCGCGTAGGGGGGCGATGGGGTCCGTCGGCGGCCCGTAAGTAGAGGAGTTTGCGATGTCCGGAGGCTGGAGCATTCCACCTACCTGCTTTCCTGCGCAAACATACGGGGTCTTAGGGATACCGCCAGCGTTTCTTCAAGCTCTCGCCCGCAGGTTACGGATGAGTCGTTAACGCGGGATGCATAGGTGCGTCAAACGGAGGCAAGCAATGGCGGGTCGCCGCGCTGCCAATCAGCATTTTGAATCGAATGTATGAGCGGGCGCGAGGTCGTGATTAGCGCCGAAATTTTTCGGACGCGCAGGGGTTGAACTCACGACACTGCGACACTAGTTTGCGAATCCCCTTCGGACCGGCCGTGGTGCCGCGATCACGAGGGTGATTGATGCGGGACTCCAAAAAATATTTGCTTCGAATCACTTGACGAAGGAACCGTTCCGGTTTATTCTTCAAGGCTGCCAGAGAATCGGCACACGAATGCGAAAATGATGGTCAAATGCCGCCGGAATACAGGCGAGCGAACTGATTGAAAATCGAAGTTGAGATCGATGGATGTGCGAGGCGAGGTCTATGATCCGGAGCTATTTCAGTGTTCCGGGGAGACTTCAAAACCTGATAACATTCAAAGTGATTCCGGACGTGGAAGTCAAAACGACTTACGTCTGGAGACGACCGCGTTCGGAAGAGCAATCAAATCTTCAAACTATTGGAGAGTTTGATCCTGGCTCAGGACGAACGCTGGCGGCGTGCTTAACACATGCAAGTCAAGGGGGCCCAGCAATGGGCAACCGGCGAACGGGTGCGTAACACGTGAGCAACCTACC
>DATAHM010000092.1:0-15011 GCA_036263215.1 Gemmatimonadaceae bacterium
GCGCTGTCGATAACGCTCACGATCGCCGTCCTGGTATCGCTGTGTCTCGCGCTCACCATCATCCCGTTGATGTCCGACCAGTTTTTGCGCACTGCAGACACAGGGACGCGTAAATTCGAAAGCGAAGCGACGACCGAACCGCGCCGCCTCGACGGAATCCTGCGCCGCGTCCGACGCGGACTCGACGGCGTGGCCAGCCGGTATCAACGCTCGCTCGAGCGCGTCCTCGGACAGCCGCGGAAAATGTTGCTAGCGGCTGCAGCTCTGATCATCGCAGGTATCGTCGCGGAACGGTTCGTAAGTACAGGCTTTCTTCCCGAAATGGACGAGGGAGCTTTCGTCCTCGACTACTTCACTCCTGGCGGTACCGCACTGGCCGAGACCGATCGCGAAGTGCACGTAGCTGAGCGAATCCTGGCGGCAACTCCCGAAATAGTCGGCACTTCGCGACGGACCGGCGCCGAGCTTGGGCTGTTCGCCACCGAACAGAATAGCGGCGACATCGTTGCTCGACTCGAGCCCCAGAGCCAGCGATCGCGCTCGATCTTCGAGGTCATGGACGACGTGCGCGATAAAATCCAGAGCGCCGTGCCGCGTCTGCATATCGAGTTCGTGCAGATTCTGTCTGACGTAATCAATGATCTCGCCGGCGCCCCCAGTCCAGTCGAGATCAAGATCTTTGGCGCCAATCTCGAGCAGCTCGAAGCGTATGCGACGACTATCGAGCCGCAAATGTCAGCGGTTCCCGGCCTGGAAGATCTCTTTAGCGGAGTGAGTGAGCAGAGTGCCGAGCTCGACATGCGGGTGAGCGAAGCCGAAGCCAATCGGGTCGGGCTCACGCCCCAGCAAATAGCCGACGCAACTGCCGGCGCGTTGCTCGGAGTTCAGGCCGGGGAAGTACGGCTCGAGGATCGCTCGATCGCCGTAAGAGTGCGCGCTCCGGACAGTGTTCGGTTCAATGTCTCTCAGCTCACCGCTCTTCCGATTGTTTCCTCGGCCACGGGTGCCGCGATCCCGCTTGGTACTGTCGCGTCGTTCACACCAGTTGAGACTCGCGCCGAGCTTCTCCGCGAGGATCAACAGCAAATGATCGCGATGACAGGTGACGTGAGCGGCCGCTCCCTCGGCGCCGTGATGAAAGACGTCAAAGCCGTTATTGCCGCCCATCCGCCTCCGCGAGGCATACGCCTCGAGCTCGGTGGGCAGTACGCCAGTCAACAGCAGGCATTTCGTGCGCTATTGCTCGTACTCGCCCTCGCAGCGGCCAGCGTTATTGCGGTGATGGTTCTTCAGTTTCAGAGTTTCGTCGAGCCATTTGTGGTGCTGTTGGCGGCTCCGCTGTCATTTGTTGGCGCCGTTGGCTTGCTGCTCGTCACCGGAACCCCGCTCAACGTATCATCGTTCATGGGTCTCATATTGCTCGTCGGACTCATCGTGAAGAACGGCATAATTCTCCTCGACTTCACCCGACACCGAATGCGCGTCGCGAATCTCCCTCTCGGAGAGGCCATCACCGAGGCCGCGAGAGTCAGGTTTCGTCCGATTCTCATGACTACTTTATGCACGCTGTTTGGATTGCTTCCGCTCGCACTGGGCCTCGGCGCCGGAAGTGAGCTTCAGAAGCCTCTGGCCCTCGCTGTGATCGGCGGGCTCGCGCTCTCCACACCGATTACGCTCTTTGTCGTCCCCACGCTCCTCGTGGCGATACGCGGGCGGGACTACGTATTGGCGAAGACAGCGCGACGCTGAGTGCCGACGCAACGCTCAAACTTCACCTCGCGATTACTATAATTTTACGTCATGACTGAACCGTTGACCGCGCATGCGCCCGCCACCCTCGAGGGCTGGTACTCATTGCACCAGATTTTTCGAGTCGATCGTGAACGTGTAACTCCGGCTCGGCTCAATGCACTGGTGAAGGCAGCGCGGCTCGCAACTGAACGCCTCACCCGGCGGCGAGCAAAGACGGCCGCGTCCAGTGCCGCGTCGCCAGGCTGGAGCTGCATCGTCAGGCTCATTGGCTCGACTTCCGATCTGATGATCATTCATTTCCGCGAATCGCTCGATGCGATTGGCGCGGCCCAGGAGGTGGTGGAGCGAACGGCGCTGGCAAAGGTCCTGGTTCCGGTTTACTCGTTTCTCAGCGTTACTGAAGCGGGCCTCTATCATCTCACTGCCGATCTCGCTCGTCAGGCGGAAGCGCGCGGTGGAAAATTCGGCGATGAAGCGTATTCGACAGCGCTTGCCGAACGATCCGCCGCTGAGCGAGCAAGCGCGCACGTGATCCGGAGATTGTACCCGGAACGGCCGGCGGATATGCCTTATGTCTGTTTTTATCCAATGTCGAAGCGCCGCGACGCGGTTCAGAACTGGTACACCCTTTCGCTGGACGAACGGAGTCGCTTAATGCTCGCGCACGGCCTCACCGGCCGCCGCTACGCGGGAAAGGTTCAGCAGGTGATTACCGGCGCGATCGGTCTCGACGCATGGGAATGGGGCGTCACCCTTTTCGCAACAGATCCGCTCGAGTTCAAGAAGCTCGTGACCGATATGCGCTTCGACGAGGTCAGCGCGAAGTACGCGGAATTCGGGGAGTTCTACGTGGGGAAAATGTACGCGGGCTGAGAAGCGCGTTATCGCAGCCTGCCTGAACTTCAGCCGGCGAGAGGAAGCGTCAGAGTAAAGGTCGAGCCGACGCCTTCGGTGCTCGTCACTGTAAGATTACCGTTCATCGCGTAGGCGAGATCTCGGCTTATTGCCAAGCCGAGTCCCGTTCCTTCGTGCGAGCTGCTGAGCGAGCGACCGAGCTGGACGAACGGCTCGAAGATCGACTCGAGCTTGTCCGGCGCGATTCCGCATCCAGTGTCGGCGACAGAGATCGATGCGGTGTTGTCCGTGGTGGAAATATCGACAGTGACGCGTCCGCCCGTCTCCGTGAACTTGATCGCGTTCGACAGGACGTTGACGAGAATCTGAGCGACCTTGGAACGGTCGCCGAGAGCAATCGCGTGCTTTGCGTTGGCGGCGCGCCTGACTCGCACCCCTTTCGCCAGTGATTGCGGCTCGACCATCGTCAGCACTACATCGAGAATCTGGGGCAACAGGATTGGCGTGATGTCGTAAGTGACATGCCCAGCTTCGATCCGGCTGAAGTTTAGCAAATCCGAGATGATCGCCATGAGATGCTGCTGGCTCCTGCGAATTCGGTCGAGATAATCCAGCTGCTCGGCGGTGATGGGGCCGCCCAGTCCCATGCTGAGGAGGTCGGTATATCCGCCGATAGCATTCAGTGGTGTCCGCAGTTCGTGCGACATTGCGGTAAGAAACTGCATCTTGGCGCTATTGGCGTGCTCGGATTCCGCGACGCGTCGTGCATCAGCGATGGCCCGTTGTTCCGCGGCCCGACGCTCAGTGAGATCGCGGGTGACCTTCGCAAAGCCGATGAGCGATCCGTCGGTGTCACGCACCGCGGTGATGATCACGGTGGCCCAGAATGCTGTCCCATCCTTTCGAAGGCGGATTCCTTCGTCTTCGAGACGCCCATCTCTGGCGGCGACTTCGAGCTCATAGGCGGGTTTTCCAGCGTCTATGTCAACCTGCGGATAAAAAACGGAGAAATGTCTGCCGATGATCTCACCTGAGCTATAGCCGTTGATGCGCTCGGCCCCCCGATTCCAGCTCGCGATGTAGCCGCTCGGGTCCAGCATGAAGATCGCATAATCGCGGACGCTCTCGACCATAAGCTGGTAGATGCGGCCGCCATGCTTGATGGTCTCCGAGAGACGCGAGTTCCCGATCGGGGTGATCGGAGTGGGTGTATCCGGCTCGCGAACCTTGGGCGGGCGGTCGGATAGAGGATGCTTTTCTGCCTTGTCGGTCATTGGTGCCGGATGGATGGCATCAACGTCCGGCCGGTAATAAGCTTTGCCAATTGAGCGACCGTGGACGCCAGGCCGAACCAGGAAAGGCCCGGTCTGTGGTTGGGACTTTGCGAACCTGGTGCATTCTGCTGCAAAAATCTATCCCGCCCGACCGGCCGCGAAATAGTCGGGTGAACCCTGTTGTTGGGTCGCCGGAGAGCCACTATACTCCGGGTCTGTTTCGCCGGAACGATGGCGAGAACGGGACGTAGCGCAGCCCGGTAGCGCACCTGAATGGGGTTCAGGGGGTCGCGGGTTCAAATCCCGCCGTCCCGATAGCAAAAGAACCGCCCGCCTTCGCGCGCGCACGGTGTTTTGTTTCTTTATCTAGCAAGTATGCGGATGCAAAAACGGCGCGGGATTCCCCGCGCCGTTTTTGTTACCGCCTAAAAATGAACCGCTATTAGTGCGGGAGCGCGAACGTCACTCCGAGGCTGAACACGGTGTCGTCGATCAGATCCGCACCGGCCGCAAGCGACAGCGCCGGACGGAACACGAGCGAAGGTGTGAACTGGAAACCAGCGCCGGCACCGAGAAGCAGATAGCCGTCGGTGTTGGTGTTCGAGGTTCCGTTCAGCTTTGCGCTAGCTCTCGTATATCCGAAAGCAGCGGAGCCGAAGGGGATTATGTTGACCGACTTGGTCAGCGGCATCGCTCTGCCAACCGACGCGCCCAGCGTCAGCGTCTGGGTGGAGAGATGCATGCTG
Source organism: Gemmatimonadaceae bacterium (assembly GCA_036263215.1). GTDB lineage: Bacteria > Gemmatimonadota > Gemmatimonadetes > Gemmatimonadales > Gemmatimonadaceae > UBA4720. Next base: position 4,628 of record DATAHM010000092.1, read on the forward strand.
TTGCCGCCGACGTCGATGTTCGGACCGAAGCCGAGGGACAGCGTGCCGCCAGGGCACATCTGCCAGGCGCTCTTCGACTGCACGGGCATCGCGTAGCCAAGCCCACCATTCAGGTTCAGGCTGTGGCCGTCGATACCATCGTACGACGCCATGCCGATCGAGGCGCCACTATACAGGCCTTGCTTGTGGCCAACGGTCAGACCGGCGCCGAACGACGTCGAGTTGTCGCTCATTCCGAGTGCACCACCCAAGTGCTTCGAGCCGCTCCGGAACGAGAGATCGCCTTGACATACTTGCGCGGCAGCTACGGTCGCACACATCGCGACGCCTGCAACTGCGCTGACTAGAATACGAACTTTCACATGGCCTCCTGGCCAGAGTTGAACAGGGTCACGAGTCGACCGAAATACGGTTGAGCTCGTACCCACTCTGGACGACGAATTTGCCCCAGGAGTCACAAAGGGAGCGTCCAGATTCTGGACGGTTCACACGTCAATAGTGTGACGACAGGCTGCGTTGTAATCGCAGCGTCTGCATACTTATCCGCCAACACATGGCGACAGTTTGCGTCGCGGCAGTGCGGCCTCGCTACTCACTTCAATCCGATTGCTCCAATGATTCAAGAGAAGTCCGTCGCAGACGCTCCGGCTGCACACACACCGTACACACCTGCGGTCGCCCCGACGCGACGGCGCATCGATTCCGTCGATCTGCTGCGCGGTGTGATCATGATCCTTATGGCGCTGGATCATACGCGAGATTATTTCGGCGCAGCCTCGGTAAATCCGACGGATCTTGCCACGACTACGCCAGCACTGTTTTTCACCCGATGGATTACGCACTTCTGTGCGCCGGTGTTTTTTCTTCTTACCGGCACTGGCGCCTATCTCGCGCGCCGCAGGCGCACGACATCGGATCTGTCGTTCTATCTCATCACCCGTGGCTTCTGGCTGATCGTTCTCGAGGTGGTGATAATGCGCTTCATCTGGCAATTCAACGTCGATTACCGCGTCACCATGCTCACCGTGCTGTGGGCGCTTGGGTGGTCGATGGTTGTGCTCGGCGGCCTCGTCTTTCTGCCGACCTGGGCCGTTGCAGGATTTGGTGTTTTGCTGATAACCCTGCACAACCTTACAGACGGTGTGAATCCGCAGACGCTCGGCGCTCTCGGCCCGCTCTGGACCATTCTCCATCGTCCTGGCTTCGTATTCAATGGCGCCACTCACAGCGTGTTCGTTGCGTACCCGCTCGTCCCGTGGATAGGAGTGACTGCCGTCGGCTACGCACTGGGTTCGCTTTACAAGCTGGGAATCCCGGAAAGAAAAGCGCTGCTGCTGCGAATCGGGCTCAGTTTGATCGCGTTGTTCATAGTGCTGCGCGCGATGAATGTATATGGCGATCCCGCGCCGTGGTCCGCACAACGGAGCTTTGGCTACACCGTGCTCTCCTTCATCAACACCACGAAGTATCCTCCGTCGCTCCTCTTTCTGCTCATGACACTGGGCCCGGCGCTGCTGTTTCTCCGCGCTGTGGACGGCTCTGTTCCGCGACCTCTCGGACCGGCGCTGATCATCGGTCGCGTGCCCATGTTTTATTACTTGATGCACGTCGTCTTCATTCATGCCTTCGCCGTTATCGGGTCGCTGGTGCGATTCGGCGCGGCACATTGGATGTTTGAATCGCCGACTGTTGGGCAATTCCCGGTGACCCAGCCGCCAGGATGGCCGGCTCCTTTGCCAGTCGTGTACCTTGTATGGGTGATGGTGGTGGTTCTGCTGTACCCGTGCTGCCGCTGGTACGCTGCGATCAAGGCCCGCAGCAACAACCCTCTTCTCAGCTACCTCTGATGCCTGGAACGAGAAAGGTCGGGGTCTTTGTCGGGAGTCTGCGAAAGGAATCCTTCACCCGAAAGGTTGCGAACGCAGTGGCTGCGCTCGCACCTCCCGCGCTCCAGTTCGACTTCATCGATATCGGCCAGTTGAGCCACTACAACCAGGATCTCGAGAACACTCCACCGGAAGACTGGATCGCATTCAGGCAGAAAGTAAGCGCGGCCGACGCCGTGCTGTTTGCCACTCCGGAGTACAACCGCTCGGTGCCCGGAGTGCTCAAGAATGCAATCGACGTTGCGTCGCGACCTTACGGGAAGAGCGCGTGGAGCGGCAAGCCTGGAGCCGTGATCAGTGTCTCTCCAGGCGCGCTGTCGGCGTTCGGTGCGAATCATCATCTTCGCCAGTCGCTGGTCTTCCTCAACGTTCCGACGATGCAGCAGCCTGAGGCCTACATCGGCGGTGCCGACAAGCTGTTCGACGCGAGCGGAAATCTTACCAATGAGAGCACCCGGGACTTCCTGCGGAAGTTCGGTGAGGCCTTTGCGGCGTGGATCGAGCTGATTCTGGCGCCCAAAGGCTAGATCAGGACACCGCCGCTCAACATGGTTGCGAGTGACGAGTGGGACCATCCTGGGTGAATCGGCGTATCATACTGGAGTGATCGGCCCCTACGAGTAAGCTCACGGAGAGAAGATCAGTGCCCTACTATATGAAGGTGCGAGACACGCAAAGGACCGCTGCAGTCACGCTCGGGTTCGTTGCCGCGCTTTTCGCTTTAGTCTCGACGAACGCGTGTGGACAAAATAAGGAGGCGAAGGCAGCTCCCCCGGTAGCGTCGCCACGCCGCGGATTTGTGAAGCCAGCCGACGCCGAGCTCAAGAAGCGCTTGACACCACTCCAGTATGCTGTAACCCAACACGAGGTTACCGAAACTCCGTTCAACAACGAGTACTGGGACAACCACGAGGCCGGCATCTACGTTGACGTGGTTTCCGGCGAACCCCTTTTCAGCTCGCTCGACAAGTTTGATTCAGGGACGGGGTGGCCAAGCTTTACGAGACCCCTCGAGCCGGGCAACATCAGGACGAAGACCGATCGCCTGCTCGGGTATTCGCGCACCGAAGTCAGGTCCGCGGCGGCCGATTCCCACCTGGGACACGTCTTTGACGACGGCCCGCGCCCGACGGGACTTCGGTATTGCATGAACTCGGCGGCAATGCGGTTCATTCCGGTGTCGCGCCTCGTGGCGGAGGGGTACGGACAGTACCTACCGCTTTTCCAGGCCAGGGCGGCCGGTACTACCGCGGCGACGAAAAAGTAAGAAAGCTCTTGTGCGGGCGACCGGTTGGCAGGATTTTCTGATCCAGCCGCAGATCAACCTCTACCCGCGCAGATGGCTAAGTCCAGACAAGGATTCACCCTCGTCGAGCTAATCGTCGTCATCGTCGTTATTGGCATCCTGGCGGCGATCGTGATCGCAAAATTCACCAGCGCGAAAGAATCGGCCTACATCGCCTCGATGAAGACCGACCTTAGAAATCTTGCGGTCTACGAGCAGAGTTATGCGACCGACAATGGGGCATACTTCTCGGGCGACGGAAGGGCACAGGGCTTTACACCTTCTGTAGGTGTTACGGTGACGGCGACTGCCGTTTCGAGCGTGCCTCCATCCTGGAGCGCGGTAGCCTCCCACGCGCGCACGTCCCAGACCTGTTCGGTTGGCACTGTTGCGAGCTCGGGGTTTTTGGATATCACCTGTCCCTGAGCGCGTCCCAATGGAATGCTGGCTGATTACCACCCGCGCCGAGGTGAGGAGGCTCGAGTTTGGCGACGAGCCGCCTCCCGAAATATGCCTTCCTGACCGCCCGCTCTCGGACATCGAGGACGACGCGGCGCAGCGCGCGATCCAAAATGCGCCCTATATCATTTACACGCGGTACCATCTCGCCCACGAAAGCTGGCGACTCGGTATCGTCTATTCCGTTGCGCCGCCGACCGTCGGGGACATCCAGATTCTATCCGCGTATCGCGCTGGTCACGAGGCGCGCCCGCACCTCGTCTGACGGCTGCCGGCCGCGCTTTATTTGTGCCGCAGCTTGTCGACGGCCTGATCCAGCAGGCTCTGAAGCCGCCTGTACTCCTCGTCGATTCGCTTGGCCGCCGTTGGAAGCTCATTTTTGCCTTTCTCGGCCAGCTCTGAAAGCCGTTTGCCGGCGTTCGCGAGCTCGTCGCGGAGCTTTTCCAGCGTTTGCTTGAGGTCGTCCATTTTCGCTCTCCTGAAAGTGATGCGCCCGCCTTATTTCTTTGCCGGCTTGACGAGCAGACGCTGGCCGATCTTTACGAGATTCCCTTCGATATTGTTCCACTGGCGGATCTGGTCAGGCGTAGCGTCGAATTTTGTAGCGATTGTCGAAAGGGCGTCGCCACGCTTCACCGTATAGTAGATGGGCGAGTTCACCAACGCGGTGACCGCCTGGCGGAGCCGCCGCTCTTTGGCCGCTGCTGCGCGCTGAGTGCGGTGAAGCGTGTTCACATAATCAGCGAGCGAATCGAGCGCTGGCTCCTGGCCGCGCACTGCCGCGAAATCGCCCGATGGGACGCCGGGATGACTAACTGTGACTCCATGCGCCGTTAGAAAGTAGAGCCTCCGCCCGCGCAGGTTGAGGAGTGTGTCGTTCGGAAATTCCTGAGTAAGAATGGTGGGCGGGGCGTCCGAGCTCTCGAGTTTCTCGCCGGGTGCGACTCCGACGAAAATCAGGCGGTCGTTGGTCGCGAAGAGAATTCCGTTGGCGCCGCGGTAGTAATCGCTGGGCCGGCGGACAAAGACTTGTGCCTGCCGCTCAACTTTTTCCCCGTAATGCAGCATGCCGCCCTGGAGCTCCCGCGTCGCAACTGCCCATGCTTTCGGTGCGTCGACGTGACGCATGAAGAAGAAATATCCAAATAGCAGAACTCCGACTACTACCAACGCGAGACCTATCAACGCTCTCTTCAAGAAGCGGAACGTCCGGTAAAGTCCCTCAGACTCTTTCATTGAAGCTCAGTGTAGTGGAATGCAGGCCCACGGGGGAGGGCAATCTCCATACCCGGTTTGGCATGTGAGGTGCAACCGAAGGCGGTATGGCCGACCTCGAGGTAGATAAGCGCCAGTCAGGGGCCGGAGATCCCTTCACCACCGTGCCGGTGCGGCGACCGATCAAAAACGAGCCGCAGTGGAAGCGAGTGGTGCGCTCAACACTCCAGGGCGCTGGAGCCGTGGTGCTCCTCGCGGCCGGAACTGTCTGGACGTTGCGGCAACAGCACCCCAAGTTCGTGAAGCCCGGCGAGCTACTCCACCTGCCCCCCGCGCTCGTAACCGCGGCCCCGGGCACCGAACCCTACACAGCGCCAACCGATTCCGCCTCTCAGGAGGAAATCAAGAAGGTTGCCTACTCGCTCCATAAGTACACAAGCGACACCGTCCTGGCTCAGAAAATCGCACAGGCCATCGTCGTCGAGGGCGGTAAAAAGCACATCGATCCAGCCCTGTTGGTAGGCGTGGTCCTGACTGAAGACGCGAAGCTCGATCCCAAGGCGAAAAGCTTTGTGGGCGCGCGCGGGCTGATGCAGGTTATGCCGTTCCACGCGGGAAAGTGGAAGGGGTGTCCATCGTCCGACCTGTTCGCGATTGACAACAACATTTGCCACGGCGTCAGCATCCTCGCCGATCTGATCAAGCGATCGCCGAGTGTGTCGCAAGCGCTTCAGCGCTATAACGGATGCGTCCGCGGGACCAATACTCCCAACTGCCACACCTATTCGGGTAAGGTGCTGAAGTTTGCGGAGCAGGCCGCCACCCAGATGTTGAGTTTCGGGCAGGCCGAATAGGCTCGCGCGCGGGCTCAGCAAACATCTGAACAAGATTTCCCGCCAATCAGGCTCCCCGTAAGGCTAGGCAGCGCCCGGACTTAGGGCATCGCGTCTCACAATCCTAGCTTTTCCCACCCTCCACCACCTGACGCTTTCAAAACTTTTTCTTGACCGAATGCGTCAATACAGGTAGCGTTATACGTATCTGGACAGTAGCACTACCACAATAGATTCACATGGCAGAATGGATCGGGCGCGAACTCGAGCGAATCCGAAAGCTCAGAGGTCTGCGCCGTGAAGACGTTGCGGCACGGCTACCCAGACCGGTGTCGGCGTCGACAATTCGCAATATCGAACATGACGAGGAATACAACGTCTCGCTCGATCTTTTGCGACAGATAGCGGCGGTGTTAGGCGCCAAGATCCAAGTCTCTCTCGAGGCCGAAGATCTGAAACGCTGGCACACTCCACCCGGGCCGAGGCCGGCGATCACGGTCGCCGACGCGCCGGAAGAGGGGCATGAGAAGTTGATCGATAACGAGTATTTCATTAGGTACATCCGGGCGCGTTATCCGGATTGCCCGCTTACTAACTCGCAGATCGGTCGCAGAATGTGGGACTTTGCCAAGCCCAGGGGAGCGGAGCTGGTAAAGGGACGGATGCAGGTGAAAAAGCTGCCGGCGAACGAGAGCATCGCAACCTATAGGCTCCCGACGACCGCGGCGCAGTATCGGGTCAGAGAAGGTGATATGGACGTACTGCACGGTTTCGCTGATCGGTTGGGCCGGGCGTACCGCGACGAAAAGGGAAGGGTTCTTGTCCCGCTCGTTTAGGTTCACTCGGGCTGTACTTATTCCAGGAGAACCTGTGAAGAAGTCACTCAGACCGTTAAATGCACCTCCTCCGAGACTCGCGTCGCCGATGAAAGCGGCGATGAGAGCGGCTGGCCACGCCATCGCGCTGGGCGGCCTCCTTGTCGGCGGTGCGGTTTGGACTATTTCGCAGCAGCATCCCCTCTACGCGAATCCGGGGAAGCTGCTCAGATTGCCCGCGGCCGTTGTCGACGCTTCGCAGCCCACCGAGCAGGCATTCCGCATCGGTGAGGTTCTGAATCAGTACACCCACGATCGCGGGCTCGCTTTCCGTATCGCGGATGCCATCGTCGAGCAGGGCGAGAAAGAGAAAATCGACCCCGCTCTTCTCGTCGGCGTTCTTCTTACGGAAGATGCCGACCTGAACCCCCGCGCCAAGAGCTCTGTGGGCGCGCGCGGTCTCATGCAGGTCATGCCTCTGCATAGCGGCAAGTGGGGCTGCGGTTCTTCGGACCTGTTCGACGTCGAGAGCAACATCTGTCACGGCGTGCAGATCCTGAAGCAGGCGATGCAGGACGCGCCGAACACGCGCGTTGCGCTGCTCCGCTACAACGGCTGCGTCAGGGGGCGCAATACGCCCAATTGTCATCAGTACGACGACAAGGTTCTCAAACACGCGGACCGCGCCGCCGCCGAGATGCGTCTCGTCAAGACTCCGAAAAGCGAGTAGGTGTAAATTGAAAAAGGCCGGCGCATTCGCGCCGGCCTTTTTTATTTAGTTTTGCAAATGCGCCGTAACCCCTACGCCGTCCTCGCCATTTCGCTTCTCGGCATCTCGATTGCCGGCCCGCTCGTTCGACTCTCGAAGGCAGATCCTGTCATCATCGCCGCATGGCGTCTCGGCTTTTCGCTCGCGATCGTTGCAGCATTTCTTTTCGCCAGCGGTGAGTGGCGCGACTGGCGTCGCATCACTGGACACGAGCTGGGGCTTGCAGTCGTCGGCGGGGTGTGTCTCGCACTGCATTTCTGGGCGTGGAATGCTTCGATCCACCTGACGACGATCGCGGCATCGGTCACCCTGGTCAGCCTCCAGCCTGCCGTCGTCGCGGCGATTTCGGCGGTAGCACTCCGTGAAAGTCCCTCCAACAGACAGCTGGTAGGCATCGCGATCGCAATACTAGGCGCCTTCGTGATTGCCGCTCCCGATCTCCATGCTCGGTTCACGCCAACCGGCAATCGCGCCCTGCAGGGCAACTTGTTGGCGATCTCGGCGGCGTTTACCGCGGCGATCTACTACACGGTTGGTCGCCGACTGCGCGCAGGGCTCGGCGTCTGGGCATACGTCGCGATCGTCTACTCCGCTGCGTTTGTCTCGCTCCTGGTCATTGCTCTGGCGCGAGGCGACTCGCTGGGACCGCAGCCGCCGCGGGAGATCGCGATATTCGCGGGCCTCGCGATCGGGCCGATGCTACTCGGCCATACGGGAATGAACTGGGCCTTAAAGTTTCTCCCCGCATACGTTGTCAATCTCACGGTCCTTGGCGAGCCGGTCGGAGCGACGTTGCTCGGCGCATTTATTCCCGCGATCCGGCAGATTCCCACCACAGCGACCCTTCTTGGCGGCGCCATCGTGCTAACCGGAGTGGTGATCGCCGCGGAGAACCGTTCTCGCGGCAGCACGCAAATAAGCTGACCATTAAATTCAGGCGCAGCGCCATCGCGCGCGGATCCCGCCGACGCTTTACTCACTATTCATGCAACGACTGGTCGTCAGGTTTTTCGCCCTAACCCTGCTGCTCGCTCCCATTGCGCTCGGCGCGCAGAGCAGAATTACGTCGCCCCGCGAGCAGTTCGGACATGCAATCGGCGACGACTACTTCCTCGCGAACTATGCGCAGATGATTGATTACTGGCGCGTGCTCGACCGGGAATCGGATCGGATGAAAATGGTTCGTATCGGCACCACGGCTGAAGGACGGCCAATGTGGATGGCGATCGTCACGTCGCCGGAGAACCACAAGAGGCTTCCGAAGTACCAGGAGATCTCCCGCCGTCTGGCGCTCGCGCAGGATTTGACCGACGCCCAGGCGCGCTCACTGGCGTCCGAGGGTAAGGCGGTGGTGTGGATAGATGGCGGCCTGCACGCGAGCGAAGTGCTCGGTGCGCAGCAGCTGATAGAGACCGTATACGAGCTCGTGAGCCGGAGCGATCCGGAAACACTGCGCTTTCTGCGGGACGACATCATCCTGTGCGTGCCTGCGAACCCCGACGGGCAGGATCTGGTCTCGGATTGGTACATGCGTGAGCCGGATACGCTGAAGCGGACGACCAGCCGCGTGCCAACGCTCTATGAGAAGTATGCGGGCCACGACAACAACCGCGATTCCTACATGGCGGCGCTCCCGGAGACGCAGGCGATGGACAGCATCCTGTTTCGCGCCTGGTATCCTCAGATCATGTACAATCATCATCAGACGGGGCCAATCGGCACTGTGATCTTCGCGCCACCGTTCCGGGATCCCTTCAACTACAATTTCGATCCTCTGGTGCCGATGGAGCTCGACCTCGTTGGCGCCGCAATGCATTCGCGGTTCGTCGCCGAAGGGAAGCCCGGCGCCACGATGAGAAGTGGGTCGAACTATTCGACCTGGTGGAACGGGGGACTGCGCACCACCGTGTATTTCCACAACATGATCGGCCTGCTCACCGAAGCAATTGGAAATCCGACGCCCACCGCAATTCCGCTGGTTCCCGAGAAGTTGTTGCCGAGGGGCGACCTCCCGATGCCGATCGCGCCCCAAAAGTGGCACTTCGCGCAATCGATAGCCTACGAGCTCACGGCAAACCGCGCGGTTCTCGATGTTGCATCCCGGTATCGCGAAACGCTGTTGTACAACATCTACCAGATGGGCAGGAACTCGATCGAGCGCGGCAACACCGATACCTGGACGACGACGCCGAAGAAAATTGCCGCACTTCAGGCGGCGCTCGCAGCGGACAGTGCAAAGCACCCGCGCGATGACACCAACGGGCGCGGCCCTGCACCGACGACGTCGACGCCGAAGGAGCTTGGCATCTACGCGGACGTCATGCGAAACCCTGCGGACCGCGATCCTCGGGCGTACATCATTCCCGCAACGCAGCTCGACTTTCTCACCGCGACGAAGTTTGTGAATGCGCTGATAAAAAACGGGGTGTCGGTAATGCGTGCGACTGCGCCCTTCAGTGCGGGTGGCAAGACCTATCCAGCGAATTCGTTCGTGGTGCTGACGGCGCAGGCCTTCCGTCCACACATCCTCGACATGTTCGAGCCGCAGGATCATCCGAACGATGTGCCGTATCCGGGCGGGCCGCCGACGCCGCCATATGACAACGCGGGCTGGACTCTGGCATATCAGATGGGAATCGAGTTCGACCGCATGCTCGATCCCGTAACCGGATCGTTCACACCCGTTGCAGGTATGGCAAAACCACCGGTGTCGATCGTCGCGCGCGGGGCGGCCGGCTACACCTTCAGTCACTCGGTGAACGATGCTTTCGCTGCCGTCAACCGCCTTCTCGCCCACGGCGAAGCCGTATACACGCTCGCGAAACCCGTCGTCTCGAACGGCGTCCGTTACGACGCTGGAACGTTCTACGTCACGGCAAGGCCGACGACTATCGGACTTCTGGTCCAGCTCGCGGACGAAAAGGGAATCAGCTTCAACGCCGTCTCAACTTCGTTCCCGCGTGAGTCGCTGCAACCCGTCGATGCGCCACGAATAGCACTATGGGATCAATACGGCGGTGCGACGACTTCCGGTTGGGGTCGCTTCGTGCTGGAGCAGTTCGAATTCCCATATCATGTGATTTATCCGCAGACGATCGACGCCGGGGATCTGGCATCGAAAT
>DATAHM010000093.1:0-5597 GCA_036263215.1 Gemmatimonadaceae bacterium
CCAGTTGAAATGGCGCCCGGTATTGGTGGTGCCGTAATTCGTCGTCGTGGTAGTAGTCGAATCAGTGTTCTGCGCGTGCACAAGCATAGGCGCAAACAAGAGCGCTCCCGCGACCGCTGCCGCCTCGACCACCATCCGTGCCTTGTTTCGAATCATGTCGACCTTCCTGGATGAATTGACGAACGTCGGATGGCAGGGGATGTGCCAGTCGGTGCCCGGGAGACAATGTGTTCGTGCACGACCCACGATAAATTGTACCAATGCCTCCACAATTCATCTATGTAATGAAGGATCTGCGCAAAGTCGTCCCGCCGTCGCGGGAGATTTTGCGCGGTATCTGGTTGTCGTTTTATCCTGGCGCCAAGATTGGCGTCCTTGGCGCAAACGGAGCGGGCAAATCGTCGCTGCTCCGCATCATGGCAGGCGTAGATCAGGATTTTCAGGGCGAAGCGTGGGCGCATGACGGCACCCGCGTCGGATATCTCGCGCAGGAGCCGCATCTCGATACTTCGAAGAACGTCAGGGAGAATGTCGATCTCGCGGTAAAGCCAATTCGGGACCTCCTCAAAAAGTTTGAGGACATCTCGAACAAGTTCGCTGAGCCGATGTCGGACGACGAGATGACGAAGCTGCTGGACCAGCAGGCGAAGGTGCAGGAAAAGATAGATGCGCTCAATGCGTGGGACATCGATCGGAAGATCGAGATCGCAATGGATGCGCTGCGTCTCCCACCCGCGGACGCTGATGTGAGCAAGCTCTCCGGTGGCGAGCGCCGCCGAGTTGCACTCTGCAGGACGCTGCTCGAGGAGCCGGACATGCTGTTGCTCGACGAGCCGACAAATCACCTCGACGCAGAATCTGTGGCGTGGCTCGAGAGATATCTGGCAGAATTTCCGGGTACCGTTGTCGCCGTCACCCACGACCGGTACTTCCTCGACAACGTCGCCGGCTGGATCCTGGAGCTCGACCGCGGTGCCGGGATTCCCTACGAAGGTAATTACAGCTCCTGGCTCGAGCAGAAACGCACTCGCCTGGCGCAGGAAGAAAAGCAAGCCTCGGCGCGGCAGCGCACCCTGGAGCGTGAGCTCGAGTGGGTTCGGATGTCACCACGTGCGCGTCAGACCAAGAGCAAGGCTCGCATTCAGAAGTACGAGGAGCTCGCGACGGCCGCCGAAGGCGAAAAAGTCATGCAGAACGAGATCGTCATCCCTCCTCCTGCGCGACTTGGCAACGACGTCGTCATCGCGAAGGGATTAAAGAAAGCGTACGGTGACAAGGTCTTGTTCGACGATCTGTCCTTTTCGCTGCCGCGCGGCGGGATCGTCGGGATCATCGGACCAAATGGAGCGGGAAAGACGACGCTATTTCGGATGATCTCGGGCAAAGAGCCGGCGGATGGCGGAGAGTTGATCGTCGGTGATACCGTGCAGCTCGCCTACGTTGATCAGGGGCGCGAGCTCAACGATGCAAACACGGTCTACAAGGAAGTGAGCGAAGGCAACGACGTCATCATGGTCGGAAAGCGTGAGATGCAGACGCGGGCCTATCTCGCGCAGTTCAACTTCAAGGGCCCTGATCAGCAAAAGAAAGTGAAAGATCTTTCCGGCGGAGAACGAAACAGGCTTCATCTGGCGAAGCTGCTCAAGTCCGGCGGGAATCTGTTGCTTCTCGACGAGCCGACCAACGATCTAGACGTGGATACGCTGCGCGCGCTCGAGGAAGCGCTGGTCGATTTTCCCGGATGCGCGGTTGTAATCACTCACGATCGATGGTTCCTCGATCGTATTGCAACGCACATCCTGGCTTTCGAGGGCAACTCTGAAACCGTCTGGTTCGAGGGCAACTATCAGGGTTACATAGAGGATCTCAAGCGCCGGAAAGGCGTCGACGCAGATCAGCCCCACCGCATCGCGTACAAGAGGCTGGTGCGGGCGTAGCCGCTGTAACTGCGGCGGGCCCGCGGCGCAGCTCGCGTTGAATCTCGCTACAACCCGAACCGAACTTGCCTCGTTTCTCGCTCCTGTCCGGTGCGCTTGGCAAGGGAGCCATAAAGTTCTGGACGGCGAGCTCGCAGCCATCTCCGTCCGGACGATGTCTCCAGCAGGCTCGCATCGAGATCAGCTACCACCATGTCATCACCGGGCTTCCGTGACTCGACGATTACTTCACCGTACGGATCGAGGATCATCGCGTTGCCCGTACGAATCTCGTCGTCGTCGGGGCCGATCCCGTTGCTGAATAACAGAAACATTCCGTTGTCGTGCGCTCGACTTGGCAGCCAGCGCATTAACCAGCCGCGCCCCTTGGGTCCGCACAACTCGGCCTCGATTGCAGCGGCGTCTTCATCACGTCGTTCCCAGATAGCTGGATCCACCGGCTTCATCGCGCGGGGGCTTACCGAATTGCATCCACCCGTCTGGTGGGGGGCGAGTAGTACCTCGGCACCGAGCAGCGCCGTGGCGCGCGCGTTCTCGACGATGTTGTTGTCATAACAAATCAGCACCCCCACTCGGCAACCGTGGGGTGTATCGAAGACAGTGTAGTGATCTCCCTCGGAGAGAAAAGTGCTGACGAACACATGGAGCTTCCGGTGAACCGCCCATTTGCCGTCGGGCATTGCGACGACGTAGGAGTTGTACAGTCGGCCGTCGTCCTGTCGCTCGATAAGACCTGCGCCGATCGTCATGCCGTGTTCTCGCGAAAGGCGGAGCAGCTCCAGTGTAGCACCGCCACCGGGTACTGGCTCAGCGAGTGCTTCGACCGCTTCGCGTGAGAGCTTTCGAACGTGCCAATAACCCGTGATGCACATCTCGGGAAACGCAATTATCTCCACACGGGATTTGGCAGCCTCGGTGACGAAATCCCGGATGCGGCCGAGATTGTAGGATTTGTCGCCTGGTGCATGCTGAAACTGGACGGTCGCTACTCGGACATCGCGCATACAGAGCCTCTCGGGTTCGAGACGCAAAATGTCAGCAGTCCACGACGGACGCGAGACGCTGGGCCGGAATTCCCGATGGCTTGCGGTCGGGATACCGGAGGGGGCTGGGCGAACGGCAGGGTCGAAAGCTCGTCAGGGTCGGCCGGACCGTTGAAAGAGCCGGACCCGTTGAGAAAGGTTGCTCCGACTGGCGTCGTCGCGGAGTAACAGGAGCAATAGATTCCAGCCGATGCTGCTCCTTGTTTTCGCCGCGATCGCAGTTCTTCAGGATTCAACGCTTACTCATAGCGGGCGAGCGAACAACATTCGCGTCGAATTGCCGCGTATTGATACGACCGTCACCATCGACGGCAATCTGGACGAAGCTGTGTGGCAGAGAGCCGCCCGCCTTACTGACTTCTCACAGTATCAGCCGGTCGACGGGCGACCCGCTGCCGACCCGACGGAAGTATTGGTCTGGTATGCTCCGGACGCGATCTACTTCGGCATCAAAGCGCGCGAGCTGCACGGCAATGTCGTTCGGGCAACGCACGCCAATCGCGACAACATCGACAGCGAAGATCAGATTCAACTCCTTCTCGACACGGATAATTCGCGACAGATAGCGTTTCTCTTTGGTGTGAATCCCTACGGAGTCCAGCAGGACGGCACGCGGAGCGCCCAGTTCGCGGGCGGCGCCGGTGGAGCGTCCGCGACCGGTGGCGGTTTTCAAACCATCAATCCGCTAGACGGCAGTGTCGATCTGAATCCGGATTATTTCTTCGAATCAAAGGGCAAACTCGTCGAAGGGGGATACCAGGTCGAGGTGCGGATCCCCTTCAAGAGTCTGCGATACCAGGATGCCCGTGTGCAGACTTGGGGAATTCATGTCCTCAGACGCGTGCAGCACTCGGGATTTCAGGACACCTGGGCGCCGGCGGTCCGCGCGAATGCAAATTTCCTCGCGCAGTCAGGCTCGCTCACGGGCCTTCACGACTTGCGACGCGGACTTGTGTTAGAGGCGACTCCCACAGTAACCGCACACGCCGATCGATCGCCCGCGCTTGGCGATGGCAGCTATCAGCAACGGGGCGAGCTGGGCGGCGACGCGCGCTGGGGCATTAGACAAAACCTCACCCTCAACGGAACTGTAAATCCCGATTTCTCCCAGGTGGAAGCGGACGTTGGGCAGGTGCTGCTCAATGAACGGTTCGCCCTTTTCTATCCGGAAAAGCGGCCATTCTTTCTCGACGGTCTCGAGCTTTTCGATTCGCCTAACCAACTGATCTACACACGCCAAATCGTGGCGCCAAGGGCTGGGGTGAAGCTCACCGGGAAAATTGCGGGGTTAAACATCGCGTCGATCCTGGCAGAAGATGACGACCAGTACTCGTGGAACGGCGCCCACGCACCGCTCTTTGGAGTCTCGCGTCTGCGCTACGACTTCGGGTCGAACAACACGCTCGGCGCCGTGCTTACTGCGCGAGAGGACGGCGGAGATCATTCGCGCGTTGCAGGCGCCGACTACCGTTTCTATCACTCGAAGCTCTATTTCGCGCAGTTTCAGGCCGCACAGTCGTGGACGGATAGCGCGAGCAGTCATCGCAGCGGATCACTGCTTCAGGCGGATTGGGATCGAACGGGTCGAGCTTGGGGATTTCACTACACTCTGAGATCGCTGGACCCTGGATTCAAGGCCGCCGCTGGCTTCGTCAATCGCACCGGATTGATAGAGACGCGTGCCTTCAATCGTCTCAGCTTCTACGGTGCGCCGGGCGCGCTCGTTCAGACGTACGGCGCATTCTTCCAGGAGGATCGAATCTGGAACAACGCCGGCTTCGGTCACGGTCTTGCTGAGAGCACCGAAGGGGTTCAGCCGAGCGCGACGCTGCGGGGAGGATGGCAAGTCGGCGGGGCAATTACTCACAGTTATTTCGCGTTCGATCCCGCACTCTATTCCGCGTTGACAGTGCTCGCGCCAAACGGTGCACTCAGCGATACGGTGGCGTTCATTGTACCGGGGCCGGAAGCAAATCAGTGGGGAACGTCTCTCAGGGTGACGACTCCAACGTTCCGATTTTTTTCGGGCACCGCGAGCATCACCAAGGGCGCGATCCCGATTTTTCGCGAGGCTGCTCCGGGTCGAAGTGCCCGCATCGATGCCACGCTTGCGGTCCGCCCAACAACGGCGCTTCGAAGCTCGCTACAGTTTTCGCGACTGACAATCGCACGAAAGGAAGACGGCTCGCGATTTTCCTCGGAAACCATTCCGCGGGTGAAAATCGAGTACCAGGTAAGCCCACCGATCTTTGTCAGATTGGTTGCGCAATATGCGGCGCGCTCGCGGTCGGCGCTTCGAGATGCGAATGGCCGCGAGATACTGGTGGATGGCGTTCTGGATACGGGCGAAACGACTAACGAGTTTTCGACCGACTGGTTGTTCAGCTACCGCCCTGTTCCCGGGACACTCGTCTACCTCGGCTACGGATCCACGCTTGACGAACCACGCGAATTCCGATTCCAGAATTTGCAAAGAACCAGAGATGGATTTTTTGGGAAGATCAGTTACCTGTTCCGACTCTAGTTCTGAGGCTCTGAAAGCAAGAGGCGCGAGGCAGTTTCTTCACTCCGACTGCTAGAAACTCGCGAGTTTGTGTGGAGCGCAGACTCCACGGGG
>DATAHM010000094.1:0-39235 GCA_036263215.1 Gemmatimonadaceae bacterium
CTCGGCGCCAGCGCTCACTCCTGAATCGACCAGCTCGCAAATCCGGTCGAGCTGCGCACGCGAGTTGATCGCGCCAACGTCAGTGTTTTTGTCGAGCGGATTTCCCACTCGCAGGACATCGATGCGGTTCTTCAGTTTCGCGACGAACATCTCGGCGACCGATTCCTGCACGAGCAGCCTGCTCCCCGCGCAGCACACGTGGCCCTGGTTGAAGAAGATTCCGTTGACGACCCCTTCAACTGCCTGGTCGATCGGTGAATCGTCAAAAACGATGTTCGCTGCTTTGCCGCCAAGCTCGAGCGTCAGCTTCTTGTCCGTTCCCGCGAGCTGCCGCATGATGATCTTGCCGACTTCGGTCGATCCTGTGAACGCGATCTTCGCCGCTGCGGGATGCGTCACAACCGCGGCACCGGTTTCGCCCGCGCCACAGACGAGATTCACGACACCAGCAGGCAGCTCCGCCTCGAGCAGCAGCTCGGCGAATTTGAGCGCGGTGACCGACGTCGTTTCCGCCGGCTTCAGAACTACTGTGTTTCCCATCGCCAGCGCCGGCGCAATTTTCCAGGCCAGCATCAGCAGCGGGAAATTCCAGGGTATCACCTGGCCAACCACTCCGAGCGGGACGACCGTCACCCCGGGGATCGCGTACTCGATCTTGTCCGCCCAGCCCGCATGATAGAAGAAGTGAGCCGCCGCCATTGGCACGTCGAAATCGCGCGACTCCTTGATCGGCTTGCCGCCATCCATTGTCTCAGCGACCGCGAACTCACGTGCACGATCCTGAATGAGCCGTGCAATCCTGTACAGATATTTCCCGCGCTCGGCGCCGGCGAGCTTGCTCCACGGAGTGAAGGCTCTCTGCGCCGCCTGATATGCCGCATCGACGTCTGCCTGATTGGCGAGCGCGATCTCGGCGAGCACTTCCTCGGTTGCGGGATTGATCGAGTCGAAGTACTTGCCTGATTTTGGAGCGACGAATTTCCCGCCGATAAAAAGATCGTATCTCGGTTCGAGCTTGGGGTCCGCGGTCTCCGGTGCCGGATCGTATTCCCAGAGGTCGCCGAAGATCAGCTGGGGAATAGAGCTGGACGCCGACGCGGGCCGCGTAACCGCTCTTGGAGTGGTCATCTCAGTAGCTCTCGGCGGATTCGGTGAAGTAGTAAGGCGCCTGGTACGCGCCGGTCTTCTCTTTCTCTATCTGGCGCAGGAGGTCGTTGAGCAGTGAGCTCGCGCCGAACCGATAGCGCGATGAATTGAGCCACGCATCGCCAAGAGTCTCTTTCACGGCGACGAGGTAGTGAAGCGCCTGCTTGGCGTTGCGAATTCCGCCGGCTGGCTTCATGCCGATCGCGATGCCGGTTGCAAGATAGAAATCGCGAATGGCCTCGATCATCACCTGGGTGTTGGCGAGTGTCGCGCTTCCCGAAGCCTTACCCGTGCTCGTCTTGATGAAATCGCCCGGACGAATCGCTTGCATCGCGAGGAAAGACGCAGCGCGGATGTTGTCGTAGGTGTCGAGCTCGCTCACTTCCAGAATGACTTTGAGCTGTGCATCTCCGCACGCTTCGACCACCGCGCTGATCTCATCCTGCACCGCGTTGAACTCGCCGGCGAGAAAAAGTCCGCGGTTGATCACCATGTCGATTTCGTCGGCGCCATCAGAGACCGCCGTCCTGACCTCTTGCAGTCGCAGCGCCAGCGGGCTCTGACCAGACGGAAACGCCGTCGCGACGGATGCGACTTTGATCGCGGTATCAGCGAGCCAACGCGCGGCGTATTTGACGAGGAAGGGGTAAATGCAGACAGCCGCGACCGGAGGCACTGTCTCGTCGAAGCTGGGTCGCCGAGCCTTCTGGCAAAGCGACGCGACCTTTCCCGGTGTGTCTTTGCCCTCGAGTGTCGTGAGGTCCACCATCGACACAGCTGTCTTCAGGCCCCAGAGCTTGGACGCTTTCTTGATGCTTCGGGTCTGGAACTTTGCGACGCGCTCCTCGATTCCGACTTGATCGACCGTTCCGATCTCGTCGAAAAGCTTGCTGAAGCTCGTGCGCGCGGGTGCGCTCAAGGAGGTAGCCATGACGTTCTAATATCGCGTTTGGAATGGCCCATTACAACGCTGGAAACGCTTGCTGCCACGCGGCTATTCCTCGCGAAGGCCGCGTACGTTTAGTTTCGCAGTATGGTGGAATCGCGCCCCTACGCCGTTCTCTTCGATCTCGATGGCACCCTCATCGATTCCATCGCCCTGTTACTCGCTTCGATGCGACACACTTTTCGGGGGCGTCCACGCCAGCCAACCGATGCGGAGTGGATCGCGGGCCTTGGAACGCCGCTCCCAAAGCAGCTCACACCCTACGTTGAATCGGACGAGGATCGGGAGCGACTCGTCAATCGCTACAGGACCTTTCAACACGAGAACCACGATCGGTTGATGGCAGCTTATACAGGCGTCATTGATACTCTTGCGCTGCTGTACCAGCGTGGACATCCAATGGGAGTGGTGACGAGTAAGGGCAATACTACGATGGAGCGCGGCCTCAAGTTCATCGGAGCCGACGACTACATAGAGGTCGCGATCGGTTACGATTCGGTGCACATCCACAAACCCGATCCGTTCCCCGTCCGGGCGGCGCTCGAGAAGCTGGCTTACGAGCCGCGCGAAGCCGTGTTTGTCGGCGATTCCCCGCACGACATCAAGTCAGGCAATGAAGCGGGCGTGATCACGATTGCCGCGCTCTGGGGCCCCTTCCGGCGCGATCAAC
This sequence comes from Gemmatimonadaceae bacterium, assembly GCA_036263215.1. Lineage (GTDB taxonomy): Bacteria > Gemmatimonadota > Gemmatimonadetes > Gemmatimonadales > Gemmatimonadaceae > UBA4720. The sequence goes on from DATAHM010000094.1 coordinate 2,763, forward strand.
TCGAGCCATATCATCCAACCCATTTTCTCAGCGATATCAAGGAGCTTCCAGACTTGCTGGATCGAATCGCCAGGGAAAATGCGGGGTAATATATTTCGCACGTTCGACCCTCTTAGGAGTTAGTCAAAATGGGTGTGTCATATCAGACGGGAACGCTGGTTCGTACCGGCGAAGAGCGGGCAACGCTCGTTCGCCGGACGTATTCGCTCGTTTTCGTCAGCGTTCTCGTCACTATGGTGGGCGCGTCATTTGGACTTTCGCAGCCGCGGCTGATGGCCGCCGTTGCCGCGCACCCCTTTCTCGCCTTCTTCTGCTCGATTGCTCCGCTACTGATGGCCACGAGGAAAAAGACCGAGTTTCCAATGAATATCGGCTTGGTCTTTCTGTTCAACGTCGTGATGGGCGTCATGATCTCACCGGCGTTGTTCTTTTACGGAAGAACTCAACCGGGACTGATAGGTCAGGCCGCGGTTCTCACGATCGGCGCCTTCGGCATTCTTACGCTCTACGCGTTTGTCAGCCGTCGCGACTTCAGCGCCTGGGGCAGCTTTCTCATGGTCGGCCTCTGGGTGCTCATCGGCACTATGCTTCTGAACTTTTTCTTTAGAAGTGAAGCAGCGAGCCTTTGGCTTTCGTCAGTCGCGGTGCTTCTTTTCAGCGGTCTCCTGGTGTTCGATACCTGGCGCCTGCGGAATTTTTATGGGCCGGATGACTACGTTGGCGCAGCAGTTCAGATCTACCTGGATCTGCTGAACATGTTCATGGCGATCCTGCGCGTAACCGGCAGCCGCCGCAGTTGAGAAAGGCCACATTGAAAAAGCCGGCGGCCACCAGCCGCCGGCTTTCTATTTGTTCCCGATCGAAACCGAGACTTTCTATTCCTGCGTGTGGGCCTTCTCGATTTGCCTTGCCATGTCGAGATCCTTCTGAGTGATTCCGCCCGCGGAGTGGGTGCTGAGCGTACACACGATTTTGGTGTAGCGAATATCAATATCCGGATGATGATCCGCAGCCTCAGCCGCCTTGGCCACCGAAGAAACGAAGTCGATCCCGTCGAGAAACTTCCGGAACTGGAAAGTCTTCGTGATGACGTCTCCGCGCCGGCTCCAGCCTGGGAGGGTCCCAAGCTCTCGCTGTATTGCAATGTCCGAAAGACGCTCAGTCATCGATTCGCTCCAGGCACCTCATTGAGCAAGAACATAGCAAGTTTGAGACTGCCTCGCCTGCGGGCGGCTTGCCTGGGCGCAATCCTACTTATGGTCTGTCCCATGGTGGGGAATGCGCAGGCAGCCGGCTCTACGGTCCGACCGAATCATTATTGGCGCAGCCTTGCGATTGGTTTTGGCACCAGCATCCTCGCGCATGAAAGCGCTCACGTTCTCACCGCCTACGCGGTCGGAGCGCATCCGCACCTGGGATTCGATCGCGGCAGACCTACGATCTTTTCCGGAATCGATACCCAGCGCGAGCCACATAAACAGTTTCTCTTCTCCGCTTCGGGACTCACGATTCAAATGCTCATCGACGAGTTGATCCTCGATGTTCCACATTCACGCGGCGCGCCATTCGAGCGCGGCATTCTCGCTGGCGGAATTGGTACGGCGCTGTTCTACATCACCCTCGGCCGAAACGCGTCGGTAAGCGACGTCAGTTTCATGGCGCGCACTTCGTCCCTCTCCAAGACCGACGTTTCGTTGATCTTCGGCGGAATATCCGCTCTCCACGCGATCCGGATCGCGCGCGATTCGAGCTATTCGCACTTTTTCATCGGGCCAGCCGCTAAGGGTGCGGCACTGGTGTACCGGTTCTAGCTCCGAGCTCGCGACTGATCGGGCAGGAACGAACGCCAGCTGAACAGCAATAAGGGCAAGAGCCCGTGGCCGATCAGCTGGATTCGGGATATATTCGGGATATGAAGTCCCAGGATCCGGGCCTCTTCGGCATTGAGTACGATCGCATCTCGCGCCAACTGCCAGTCATCGGCGAACAGAAGGACATCCGGTACTATTCCTCCCCCGCGAAGAGCGTACTCAACGGTCCTGAAACAACGGGCATGGGCTTCTGGTCCATCAACCCCTACATCGGCTGCGCATTTGGCTGCGCCTACTGCTATGCGCGGTACACACACCGCTACGTGATGGAGCGCGCCGCTTCCGAAGAAAAGATGACTGACGCCCTCGGCGAAGCTTACAACAAGCTGCCGCCGTGGCTCGCGTTCGAGCGCAATATCTTCGTCAAAAGGAACGCGCCGGAAGTTCTGAGCCGCACGCTGCGCTTCGGGAGCGATCGCCACCTCAGGCTTCTTCAGGGGGAGTCAATTGTTATTGGCACCGCGACGGATCCCTACCAGCCGGCCGAACGGAGGTATCGCGTCACGCGCGGCATCCTCGAAGTCCTCGCCGAACATCCCGGGCTCAGCGTCGTAGTCATCACCAAGAGCCCGTTGATTACGCGTGACATCGACTTGCTGTCGCGCATCAATCGACACTCGGAACTCTCCATTCACATCTCTCTGATTACGCTGGATCGCGATCTCGCACGACGGCTCGAGCCAAGGTCGCCGACGCCCGAATCGCGTGTGCGCGCTCTCTCCCGATTGCGCGAAGCAGGCATTGATGCGGGAATCAATTGCATGCCCGTCCTGCCGGGCATTACGGACAATCCTTCTGATCTTGATGCACTCGTGAAGCGCGTGTCGGAGGCCGGGGCGACTTACGTCGGTGCGTGTGCAGTGCGGCTGAAATCGGCCGCGCGAAGGCGCTACCTGCCATTCATCGAGCAGGAATTCCCCCACCTGGCAGAGAGATATCGCAACACCTACGGCAACAGCGCGTACGCAGGGGAAAAATATCGGGAGGGGCTGGCGCGATTCTTCGAGAAGCTTTGCGCCAAGTACGGAGTTCGCGGCTGGTCGGGGGGCGATGACGAAGAAGGGGACGAGGCGCTTGGTGCGCTCGTCCCCAGTCTACAGCTTAGCCTCGAGATCTAACGAACGATCTAACTCGAGATCCGACGAAGCGAGATGCCTTAGTGCTTCGTAGTATCTGCGGCTGCGGCGGCCGCACGTCTCGCTGCCGCTCTCCTTCTGGCGGACCGTCTCGCTGACGTGTTCGTTCCGCGAGCATTGGTGCCCATGTCGCTGCTGGCGGTTCCGGTCGAGCTGCCCATCGACATGTTGTCACTGCCGCTGGTGCTGGTGCTCCCACTCATTCCCGTTCCGGTGCCGCCCGCTGGCGGATTGTCGTTCGGACCGAAGCCGATGTTCATTGCCTGCAGCAAGGCCGCGGCGTTGTTGGCAGAGTTGAACTTCTTCGCACAGGTTGCGATGGCACGACGCGTCTGCGGACCGTAGCGGCCGTCGACATTGGTTACTCCGCATCCCTGATCGCGCAGCTCCTGCTGAAGCGCGAGAAAAGAAACGCGAGAAAGCCCAGCCTGTGCGGAAGCCAGGGCTGGGACAGCCATTAATGCGATTACAGCGATGGTCTTCTTCATCTTGAACGGCCTCCGATCAGGTATGGTCTCTACTCTCACTGTACAGTAAAGAGTTGCAACGCAGTTGCAAGGTCTACGCCGACGTCAGCTGTATCGCAGCAATGTCCACGCCGACGCGCTCGATTCTGCGGCAGTGTAATGGACAAAAAAAACGCCCGACTCGCAAGTCGGGCGTTTTCACTTACAGTAAGCTGTCTAACGAAGCGCCTGGATGACGAGAGCGCCGATCGCAAGGAGTGCGACACCGATGGCAACCGCCGTCACCGGCGTGATCGTCATCGGGTTCTTCCACCAGCTCGTCGCTGCGCCCGGGGTATCAGGCAGTGAAGCCATAATTCGCTGCTGCACTCCGACCGGCGTCACGCGGCGGCGGAGCATCTCGCTCTCCGCGTTGATGCGCGTCCAGAGCTCGACCTTCGACTTGCCTTCGACTTCACTGGCGCGCATGGCGTCAACCTCCCCGTCGAGCCACTCGTGCAGCAAGCTGTGCGTGGACCCGCCGTTGAGCGGAACCTCGCGATCGTACAGCTGCTCGGTGGTCTTTTCCTTCCTTTGAACGGGCTCGCGTCCCGTAACCTTGTCGTTTCTGTCGAAACCAGCGTCATCAAGCATCATGCGTACTTCTCCTCGAGCAGTTGTTGGAGCGCCTCTCGCGCCCGATGCACTCGCATCTTTAACGCGCCAACGGTCGTTTCCAGTAATAGCGCCATCTCTTCGTACGATCTTCCCTCGACGTGCTTCATCACGAACGCTTCACGCAGCGAGGGAGCGAGTCTGGCCAGAGCAAACTGCAGGTCCGTACGCAGCTCGTTGCGGTCCATCTCTTCTTCAGGCGTCGAGTACGTCGAGGGCTGATCATCCTCGTCGTAGCTCACGTGCGTTCGCCTAATGTTCTTCAGCCAATCTTTGCAGCTATTAGCGACGATTCGAAACACCCAAGCGTCAAATCGACCGCGAACTTCGCCCAAATGCTGATAGGCTTTAATAAAGGACGCCTGGAGTATGTCTTCCGCCACATCGGGACTTCCGGTCATTCCAAGTGCATGGCGATAAAGAGGATCGCTATATCGGCTAATCAGAACGCCGAATGAGTCCTTGTTACCTGCCAGGATCTTGGCAATGATCTCCTGATCGGCGTCAACGGCCGGCACCTGGGCATCCGGTGTCGCTCCCGCTCCGCCCAACGTTTGACTGCTTTGATTTTGCAGCGGCATGGCTGGCATATTCACCTGCCTAGTGTAATCCCTTTGCCAGCGGCTGTATAGACCCAAATGCCTCGCAGATAACACCTTACCGCCGTTACATTCGCGATGACGATCGAGCCCACGTGGAAGCAACAAAGTCAGCGCAGCTGGACCATATAAAGGTGCTCGTGAGCGATATCGCGATGATAATGCCTGCCAGTGTGCTCCCTATCCGCTCGATACCGGCGATAGCGCTGAGTGAAATGCACCACCTCTCCGTTCACGGAAGCTTCCTTCAACAGCGCCTGCATTGCATCGGGGGCCAAATGCCCCTCCGAGTTGAAGCTCACCAGGGCGTGCTTCGCTCCCGTCGCCGCCAGTAATCCGGAAAAAAGCTTCTTTACCCGCTTGCCGTGAGACCATTGGCTACGGCCCTCATCGCCGGCGAGTAAACCCACCTTGCCCCGAATTGCGGGTGCCTCGGCGCCCCAACCCCGCGCGAGGATTTCCGGTATATGGTAGTACGCGACGTATTGCCGTGAATTGTATGGAGGGTCGACATAGAGCAGATCGACCTCGCCCAGTGCCTTCGCCGATTCCGTCGCATCCAGCAGCTCCGCGGTCGCCGGCCACTCACCCTTGATTGGCTTCTCGAGCACCACCCGAAATGCGCGCTGCGCGTTCGGCTGCCACCTCTTCATGTACGACGCGTAAACACCAGCAGTATTCGCGACTCTATCGGCGCCCTCGATAACCCCGGCGAGCAGCATATAGTAGCTGTCCTCGTCCACCTCCCCACCCATTCGCCATCGGTCGAGCTCCTCGCGCGCGGCGTCGATCCGCCCCGCGTTCGCCGGTGTGAAGTACATCCGACCACTCGCACCTCCGCCTGCCGTCGGCGAGAAGTGCTTCGTGATAAAACCTTCACGCGGTGACAGCGAGGAGAGCTCGCGCGCCCGATCCTCTATCTCCGGTGCCATCGAGTCCGCAACCACGTACGCCCGCTGAAAGACATACGAGGACATCAGCAGATCGCTCGAGTGCACTCGCCACCCGTCCGCTTTTAGCGCCCGCGCGACGCTCGCGGTTCCAGCGAAAGCATCGTGCACCGAACCGACCGGTATCCCACTCCTCCGGAGTGTTCGCAGGATGAATGGAAGCAACCGCGTCTTGTTGCCGATATACCTCATATCGATGCAAGCGCGCGTGCCGCCGATGACATTGCTAGAATGCCTTCCAGCCGAGGGTTCTTATTTCCGCACCGTGCTCGTCGAGCGTCGGCGGCCGAAGCCGAATCGTCCCAGGCACGCTTGGAGGAAGTCCCGTCACTGGCGAGGCATCAATAGAAGCGATTGCCTCGCTTACAGTCTTCACCAGTCCGCACGGGACGCGGGCGCGTTCGAGTCGTTGAACCCAGTGCCCGGCCGTGTGCTGCCGCACCCGCGCCGAGATCGCTTCGACGACGCGGCTCCTGTCCCTCACTCGGCCAGCATTAGTTGCCAAGGCTTCGTCCTCCGCCAAGTCGTCGAGGCCGAGAGCGGCGGCACACGCCTCCCACTGAGCGTCACTGCCGACCGCGATGACAAACGGGCGGTCGCTCGCGCTAAACAGCTCGTAAGGGACAAGATTCGGATGCGCGTTCCCCCAGCGCGCCGCATCATTTCCAGTGACGAGAACATTCTGCGCGACGTTGGTGAGAGCCGCCGTCGCACTCCGGTCGAGCGAAATCCGAATTCGCCGTCTGGAAGCCGCCAGCGACCCCGTCTCCCTTTCGTTGAGCGCAGCCAGGATCGCAATCGCAGCATCTTTCCCCGCGAGGACGTCTGCTAGCGCCACTCCTACCTTCATTGGCGAACCGTTCGGTTCTCCGGTGATGGCCATCCAGCCGCAGCCCGCCTGGACGACGAAATCATATCCGGGCCGGCCGTCGTGATCTTCAAATCCGGAAATCGTGCACCAGATGAGCGAGGGGCACGAATCAACGAGCTCGTCCGGGTTCAAGCCCAGTCGTTCCAAAGTGCCGCCCAGGAAATTCTCTACGACCACATCAGCTTCGCGAATGAGTTCCCGAACGAGCGCCTGGTCGCGTGCGTCTCCCAAGTCGGCGGCAAGGCTCTTCTTGTTCCGGTTGATCGAGAGGAAGTAGGCGCTGGCGCCATCGGGATCGAAAGGCGGACCCCAGCGGCGAGTCTCATCTCCGAGTTCCGGTCGTTCGACTTTGATCACGTCGGCGCCGAGATCGCCGAGCATCATGGTGCAGTACGGGCCAGCCAACACTCTGCTGAGATCTAGGACTTTTAACCGCATTATGCCCAATAAGGCGCCGTGTTGGCGTCCATCTGTCGGCTAAGTGTCCGAAAAACCGGCAACCCAAAGAGGCCCAAGAGGGCCCTGTGTATCGTCATTAGCCCACCTTGCTTTAGTGACGAAAAATCATATACTTAGCGCCGTTCAGGCCCTTTTTGCGGGCGAACCGTACCCTCCGCGATTCACCCGTCAGCACCGACCCCTTTTTTGCTGACCGGAGTCATAGATGACAGATAGAGAAAAGCCAGCGGTTGCCACTGTCGCGCCACCGCCTACCGTCGTCGGCGCTGTTACGCCGCCGACGATTCCGCCGAAGCGAAGCCCCGGGCATCGCGGCGCAGACGTAAAAGATACCGTCGCTGAGATGGCGGCGAAGGCCCACGAGATCAGTCTCGAGGCCGGTAGCAAAATGGCCGCAGCCATGAAAGACGTAGTCGGAGCTGCGGCAGGCCTCACCGGATTCGTTCTCGAGAGCGCGCGCGATCTGTTGCAGTACATGGTCCGCCGCGGACAGATGACGCAGGAAGAAGCTGACAAGCTCATGAGGGAAGTCGAGGCGTCTCATTCCAAGAGAAAGCCATTCACTCCACCTCCTGCACCCTTGGCCAAAGCGGCACCAAAAGTCGAAGCGGTTCACGAGGCTCCCCGGCACGCAACAGTCAGCGTCCCCGTCAGACATGCCGCACCCTCGCCGGCCAAGCACACGGCGGCGAAAAAGCCGGCGGCGAAAAAGCCGACGATGAAGCCAGCGGCAAAGAAGCATCCGGTGAAAGCCACGACCAAGCCGAAGAGCAAAGCCTCAGGTAAGCCGGCGAAAAGAAGGTAGGCGGTGGCTATCCCGCGAGGCGATGCGCTCGCGCTCGCCCGCGCTCTGATCCAAATCGATTCCAGAAATCCAACCCTTGCCCCTGATTCGTCCGGCGAGGGCAACTGCGCCAGCGCGCTCGCGACAGTGCTCGACGACTGGGGCTTCACCGTCGAGATGCGCGACGCCGCACCCGGCCGCCCGAACGTTCTCGCGCGGATCGGCCCCGCGGATGCTCCAGCTCTCATGCTGAACGGTCATCTCGATGTGGTGAGCGTCGAAGGCATGGTGCATGAGCCATTCGCTGCGAATATCTCGAACGGCAACCTTTACGGGCGGGGTTCCGCAGATATGAAAGGCGGCATCGCGGCTATGTGCGCCGCGGCCACCTCCGCCCCGCAGCAGTCCAGGGGCCAGATTCTCATAGCGGCCGTCGTCGATGAGGAGTACGAGAGCATCGGCACGCGCAGCCTGGTCGCGTCCGGAATTCGTGCCGACGCCGCGATCATCACCGAGCCAACCCGCCTCGCGCTGTGTCCTGCGCATCGGGGCTTTGCATGGTTCGACATTGTCGTCAAAGGAAAGGCGGCGCATGGAAGCCGCTACGACGTCGGCATCGATGCGATTACGCACGCTGGTCTGCTGCTCGCCGAGCTCGATCGCCTCGAGCAAAGTCGCGCGTCCGGAACGATTCACCGGCTGCTCGGCCGCGGCTCACTCCATGCCTCCACCATCGCCGGTGGATTGGGAATCTCGACGTATCCCGAAGTCTGCACACTCTCCATCGAGCGACGGACCGTTCCCGGCGAAACTGTAGAAATGGCGATCAATGAACTGGCCACGGCCTGCGCTCGCGTACGCGAGCTCCGCCCCGAATTCGATGCCAGCGTTAAATTGAGAACCGCGCAGCTTCCGAGCGATGTTGCGGCCGACGCCCCAATCGTGACGAGAGTCCTGACTGCCATGGAGCGAGAAGGCGTTCCGCCGCGCATCGAAGGTTTATCGGCGTGGACGGATGCCGCGCTCCTCAATGAAGCCGGGATCCCCACAATCTGCTTCGGACCTGGGGACATCGGCTTGGCTCATGCAGCCGAGGAATTCGTCCCGGTCGTCGAGATCGAGCGAGCCACTCGCGTGCTCGGCCGTATCGTACGCGAATGGTGCAACGAACCAGGCAGAGGGTAAGGAGAGTCGTCGTGGCACAGTGGACACACAAGCAGTACGACATCCTCGAGCGCGCAATCACCAATGGAAAGCGGATCTCCGCATACCGTCGGGGCACCGAGTACGTGGTCGTGCCGGTGAGGTTGCGGATCATCAGCGGCAGAGAGGCCGTCGAAGCCACTCATCCCACCACTGGAGATCAGATAACCCTCTACCTCGACGAGATGGATAGCTTCGAGGTAGTTAAATGACTCGCGCGAAATCGGGCGATCTCGTCGCCATCTACGCCGACGAATCCTGCATTGGAAACGGGCGCGAAGGCGATAACCCCGGCGGCGCCGGCGGCCTCATAGAGTGGCTGCACCCCGGGTCTAGCGAGGTGAGTAGATGCGATTACTGGATCTCCGAGCCATCGACCACCAATAACCGCATGGCTCTGCGATCTGTCATCGAAGCGTTTCGCGCGATCTCCAGAAACGGCAATTCCTACCGTGTCCTCTTTACCAGCGATTCCAAATACATAGTAGAAGGCATGACGTCATGGGTCGGAGGATGGATTGCGCGCGGCTGGAGGCGAAAGGCCGGGGCCATCGAGAACCTCGAACTCTGGAAAGAAGCTGTTGATGCTACCTCCTCCCACGAATGCCAATGGCGCTGGGTACGAGGTCACAACGGACAACCTCAAAATGAATACGCGAATTTCCTTGCGACACGTGCGGCGGCCGAACAATCGGACTCGGGCGGGTTGAGGCACTCGGAGTTCGCAGCCTGGCTTGCCTCTCATCAGGAAGGTCCACTGCGGCTCAACGAGACAGCTCCCTTTCCGGATCTTCACTCATTTCAGCCGAGCAAGCGTGCATGGACGACCTAGACAGATTGTTTCAGCGGCTCGTACACAACATCCGAAACGGCCACATCGAGTACCTGAGCGTGCCGTTCACCGTTCAGGAGCTCTACGACACCCTCGTCCCATACCGGCATTACCGGCGTGATCTCGGAATCGACACGAACCAGGATTATGAAGCCGCCGTGATGCGCTTGCTGTCCGGAGAGAAGGGCTACATTCGCGGCGACCAGGCCATGCAGGAACGGCTGAAAAAGGAGATGGCGTCCCCGCACCCCGACCTCGGCTCCTTCCGCGATTATGGAGATATTCGCATTTCGCTCGTGCCGGGTGCAGTCGAGAAGCTCGGAGTCTCCATTCCTGCCCAGAACGCCGGCGGCTATTCGGCAACACGCGCCGCGGGCGCGGGCGAAAATGGATCACCCTCGAGTTCGGAGAGCACCAGCTTTTCTGTTCCGGCGCTTTCAACGATGGAATTACCCGTCGGATGCCGATTCTGCGGTGGAACGCTGCCCGAAGGAAGAACTGTCACATATTGCCCGCACTGCGGGCAGAATCTCGCAGCCAAACATTGCGAAGGTTGCGGTGCAGAGCTGGACCTTGCCTGGAAGTTCTGCATCAATTGCGGAAAGCGGGCGTAGCGCTAAACCAGCCGAAACCAGTCGTTAGCTTTCAGTATGCCTGACAACACCAGTGTCGTATTTCTCTCCGCCGTCCGGACGCCCTTTGGCACGTTTGGCGGAAAACTGAAGGACATCTCTCCCATAGATCTCGCCGTCGGCGCCTCGAAGGCCGCGCTGGCGCGGGGCGGAATAGGCCCCGAGGACGTTGACCAAACGATCTTCGGCAACGTGCTGTACACCACCCGCGACTCCATTTATTTCGCGCGCCACGTCTCACTCAAATGCGGTTGTCGGCAGGAGACCTCCGCCCTCACTTTGAACCGCCTCTGTGGCTCCGGCTTTCAATCAGTGGTAAGTGGTGCGCAGGAAATCATGCTCGGCGACGCGAAAGTTTGCCTGGTCGGCGGAGCAGAATCTATGTCGCAGGCGCCGCACGTAACGCGCGGACTGCGGTGGGGTACGCCGCTTGGGAAGGCACCAGTGATGGAAGACGTGCTGTGGGAGGGGCTGACAGATACCTATGTGGGACTTGGGATGGCTGAAACCGCGGAGAATCTCGCCGAGCGTTACAAGCTGGATCGCGGATGCGTTGACGAATTCGCGCTTAGGTCTCAGCAGCTTTCGCGCGCCGGATGGGAAAGCGGCGCATTCAAGGACGAAATTGTTGCTGTCCCAGTACCTAACCCGAAAACCGGTAAGCCCGACGAGCTCACAAAGGACGAGCACATGCGGCCCGACACGACGGCCGAGAAACTCGCGGCATTGAAGCCGGTCTTTCGAAAAGGCGGAGTCGTGACAGCCGGCAACGCATCGGGGATCGGCGACGGCGCTGGCGCGATGGTAATTGCAAGCGAACAATTTGCGCGCGAGCGTTCGCTCAAGCCCCTTGGACGCCTCGTTTCGTGGGGCGTTGCGGGCGTGGATCCGGCAATCATGGGAATTGGACCCGTCCCAGCCTCGCGCGCCGCCTTGGCGAAGGCCGGCCTGACCATGGATGACATGGATCTGATCGAGGTAAACGAAGCGTTTGCCGCGCAGACGTGCGCGGTGGAGCGCGAGCTGTCGCTCCCGCGCGAAAAGCTCAACGTGAACGGTGGCGCCATAGCGCTGAGTCATCCGCTCGCCGCGTCGGGAGCGAGGATAACGGCCCATCTACTGCATGCACTTCGTGCGCAAGGAAAGCGATACGGCCTCGGCACCGCGTGTATCGGCGGAGGCCAGGGGATCGCTCTCGTAGTCGAGGCACTACACTAGAAACGCTCGGCAGAGCGAAGAGGTCGCGATGAAGCAATTGGTCCGGAGAGTCGGAACAGCGGGCGCAGTCATCATCCTTGGAGCTTGTGCAACGGCGGGCGGCGGTCCTGGAGGTACTGTCACAACCGGTCCTGCGTCGCCAGATCAGAGCACCGCTGCGTCTTCCGTCACCTGGCCGGTCAAGACGCGGGAACATGTCGACCTCTGGCTGCACGGCTTCGCACTTCTCCAGGAAGACACCACCTTCGTCCCATTCTTCAAGCGCGGGTACACCACCAACATGATCGTCCTGAAAAACAGGGCGAACGTCGTCACACAGCTCGATGCAAACCGCGACCGCCTGCGCGCGCGTCTCGCCGCAAACCCATCGCTGGTCAACGCGCAGTTCGTACCGCTCTCATTCGCCTCGTGGGCAGACCTATCGCAGGCGGTCGACATTTTCGTGCGGGCGGACGGAAATCCACGTGCCGCATCCTCGCAGCAGCAGGCGAGCGCCATCGCTTTCCTCGCTGCTTATTTCCCGACTTCCGCCGACCGCGAATGGGTGCGCCTCTTTACTCAATCGCTGAACGACGAAAGCAGCAAGTTCTATCATTCGTACTGGACCGAGCAGCAGCGTGAGCGCAGCAATGTGCTCGACCTCGTGGATACTCTCTGGCAACGGACCTACCGGCCCCGAATGCAGCGCTTCCTCAACAACACCCAGCAGGCGAATGGCGAGGTACTGCTCTCACTGCCGCTGGATGGCGAAGGAAGGTCTCTCACCAACGGCAGGCAGTCCAATACTCTGACGGTAACCTTCCCGGATCGACCCAACGATGCGGCGCAGGCCATTTATGTAATCGCGCACGAAGCAGTCGGCGCAATTGCCAGCACTGCGGTGTCGGACAACATCACGCCCGAACAAAAACGCGGCGGCGTTGGAGAGCGCTATCAGAGCGCTGCGGCCGTGCGCGGCGGCGCGCTGTTGCTCGAACGCACATCGCCCGAGCTGCTCGATGGCTACATGCGGTATTATCTCGCCTCGGTCAATCGCCCTGTTGGGGGAAACCTGCAATCGACCTTCACAGCGACATTCAGCCTGCCCGACACCATTCGCGACGCGCTCGTTCGCCAGCTCGACGTCGTACTCGGAGGGATTTAAGCAGATATAATTCGGCATGGCCGACGAGAAGTCCTCGCTCCCTGCAAGACAAACCCTGCTGGATCGACAGGCGCTCGAGCGCGTACTCGCCCGCGCGGCGGAACTGCAAGGCGCTGGAGCAATGCCCGATTCTGGCGAGCTTATCAGCGAGAGTCAGCTCCGGGAGATTGGAAATGAAGTCGGCCTAAGTGCGGCAACGGTTGACCAGGCGCTCGCCGAAGAACGAACACGCGTCAACGTTCCGGAGGAACGCGGACTGGTCGCACAGGTCGCGGGGGCCAGTTTCGCAACCGCTACCCGCACAGTTCCCGGTAATCCCCGCGATGTCCTCGCCACGATCGATACGTGGATGCAGAGAGAGGAATGCCTGCAGGTGCAGCGCCGCTTCTCTGACCGCATAACCTGGGAGCCACAACGCGGGTTGTTCGGTAAGCTCAAACGGACCGTGAACATCAGCGGGCGCGGATACTACCTGGTCGACGCGAGCCAGGTCTCAGCGACGGTACTGCCCGTCGATTCGACCCGCGTAGTGATTCGCCTCGACGCCGACATCCATCAGAGTCGCGCACGACGGGTGGGCGTCGGTGGTCTCGCCGTGGGCGCGGGCGCTGTCGCCGCCGGTGTCGTCGGTCTCGGACTCGTGATCGCGCATCTTCCCCTCCTCATTGCGGCGGGGGTGGCAACGCTTCCATTCGCCGGTGGAACTGCCGGTGGTTACAGGATTGCACGCAGTCACCGTCGCGTCTTATCGAGCGTGCAACTCGCGCTCGAGCAGATCCTCGACAGACTCGAGCACGGGGAATTCTCGAGGCCGGGAATCCTCGGCGGCATAACCCCTATTCCGCGCTTGACCCGCTGAGATGACCTGCACTGAGAATCACCCCCAATCGGAGCGACACGCGTGAGCGATATCAGGAGTGTTGGCGTCCTCGGCGGTGGCCTGATGGGGAGCGGCATCGCGCAGGTATCGGCTGCGGCGGGATTCCCTACCGTCGTGCGCGAGGTATCGGACCAGTTGTGCGCAAAAGCCCGTCAATCCATAGAGAAGTCTCTGGCCAAGGGCATGGAACGCGGCAAGACAACCGAAGCCGAACGCGATACTACCCTCAAGAACCTCCGGTTCGCGACATCGCTCGACGATCTCTCTGACTCGGACCTCTTTGTCGAAGCCGTGGTCGAAGATCTTGAGGTCAAGAACGCACTCTGGGCCGAGCTGAACGTGATCGCAAAGCCCGAGGCGATTTTCGCGTCCAACACCTCCAGTCTCACTATCATAGCCATGGCCGCCGCAAGCGGACGTCCGGACAGGATGCTCGGCCTGCACTTCTTCAATCCGGTGCCACTGATGAAGCTGGTCGAGGTAGTCCGGACCATCACTACGAGCGAGGATACGGAACGCCGCGTGTTCGGGTTCGTTCAGGCGCTGGGGAAAGAACCGATACGCGCAAAGGACAGCTCGGGCTTCGTGGTGAATCGCCTCCTCATTCCATATATGCTGGACGCGATCAACGCTCTGGAGTCCGGCGTCGCGTCGGTCGAGGACATCGATAAGGGCATGCAGCTCGGCGCGGGGTATCCAATGGGTCCGTTTACTCTGCTCGATTTCGTTGGACTCGACACCGCGTACAAGATTTCCGAGATCATGTTCGCCGAGTATCGTGATAAACGTTACGCCCCGCCCCCGCTGCTCAAGCGCATGGTGCTCGCCGGAATGCACGGCAAGAAATCCGGAAAGGGGTTTTACGATTACTCGGTGAATCCGCCGCGCGTGAGCAGTCTCGGACTGTGACAGGCGAGCCACTTCGCGCAGTCATATCATCGTGACCGTTCCCGGATTCCATGGAACCTTTCGCGAAGATGAAAAGGCCCGAGCGATGTACTCGGAGGCTGCTGGCATTGGACGCATAATGCCTAGCGCCGTTGCCGTCCCCACGGACGTCGAGGACGTTCTCACACTGGTAAAGTGGGCGGCAGCAACAGGAACGAGTCTCATCCCCCGTGGTTCGGGCAGCAGCATGTCGGGTGGCGCGATCGGTAAGGGCGTCGTCGTCGATCTCTCCAGAATGGATGCACTCGGAGCAATTGATGTACGGGACCGAAGCGTGTGGGTCGAGCCCGGAGTGCTGTGGTCCACTCTGGATCTTGCCGCCCGAGCTCGCGGGCTCAGGCTCCCAGTCGATCCGTCGAGTGGAGGTTTCTGCACGCTCGGCGGGATGGTTTCGACCAATGCCTCTGGCGCCCATAGTCTTCGGTACGGCTCAATGCGGCGTTGGGTAAACGCGCTCGACTGCGTTTTCAGCGATGGAGAGCGCGAGGTCATCACCCGCGGCGAGGCGCCACCAAGAAGAATCGATGCGATTGCCCGATTTCTGAAGGACGCGCATGGTGAGATAGTCGGCATGGATAAGCGTCGCCCCATTCGGCACGAAGGCGTGCGCAAGGAGTCTTCGGGCTATGCTATCCATGAGTACGCGACCAAGGCGGAGCTCGTCGATCTTCTCGTTGGGAGCGAGGGCACTCTCGCCATCATTGTTGGCATCCAGGTATGCCTTGCTCCGCTGCCAGCGGCTACGAGCAGCATCCTCGCCTCCTTTCGATCGCTGGAAGATGCAACCGCAGGCGCTACGAAGGCCCTCGACGCCGGAGCAAGTGCCTGCGAGCTTCTCGACAAGACGTTTCTCGGCTACGCCATGACGTCTCCGGTCGCTCACCCTTCCCTACGCGAAGTAATGAGCAGTTCGGCGGCGATTCTCCTTACCGAAGTCGAAGCCGACAGCGCGGCGGCGGCGAAGACCGCCGCGGAGAAGGTCGCCAGATCGTTTAGAGAAGTGGGCGCCACGACCGTCGACATCGCGCTGACGCCCGAGCGAGAGCGCGCGCTCTGGGATCTCCGGCACGCCGCGAGTCCTATTCTCGCCGCTCTCGACCAGGCGACGTCAATGCAGTTCATCGAAGATGGAGCGGTGGCGCTACCCAAATTGCCGGCATACGTCGACGGCGTGCGTCAGGCCCTCGAAAGTCGCGCGGTGAGTGGCGTGATATTCGGCCACGCGGGGGATGCGCACGTCCACGTAAATCCCCTGATCGACGTGCAGGAGTCGGATTGGCGGGCGAAAGTGACCGGTCTTCTCGATGACGTAGTTGCTCTGACATCACGCCTTGGCGGAACTCTTTCCGGAGAACATGGCGATGGTCGCCTCAGAACGCCGTTGCTCTCCAGAGTGTGGAGTAAGGAGGCGCTCAAGGCTTTCGCCCTCGTCAAGAAAGCCTTCGACCCCGCGAACATTTTCAACCCGGGGGTGAAGGTTCCGCTTCCCAACCAGAAGGCGATCGAAGACATCAAGTACGATCCGGCTCTGGCGCCGCTTCCGGCCGAAGTTCGCGCCGCGCTCGACAGCATGGTGAAGACGAGAGCATACAGCCAGTTCCGGCTGTCATTGATCCGCGGTTCTTCTTAGCTTTCTGCCGCTCGCTCACCGCCTTTAACCGTCGACCGCCAAGACCTTTGATTTACACGGAGCCACGACTCACTCTCCTCGCGCGTCCAGCCTTTATCGAACCCGACCACCTGCGAGTGAACTGGCTCGGTGAAAGCACCGATGGCGAGAAGCTGGCCGAGTTCGCAGGGCGCCTTTGCTACATGAGTCAGAAGAATCCAGCGAGCAGGGCGACTCGCGAGTACCTCGAGAACATCAAGAAGCAGGGACACGGCAGCGTTCTCGAGCACGCGAATTACTCTCTTCTCCTCGAAGGGGTGAGTCGCTCGCTCACCCACGAGCTGGTCCGCCACCGCGCCGGATTCGCCTACAGCCAACTCAGTCAGCGATACGTCGACGAGTCCGAGGCAAACTTCGTCGTTCCTCCGGCTATCGTCGGCGACGAGGCCCTCGAGAAGGAGTGGCGCGAGCAGATCGAGGCGGCCCAGAAATCTTACGTCCGTCTCGTCGAGCACTTGATGGAGCGATACGGCTGGGTGGCCGACAAGGTCCACCGTCGGAAGATGGCGAGAGAGGCCGCTCGCGGAGTCCTTCCAAATTCCACCGAGACCAAAATCGTCGTGACGGCAAATGCGAGAGCGTGGCGAACGATGCTGGAGCTCCGGTCGAGCGAGGGCGCCGAGCTCGAGATCCGTCGCTGCGCGGTGGCGATCGTCAAACTTCTCTCTCGAGAGAGCCCTGCCTTTTTCTCGGATTTCGAGATTTATCAGGCGGATGACAGGCGCGAAGCCGCCCGGATCGTCTACCACAAAGTCTGAGAATTTTTTTTCTTCCCGAAAATTTTTTTCTCGGAGAATTTTTTTTTCGACGAGCGCGGAATAATTATTGCGCCACATGGTTCGCGTTTATATACTCGTGACCATGATTCGATCGCGTGAGTTCTCGTAGGGTGTCGATGACTCTTATCGGACTCGCCTACAATCAGAAACCCGAGCCATCAGAGCTCGCCAGCCCTCTCTCCCAGGGCGGCCGTCAGCAAGACGGGGAGCTTTCGCGTCCCGACGAAGAGCCTCCAAGTAGAATCTCCGGCCTCACCGTCGCCCAGCTAATTGCCCGCGACGAGTTCGCCGAGTGGGACAGCCCCACGACGATTGCCGCGGTAGAATCCGCTCTCTCAAAGCTCGGAAAAGTCGTCCGCCTCGAGGCGAAAGAAGATTTTCCCGAGAGACTTCGCCAGACAAAACCGGATATCGTCTTCAACATCGCCGAGGGCTTCCACGGCGTGAACCGCGAAGCGCACGTGCCCGCCATCTGCGAGTTCTACGGCATCCCGTACAGCGGGAGCGATCCGTTCACGCTCTCGCTCTGCCTCGATAAGGCGAGGACAAAAGAGACGCTCGCCTTCCACGGCATCCCGACCCCGAAGTTCACCGTGGTCACTGGCCTCGACGATCTGGACTCAAAGATTGGCGCTCTCCGCTTTCCTCTTTTCGTGAAGCCGCTCCACGAAGGATCATCGAAGGGAATCACCGACGGGAATCTCTGCCCGGATCTCCCGCATCTCGTCGCTCAAACTCGGTTTCTTCTCGAGAGCTACAAACAGCCAGTCCTCGTCGAGGAGTATCTCCCGGGCAAAGAGTTCACCTGCGCGGTGCTGGGCAACGGAGAAAGCGCGACGGTCTTGCCGATAGTGGGTATGAACTTCGACACCTTGCCGGCTGGAGCGCTGCCCATTTACAGCTTCGATGCGAAGTTCGTGTGGGATCGACCCGAGAAGCCGCTCGAAATTTTCCAGTGCCCGGCACGTATCACGAGAAAACTTCAAGCGTCTATTGAGCGAGTTACGCTCGACGCGTTCCGTGTTCTCGGATGCAGGGACTGGGCGAGAATCGATGTGCGGCTGGATGCAAAGGGTGTCCCGAACATCATCGAGGTGAATCCGCTGCCCGGAATTCTCCCCGACCCAGCCGACAATTCGTGTTTTCCCAAAGCTGCCCGCGCCGCTGGAATCGGATACGAAGAGTTGATCCAAAGCTGTCTGAGATACGCGGCGGCGCGACAGAACGTAAAGATGGAACCGGCGGTACCGGCGAGTGTGGCCCGCGGCGAGCCCGCGCTGGCCACGAGCAGTATCAGCTGAACGCGGTTTAAAAGGAGGACGCGATGAAAATAGCGTTGCTGTTCGACGGGCTGTCGGCCCTCGGCAAAGCGCCCGAAGTACAGCTGCTCGATGCGATCGAGGCTGTAGAAAGCGCTCTGCTCGAGTGGGCGTCGGAAGTCGTGCGCGTCCCCGTGAGCAACGACGGCCGCTGGATCGAGCGCGTGCGAAAGGGGAAATTCGATCTCGTCTTCAACCTCTGCGAAGGCATCGACGGCGAAGCCGTCTACGAGTCGATGGTCATCTCGGTGCTGGAGCTCCTTGGGGTTCCGTTCACCGGCAGCTCAAGCTGGACGATCGCGCTCACTCTGCGGAAGAACCTCGTCAACGCAATCCTCGATCGAACCGGACTGCCCGTTCCGCGGTGGGCGCACATCCGCCGCGGCGACGAAATCACGAGTGTCGGGTTCCCGGCTATCTGCAAGCCCGTGGCTGAAGACGCCTCGGTAGGAATTGAGCAGCGCTCAGTCGTCCGCAGCATGCGCGGCCTCACCGCTCGCATCGAGGCGATGCTTCTGGGCTGGGATGAGGTCCTCGTTCAGCGCTTCATCGACGGCCGCGAAGTCAATGTCGGAATACTCGGCGACGAAGTTCTGCCAATCTCCGAGATCGATTTCGGCCAGATGCCGAAGGGCATGTGGCGCATCGTCACTTACCGCTCCAAGTGGGAAACGGGCAGCGACGAAGACCTCGGCGCCAAGCCGAACTGCCCCGCTGATCTACCTGAAGACCTCGCGAACGAGCTGGCCGTGATCGCGCGAGCCGCCTGGAACGTGGTGGGCGGAGAAGGCTACGGCCGCTGTGATTTCCGGATCGACCAGTCAGGACGTCCCTGGCTGCTGGAAGTAAATGCGAACCCCGACATCTCGCCGACAGCTGGACTCGCCCGGATGGCTGGTGTCGCAACATTGGGTTACTCGCAGCTCATTCGCCGCATCTGTGACCAGGCGCTGGCGAAACGTGGCGAGAACTACGCCGACCGCTGGGCACAGACGCTCCGGCTGTCGGGCCTTGGTTGAAGTTCGTTTCAATCATTAACAACGCCCCCATCGGGGCCGGAGTGGTGCACGCATGAGCGAATGGCAGCAGATCATCAAGGATCAGAGCATCGCGACACTCGAGAAGCTGGCTGAGAAATTCGGCCGCGATGTAATAGACGTTGAAGCCCTGAAGCCCGCGTTCGACAACTTCCAGATGCGGATCACTCCCGCCGCCCTCGAGCAGATTAAGGAAGTCGGCGACCCGATGTGGAACCAGTACGTTCCCACCGTCGAAGAGCTCGACATCGTCGACGGCGTAATCGACTCCCTCGATGAAGACGGCGATTCGCCGGTGCCCAACATCACCCACCGGTATCCCGATCGCGCTTTGTTTCTCGTGAGCCCGGTCTGCGCCAGCTATTGCCGTTTCTGCACTAGACGTCGCAAAGTCGGTGATCCGGAAAAGATCCCGCTCAATCAGTTCGACTCGGCGTTCCAGTACCTGCGCGAGCACACCGAGATCCGCGACGTAATCATGAGCGGAGGCGATCCTATGATGCTGAGCGATCGCAGGCTGGAGTATTTCTTCCAGCAGCTGCGAGCGATTCCGCACATCGAGATCATCCGTCTGGGAAGTCGGATAACTTCGCACCTCCCGGAGCGCATTACGCCGGAGTTCTGCGAGATGGTCCAGAAGTACCACCCCATCTACATGAACACCCACTTCAACCATCCGAGCGAGCTGACGCCAGCTTCGGTCGCCGCGCTCGACCGCCTCTCACGCGCGGGTGTGTCGCTCGGTTGTCAGACGGTGCTGCTCAAAGGGGTCAACGACGATCCCAAAGTCATGATGAAGCTGATGCACGAGCTCCTCAAAGCACGCGTCCGACCTTACTACCTATATATGGCCGATCAGGTGGCGGGCGGAGAACACTTCCGGACCACAGTGCAAAAGGGCCTGGAGATCATGCACGCGCTCCGCGGCTGGACGTCCGGGCTCGCCGTCCCGCAGTTCGTCATCGACTCGCCGGGCGGCGGTGGCAAGGTGCCGTTGCTGCCCGAGTACCTCGAGCAAATCACCGACGAGGAAGTGATTTTCCGGAACTACGAGGGCAAGCGCTTTACGTACAAGCAGCCCCGTCCGGTCCAGCCCTCAGAGACCGACGTCGAGCGCGCAGCGGAATTGAACGTGGTCCCGATCAGCCGGAAAAAATCGACGGCGCCAAAACGGCGTCGCCGTGCCGCCGGAGAGTAGCGTGTCAGGTAAAGAAAGCTTTGCGGCCGCGATCGTCCTTCAGGAGCAGCGCATCGTTTAGCGCCTGGAGCTCTGCCTCGATCTCGGCCCCTTCGATATCATCGCGAATGCGGGCGAGGTCGGGCGAGAAGATCGCTCTGGCGATCTCTACTGCATCGTGGGCTCCGGCGACGGCGACGATGTCGCCGGAGTGAATCACCTCGCGGCCAAGCGGCGTTGGTATCTGCTCGGCTCCCCTTCTTATCGCGAGAACGGTTGCGCCGGTCGCACCCCGAAGATTCAGCTCCGCGAGACTGCGTCCAACGGCGATACTCTCCGGAATGACTCGTATGGCGACTGGCTCACCCAGTCCAGGTAAAACCGAATTCACATCCTCGAGCATCTTGCTGTCGTCTGAATCGCCTTCGACAGAAGCCATCTGGTTCGCGAGGACCGACGCAATAATCTGAGCGCCTGCTCGCGCATGCCCCTGCAGGTTCTCGGCGTTTCGCCACAACGCTACGAGGAGCACGACTACTACCAAGGCAAGCACCATCGCGCCCTGGTTGCGAGGAAGAAAGGGCTGCGTGATTGCGACTACCGGAATCCCGACCGCCAGGACGACGGCGATCTGGACCACGACGACCAGCGCTCGCCGCGGCGCGTCCGCCGGGTCAACCCGGCCGGAACCGACGTCGGTAAACGCGCGACGAGCGAGCTGGTTACCCAGAGCCCGGGAGCTGGTGATGAGGCCGTACAACAAGGGAACTGCGATCACTGCGGCAACGAGAACTACGAGAAAGCGAACCGTACTCACCGCTATTCCGGTCATTTGGCTGACCAACATGCTGAGACGACCGAGCTCTATTCCCACGCCGATCACAATCGCAGTAATGACGGCGGCGTCGAGCAGAATTATGCGGATGATGCGATTCGTGGCTGATCGCTCGGTTGCCGCCCCAGGGCTGCTTCGCATTCGCTCGATCCACGAGGCATAGAGCGCCGCAACCGTTTGAATCGGCTCGGGCAGCCATCGATCGATTGATGCGGCGGCCTTGATGGAGAGTCGGATAAGCAAAGGAGTGGTGAGAGTCGTTATCGCGGACACCGCAATGGCGACGGGATACATCCAGGTCGCAATCACGCCCGCCGTAACCCCGACGCCCGCGATGATGAAAGAGAACTCACCTATCTGCGCGAGGCTCATTCCCGCTTTCATTGCGGTGCGTCTGCCATGACCCGCGAGGAAGGCTCCAATCGTCACGGCGAAAACTTTTCCCACGATCACCGCGAGAGTGAGCGCAAGCACGGCTCCCCAGTGCTCCGTCAGTGCGGAGGGATCGATCATCATTCCGACCGAGACGAAGAAGATGGCAGCGAACATGTCGCGCACGGGACGAACGAGACGTTCTATCTCGACTTCCTCCCCCGATTCCGCGACGAGGGAGCCCGCGATGAATGCACCAAGCGCCACGGAGTACCCGAACGACAAAGCAAGCAATGCGGCCGCGAAGCATATCCCGATGCTCGCTACCAGCGTTGTCTCAGGCCGCCCCAGCTTGGAGACAGCGCGTATTGCTCTCGGCACCACGAGCAGGCCGAACCCGACGAGCGCGGTAAGAAACATCACGAGCCGCAGCGCTGTGAGCCCGAGGTCGGCCGGGGATAGCATGCCCGAGCGCGAAATGGTCGTGAGAATCGTCAGGAGAAAAATCGCGATGAGGTCCTCCGCGATCAGCACACCGAAAACGAGCTCGGTGACGCGCCCCTTGACGTTTTGCTCCTGAAATGCCTTGACGATGATGGTGGTGCTCGAGATCCCGATGATCGCGCCGGTGAATACGCTCTCCATGCGCGTGAAATGGAGCATCTGCCCCACGAGATAGCCCACCGAGACGAGTATGCTGCACTCGAACAGGGCCACACCTCCGGCGTCGCGGCTGACGTTCGCCAGCTTCTTGAGATTGAACTCGAGTCCGAGCGAGAACATGAGCAGGATGACACCGAGCTCGGACAAGGCGCGGACGATCTTCGGGTCCGCGACGAGCGGCACAGGGATGTGCGGACCAATGATCATCCCGGCGAGGAGGTAGCCGAAGACCACAGGCTGCCGCAATCGCTGGAACACGACGGTTGCTACAGCGGCAACACAGAGAACGACCGCGAGGCTCTGTAGAAACGTGTGGGATTCCATCGCACAACGATATTTACGGAGGGCCGCTAATCAAATGGCAGACTATCGGCAAACGATCTGGTGTCGCAAATAAAAAAAGACCACCCTGTCCGGGTGGTCTTTTCCAAACTGACGAACGGCGCTTAGGCTTCGCTATCCTCGTTCTCGAAGGTGAGAGCGTCGGCCTCGCGAACCCGATCGAGCATAGTGTTGACGGGCACCGCGATTCCCCGGTCGTTCAGCGCTGCCTCATTGCCGGACCCACGCTGAAACCAGCTACCGACATCGGGCGAAGTCTCGCTGCTACCTGTACCAGCCGCCTCTTCGTCAGGGGCGGTATCCGAACCATACACGTCCATTCAACCTCCGCGGATTTAGTGTCGCGTCCTACCATAATACGTACCCCAAAAACAGTAGTTTCGGTCTGCTCCAGAAGCTACAACCGGGACCAAAACCCGCCAATAGTTTGACTGGTATTGGGGCCAAACTGGTACATCTGGCGGAGGTTTTTACTGCACCGTTTTAGGGTCAATCCCTGTACTAGCGAAAATTCGGCCAACAGCCTCGCCAATCTTGTTATTCGGGGTGCTGGCGCCAGCGGTGATTCCGACCCGGATCGGCGCGGTATTCGGAAGCCAACCTGCCACTTCGACTTCTTCTTTGGAGCCGAGGGGGCGGTGCCGGATGGTACGGGATGCAGGGTCGATGTCGTCCGCGTCCTCGACGTGAAAGGTGCGGACACTTTCGGAGCAGAGCGCCGCCAGTGAAAGAGTGTTGCTCGAGTTGTACCCGCCGATGACGATCATCGCGTCAAGCGGCTCCTTGAGGAGCTCCACTACCGCGTCCTGACGCTCCTGGGTGGCGCTGCAAATAGTGTCGAACGTCCGGAAATTTGCTTTTGCGTATTCTTCGCCGTGCGCGCGTGTCATCGACTGACCGACGAGCTCTCCAATTGCAAGAGATTCACGCGCGAGCATGGTTGTTTGGTTCGCAACGCCAATCCTTCGCAAGTCGCGACCCGGATCGAAATTCGGCGAGGCCGCGTGCGCGAAAAGTCTAAGGAGTTCGTCGCCTCCAATGCGGCCTTCGATAAAATCACAGACAACGGTGGCTTCATCGAGATTCCGGACGATGAGATACTGCCCACCTGGATGCTTCTCCGCCTGAGAGGCGGTCGCGCGAGTTTCTTCATGGTAGTACTTGCCGTGAATGAGCGAGGTGAATCCGTCGCGTGCGTAGCTCTCCACTCGCTTCCAGACATTTAGCACAGAACCGCAGGTCGTATCGACCATCACGCAACCGATTTTGCGTAGCACTTCGAAGTCGGTGATGGTGACTCCGAAAGCTGGCAGAATCACCACATCTTCGGCCCTGACGGCGCTGAAGTCGATCCTCCCATCCACCGGCATCAGGAAGGTGATGCCCATCGCCTGGAGTTTCGAATTCACATGCGGGTTATGGATGATCTCCCCGGCAAGATAGATGGTACGATTTGGAAACTTCTTTCTGGCCTGATAGGCGTACTCAACGGCACGCTCCACTCCATAACAGAACCCGAATTCCTTTGCTAAACGGATGGTTACATGGCCGGCCTCGAGCGTATAATCCCTCGCCAGCAGCATGTCAACGAACTGCCCGGTATAATCGACGGCAAGCTCAGCCTGGATTTCGGATTTGAGCCCGAAACCCTTCCGAAAGTAGGTACCGCTGGGCGCGGTGGCCTGCATATTTCCTGTAGGACCAGCGCCCGCCTCGGGCGTCATCTTTACCGACGCATCAGTGTCAGCCATACGCTCTGAATCTAGTAGTAGCCTGCCCGCCCCGCGCTCCGAGAATATCCGATGAGCGAATCCCTTGGAGCATACCCGGCAGAGCAGGTAACTGTGCCCGTTGAGAGTGGGTCCGGGCTCGCGTTCACTTCGACGTCCGCGGCACCTTCGTTACTACGACCTCCGCCGCTCCGACCCGGCGATGCAATCGGAGTCGTCGCTCCGTCATACGCGCCCCACAGCGGCTGGTTGCTCCGGGGCGCTAGAGCGATGAAGGAAGCCGGATACAAAGTCATTTTCGAGCCTGAAATCAGTCGCGCACGACTCTTCACCCAGAACGAGGATCGTAAACGCGCGCGCAACCTCACCGAGATCTGGAGCAATCCTGACGTCAAGGCAGTCGTTTGCGGAACTGGCGGCTATGGCGCCGTGAGAATTCTCCCGTACCTCGACGCCGATGTATTTCGGCGGAATCCGAAGGCATTCGTGGGCTACTCGGACATCACCGCACTCCATCTCTGGATGATGCGCCGTGCGGGATTACGCGTGTTTCACGGCCCGACCCTCGATGACCTCTCGCCCCGTCGCGACGACCCATCGTTATCGGCATTCCTCAACGCCCTTACCACTCCCCGCCCCGAAACTCGGCTTGGCGCCGGCACCGCGCGGGCAGTGAGACCTGGCAGTGCGACCGGGAGATTGACCGGCGGCAATCTTTCTCTCGTGCAGCAATCGATTGGAACGCCGTACGAGATCGACACGCGCGACGCCATCCTGTTTCTCGAAGAAATTCACGACCCGATGTCGGTTTGTGACGAGCGTCTCCTGCATTTGCGGGCGGCCGGCTTGCTGCGGCATGTACGCGGAATCGTCTTCGGCCAGCTCTCCCTCGACCGCTCCGAGGAAGACGAGTTCGAGGATTTCCTGCTCGATCTGGTTTCCGATCTCGACGTGCCGATCCTGATGGATTTTCCAGCTGGACATGAGAACCCAAATCTCACGCTGCCACTCGGTACGGAGATGGAGCTGGCTACGGATGATGTTACAGGGTGGCTCTCCTACCGCGACGACGCGCTCTCACCAATCGAAGAGAGGCCGAGACTGAGTCTGGTGTAGCTCGCTGCCGAGCTAATCACAGCCTCCGCAGCAGTGATATCTCACAGCCTGCCCTCGGCGATAGCGGCATCAACGGCAATGCACCACAAGTGCAGGAGCACCAGGTGCACTTCCTGGATGTGTGCTCCGACGTCGCTCGGAACCGAGACTATGTAATCGGCGCCACCGTCAGCGAGTCCAGCGCGACCGCACAATGCAATCGTCGTAGCGCCGCGAAGCTTCGCAGCCGCGAGTCCGCGGAGGACATTCGCCGAGCGACCGCTAGTCGTAATGCCGACGACCGCGTCTCCGGATGCCACGAGCCCTTCGACTTGGCGCTCGAACAAAGCGTCGTATCCAAAGTCGTTGGCAATGCACGTGATCACGCCGGCATCTCCAACCAGCGATACTGCAGGCAGGGCACGTCGGGTCTCCTTGAAGCGTCCAATCAACTCTTCCACGAGGTGACTGGCCTGCGTGGCGCTTCCTCCGTTTCCGAAGGCGAGAATTTTTCCGCCTTTCGCCAGTGTGGATATGAGGACTTCAGCTACCGCGTCTGAGGCGGGCTGGAGTGTAGTCGCGCTATCCTCGATGACTTTCTGATGGGCGCGCAGGTGGTCGCGAAAACGCTGTTGGCTCATGCGCGGATTATACCAGAGCGGGTACTCGACGCCAGTGCAGCAATCACTGCCGGCCCCGACGGCGTCGTGAATGGGGACGCCCACCGCGACCGTGGTGCGGGCTGTTACCCCGGTGGCGATTGTTGCGGCCCTCGGCTCGATGCCGCCGAAAGTTGTTAGCGATCTCGCGCACTTCCCTTTCCGAGCGCGAAAGCATCGCGCGGTCATCCGCACTCTCCTCAACTTCGTCCGGCGACCATGGTTGAGCGAGCCGGTCCTGCAAATCGTCGAGGGTATCGGCGCGCACGGCGCCCCGTTGGCCGCGCAGCACTACGAATCTCACAGGACGGTCGAGTGGAGGTATCTCCGCCTCTGTCAGTGTGCGAGCAATCTTCTCCGGGAGTCTTAGCCGCGCGACTCCCACGCGTTTGCCGTCCCGCTCCTCGACGTCGTAATCGATATCCACCTCGCGGTCCCGTATCGACACTCGGTCCACCAAACGGCTGAGACGGTCCCTGACCTCGCGCGGCACGAAGGCGTCACGGTCTATGTTCAGGCGCGCCGCCTTGAATTCCTCCACGGAATTGACGTGTTGAAGCTGGGCTTCGTAAAGCGCGGTCAACTCGGGCAAGCCAAGTCGCGGCGTCGTTCCTCCGGAACGCTTATACGCCTCTCGGATCTCTTCGATCACATCGCGGTTCTTCCTTACCGCGAAGTGCCGCGCTTCTCCGCGCGCGACAGCTTCTGCCAAGAGGTGCCGGGCGCGTTCTGCGATCTCCGGAGTAAACTCACTTACGGTTTCGAGCTCGCTCTCAAGCTCGAAACCGAAGTACTCGAGCTTTCGCTTGAGCATCAATGGGCCGTGCTTGCGACGCGGATCGTAGACAAGCTCCGGCTTGCTACGCGTCGCGTAGCGCCGAATGAGCTCCATAGGAATCTGGGTGCCCTCTATGGCTGCCCGCGGAATGCCCGACCGATCGGCAAAATAGCGCAGCGACCCAGCGATTGCTCCCCAGCTTCCGCAAACGCTCGTCTTCGAGACGCGTGCTTCCATTCCGTCAGCGGTTGTTTCATCGATGACCAGATCAAACGGCATGTACTGCGCGAGCAGCTCGGTGAACTTTCGGTAGATATGATCGCGTGCGTTGACCATTCGAACCGGTAGCTCGAGGCCGAGACTGCGATAGATGCTCGCCGACGCCAGCGCGGCGTCTTCGATTGCCTTTACTAACACGCCTCGCCGCTCCGCCCAGCGCTCGATGCTTTCGTCGAACAGGTGCCGGGGCAAACCGTACACCTCACCGATGTAGCCGCAGTGCGTGAAAGCTTCCGCGTAAAGATTGTAGGCGGTGAGGTTATCGCTTCCCGGCACCGTCACTCCGGACAGGTCCCGATCCTCGCGTGTCATGCGGTGCAGCGACTCGATGGAGCTCATGACGGCGAGATACGGCACCAGCTCGTCGTCAGCGTTTACGAGCAACTCAGCCCACGGCCTGTCGACTGGCATTGCCTCGACGGCCTTTCCATATCGTGACAGCCTCCCGTTCTCGATGATTCCGCGCTGCTCCAGCAATTGAACGGCTTTGCGATAGGCGACCCGATCCAGGGGTACCGGGAGCTCCAAGTCGTCCGCTGAGACCCCGAGATCCGCGCACGTCATCGCGACGCGCTCCGAGTCGCCAGCTAGCTGGAACTCCGGCGCCGTAGGCCGCAGTGCATTGAACTGAATGTCGCGGTCCGACAAAATGAAAACCCTGCCCCCGGCAACGCGTCCGTGAACACGTCCAGCCATCTGCAGAATTTCGTTGGCGCCAAGATGCATCTTCGTAAGGACGTTCTTTCCGCGCTCGATGATATTTCCGAAGCGCGTGTCATCGATCACAACTGTATCGAGACCCTGAACATTCAACGCACTCTGCCCGGCCGCGGTCATCGCAAGGAAGTACGGCTTTTTCTCTTCGCCTTCGAGGAACGGGCGGATGATGCGGATGGGCTCGCCGCCATGGTAGAACGCGCTATTGATTCGGGGAAAGCGCTCGGCCACAAGTTCGGCGGCCTGCTCCACGCCGGCGCGCGTCGGCAAAAACATTCCAACGCCGCGTTTCTCTTTCACCATCTGCTGGAGAAACCGATCGTCCAGAAAACTTTGTGGATCCTTGCGCACGATCTTCACGTCCGCCGCTTTAGATGGGTCGAACGCCGAGCTCTCCAGCACTTCCGCGGCGTTGAGGTATCGCGCATAGAACGCGGGGTCTACCGTCGCCGACAACCAGATGAACCGGCACCCGACCCGCTTCCCGAGCGCGAGGCACAACTCCAATTCAGCGGAGGTTTGATGAATCTCGTCGACCACCAACGTGTCCGTTGCTAGGATGTCACCGTCCTGAAACCAGCGTCGCGCGATCCCGGTCGTTACCACGATCACGTTCCACGTCGGTGTCTCGGGCGTCGCTTCGCGCTCGCGATTGACAACACCCACGCGCAGAGTATCGGTCCGGAGAATTGTCTCGGCGATCGGCCTGATCGACAGCGTTTTGCCCGTTCCAGTTCCAGCGACGATTCCGAAGCCCTTGCCCGCGCCGGCGAGCTCCAGGATCTCCGATCCATGCTGCTTTTCGAGCACCGTCGGGATACGCAGGCCGAGGGCTAGTTCGATTGTTTCGCACGCTGCTCGGGTTGGCGCGATGACGATGATGCGTCCAGTCGGCGGCTCCGCGGCGACGAACGCCTCGTGATCAGGCGGCAGGTACCTATCGGTTACGTTGCGGGCCATTGACGATGGAAAGTGCATGGATCACACCGGATGCGAAACGGCCCTGGAGGAATTTCCTCCAGGGCCGTTTGCATGTAAGCGGGTCGTGCTAATCTCGGCCGTGGCCTTTACCCTTGCCGTGCCCGTTGGCATGGCCCTTTCCTCTGCCATTGCCTTCGTCGTGATCGTCATCGCCGTCGTCGCGGCTGTTATTCCGTCCGGCTTCGTACCGCCGGTTCGTGTCGTAGGTCCCGTTCGACACACCCGCGTTGCGCGTGCTGATGATCGACAGGTTGCCGTTCCGGTCCCGACGCGCACGCTGAACGATCAGGTTCCCGTTCGAGTCACGAGTCTGACGTTCATAAATCGTCCCGCCGTTGCCGTCGCTGCTCACAGGATACCAACCGCCGTTCACGCGCGTATTCGGATTGTCGACGCAATTAGTGGTATTGCTGCCCGAGCGCCCAAAGATCACGTCGCCGACGCTGTTGGTCGTGCGGCTATAAGTGCAGTCGTTTGAGACGCGCTGCGCGCGGCGCTCTTCCTTCTGCTGCTTCTTCCAGGCCTTTTCACGAGCCTTCTCGGCTTTCTTCCACTGCTTGTCACTCGAGCGCGCCGTCCGCGAGCTCAGAATAGTAAACGTCCCATTCGGGTTTCTCCGTGCGCGCTGGATGATAAGGTTGCCTCGACCATCGCTGATCCGGCGCTCATAGATGGAATTGTTGTTCGGGCCACGGCCAACCTGATACCAGGCTCCATCGTCCCGGCTATACACATCCTCGCAGTTCGAGGCAGTGTTGGTGCGGCCGAAAATGACGTCTCCAACGGAGTTGGTGGTCCGTCTGTAAGAACACGTAGTTTGATTCGGCTGATAAACCGGAGACCGCGGAGGTGCCTGTCCGGCGGCCGAGCCTGCCGCGACTGTCCCAGCGAGCGCCAGTGTGATGACGAATACTTTCATCGTGAAATCCTCCGATTTATGAGATCGACGAGTTCGTCCGTCGGGCTCGATTTACTCTTTTGGGATTTGCCCTTCCTATTTTTCGGCGGATCGTCGCCGAACAACACCCTGCCATTCGCAGGTCGATTTCTAACCGCCGACGCGCAATCCGTTGGAGCGGGCTGCTGTCCCGCCGGCACTTGGTTGATCCAGATCCGGCACATGCCCGCTGGCGGATAAAAGGCGGGCGGTACCACCTGTTCGCCTCGCGATTGCTGAGTCGTCGCGGGCCGTTGTTTCACCGGCACCGGTCGCTGTGCTTCCGCGACTCCGGCTGACAAGAGCAGTCCGAAGACGGCGACCGCAGCCAAACGAAGACACGGCGCGAATAAGGGAAGCCTGAATTGACGGTTCATGGCCGTACAGGGTGCAGGAGGGGTGCCAGGTCGTGCCACGCGCGTTAAGTCGTTGTCAGTAAGGGAGTTAGGACCAACGGGGCGATGCTCAAAAAGCGTCGAATGTCCTATTCCTAGGACAGGAGATTATACACCTGAGCGCGCCCTCGCCGACCTAAAGTCTAGTCGCCGAAAGAGATTCCCGTAGCCCTGGCCGTCATCACCGTGTCGTGGGTTGGATCAACCCGCTTCGGAGTTTCCAGCACCTGGGCGAGGGGCACAGTAACGATATGCGGTGACTGCAGGGCGATCATGTGATCCCATTTCTCGTCAGCAACGGCGCGCACCGCCGCACCACCAAATCGCACGGCCAGCAGCCGGTCGTAACTGGTCGGTTGTCCTCCGCGTTGGAGATGCCCGAGAATCAATGATCGGCATTCCTTTTTGGTGCGCTCCTCGATCTCATTGGCGAGCCGCTCCGCCACACCACCCACTCGCACTGCCTGGCCCGGCATTGATGGTCCGCGAACCGCCGGGGTTTCGCCGCGCGGGCAGGCGCCTTCGGCAATCACGACGATCGAGAAATGTCTCCCCGCTCGACTGCGCGCGATGATTTTCTCGCACACCTTGTCGATATCGTAAGGAATCTCGGGGATCAGGATGACATCGGCGGTGCCGGCGAGCCCGGCGTGCAGCGCGATAAATCCGGCATATCGTCCCATAACCTCCAGAACGATCACGCGGTCGTGGCTTTCCGCCGTAGTGTGCAGCTTGTCGATCGCCTCGAGCGCCGTGTTCACCGCGGTGTCGAAGCCAAATGTAGTGATGGTGCCGCTGACGTCGTTATCGATGGTTTTCGGCACGCAGACGATTCGCATGCCGCGCTCACACAACTTGTGCGCGATGCTCAGGGAGCCATCGCCACCAATCGAGATGAGAGCGTCGATACCAAGTTTTTTTGCGTTCTCGATCAGCTCGTCCGAGCGGTCCTTTTCTATACACGATCCGTCGGGCAGGTAGACCGGATAACTAAACGGATTGCCGCGGTTCGTGGTACGTAGGATGGTGCCACCAAGATGCGCTATGCCGCGAACGGTCGACGCGGTCATCGGAATGACTTCCTCTTCGCCCAGGAGCCCGGCGTATCCTTTCTTCACGCCGAGTACTTCCCAGCCGCGGTTGACCGCCGAAAGGACCGCACCGCGAATAACCGCGTTGAGACCGGGGGCGTCTCCGCCCCCGGTAGATAAAGCGATTCTCATGGTCAGGAATTCTTTTCGAGTAGAGAGATTATCTCGCCCGGTTTTGCATGACGCCCCGTCTTCGATTTTTCGTAAATCGGGATGCCATCGCGCAACACCTCGAAGCGTCCGCCCTTCGACGGAATGAGATCGATCGTCGCAACAGGAAATCGCTCGCGAATTTCGGCCGCCAGACTGGTGGCCCGCGGTTCATAGTTTCAGAGGGTGCAGTATTCGATCGAGATCTTCATTGCTGGTTCGTCATCGGTGTCATTGAGAAGCCGGCGCGTATTGCTGCATGAGCGCACGTGCTTCAGGGGTGTCGACCGCCTTCAGCGCTGACAGCGCCGGCCGACGGATCACGTCTTCCCACTCCTCTCTGGCCATCATGTCCTTCGCCAGTGGAATGGCGGCGTCTTTCTCGAGCAGAATGTCGGAGGCGAGTGCCGCACCCCGGACGATCAAAGAACGATCGGTGCGAGCGAGACTCCGCACCCGAACGACTGCATCCAACGCTGCCGCTCCCGTAATTGGGAGCGGCCCCAGGCCGGCGGCTGCTGCCTCGCGAACGCGCGCATCCGGATCGAAGGTTCCTCTGATCAGGGCCTCCTTCACGCCTGACATCGGCCGACTGCCAGCGCGAGCGGAATCGCTTCCCCACGCGGCAAGTGCGCTCAAAGCTCTTGATCGTACAGCCCAGAACCGATCGTTGCGCGATGACCGGATCAGCGCATCGAGGGCGAACCGATCTCTTGGGCGCTCGGCGAGAACCTCGACCGCCTCGATTCTGCCTAACACATCGTCGTCGTTTACGAGCTGGTAGCGCATCATCGCCGTTGAGCGCGGAAAATCGGCGATGTCCAGAATCCAGTCCCCTTTGTCCCAACGAATAGATCTCGGGGCCGACTTGAGGGTCGCGCTCGCCTGCCCTGTTCCGTTTCGCACCGGAACGATGAATCGCACTACTCCGCTATCCGTGCGCACCTCAATGTCGGAATCGACGTCGAAGAAACCGGTAAGACTGTCGCGCGGCTGAACCTCGGTAGCGCTCACGGTTATGCGCCTTGTCGAAGGATCGTAGCGGGATGAAACCTGGAAAACCGGAAAGCCCGCGCCATAAACCCATTGATTGAAGAACGCCTTGTAGTCCCTGCCCGTGGATTCCTCGAAGGCCTTTCGCAAATCATCGGTTACGACATTGCCATACGCATGGGACGTCGCGTAGTGATTCATCGCCTTCCAGAACGTCGTGTCGCCAAGCTGATGGCGGAGCATCTGGAGAATCGTCGCACCCTTGGGATAAATGTGGCCGCTGAAAAACACCTCGATCGGATCGTTCACCCATTTGCCATAAACGATCGGGCGTCGGGCGCGGCGGTCTGCGTCGATGGTTTGCTCGTGCGTGCTCAGCCGATCGATTGCCCCTTCATCCGTACCCTTGTCCTCTTCGCGGAAGATCTGCTCCATGAAAGTCGCGAAGCCCTCGTTTAGCCAGACATCAGCCCAGCGACGAGTTGTGAGCAGGTCGCCAAACCATTGGTGGCCAAGCTCGTGGGACATCAAGTCGTCCGCAGAATTTTCGGGCACTGCCCAGGCAGGCAGCAAAATCTCCGTATCGTTTTGCGAAGTGGCGGTAACATTTTCCATCCCGCCGTACTGAAATTCCGGAATCACTATCTGGTCGTACTTGTTCCATGGATAGGGCACGCCCGTCTTGCGCGAAAAGACGTCGACGGCGGCCGGTGTTTTTCCAAATCCACGCCACGCGGCGGCGACCGAGTCAGGATACGTCCAGTAACCGATCGTTACAGTCCGCCACGGTTTGTCCTGGAGCACCGTGTAGTTGCCGACGACCGTAGTCATGAGGTAAGTCGACGCGGGTTTGTCGAGCACCCAATGCCATTCGATGCTGTCGCCCACCGGTCGGGATCCAGCCAGCTTTCCGTTTGAAAGTGCTCGCTCGCCTTTCGCGGTCCAGATGTAAAACTCCCACGTCGTCTTGTCGTTTGGAAAATCGTACGTCGGGACCCAGTAATGGTTGTCCTCGGTTTCGCCCTGCGTCCACACGATGTGTCGAGCCGGGCGGAAGTAGGCGCCTTTGGTGCGATTGGCTCCGTCGTATTCCACCGTTATCGACGTCTTTGCTCCCGCGCGCAGCGGAGTCGGCAGGTGTGCGACAATGGTGTTGCCGTCGTAGTCGTATTTGATCGGCGATGCTCCCGCTGTGACACGCTTGATCGTCATGTCGCCGGCATCGATTGCGACGTCTGCAAGCGGCGAGGATCCAGCTAATCCCGCTATATCGAGTGTCGTTGTGCCCACCACTGCGTGCCGTGGCCAATCGAATCGAATTGTTGTGGACTGATGTTGCAGATCGTAGGTGCGAACGCGCTCACTGTGCACGGTGCCGGGTGGCTCGGCGCCCCAGGTGATGAGGGGGCCCGGTTTGAATGCCGGCACAGTTTCCGGCGTCAGACTCGTGTCCATCTCGAATGGCGGAACTGCGGACGGCACCGGCACAGGCGGTGACACTGCGGGCGGTGTCGCGCATGAAATCACGGCAGCACTAGCTGCAACGCCGAGAGGAAGAAGGAATTTCATTGTGGCGAGGGACGGAAGGGATACACCCAGGACCTTCGGATGGGCGGGTTACCTCAAATGAAACATATGCTAGGTAGTTAACACCGCGGAACAACGATGCGATACGGTCTCACCCTCGTCGAGCTCGCAGTGACGCTCTGCATTCTGAGCATACTCTCGGCCACTGCCCTGCCGGCTGCGGGAAGATTCCTCGATTCAATGGAGGTGCGCGGCGCGGTGATGGAGATCGAGTCGCTATTCAGCACTGCCAGACATCTTGCGATCGCGCGCGGCGGGCAAGTCGCGGTCGATATTGACAGCGTTCGTGCTACCGTCGTCGTCAGCGCGAGTGGCGATACTCTCAGAAAGGCATACATCGGCATCGAGCACGCTGTCCGGCTGGCCGTCACGCGCGCCGGAATGGTCTACTCCGCTACCGGCATCGGCTACGGGGCCGCGAATCTCAGCGTCGTCGTGCGACGGAACGCGGCCGTCGATACCGTCGTGGTGTCTCGGCTTGGCCGGGTGAGACACTGACATCGCTGGCGGTAGCTTCGCCGTTCTCTGTAGCCGGTTCCGCTTCAGACGTCGTTCCAAAATCGTATCCGGGCACGGAGATGCGCGGTATCTGTTGTCCAATCGTGCGCTCGATGGTGCGGACCATGGCAATTTCATCTGGAGCCATGAACGTATAAGCATCACCAGTGGCGGCTGCTCTGCCGGTACGGCCTATCCGATGAACGTAGTCCTCAGGCTGTTGCGGCACGTCGTAGTTGATGACGTGGGTAATTCCAAACACGTCCAGGCCGCGTTGGGCTATGTCAGTCGCAACGAGTACGCGGATTTTCCCCGACTTGAAGTCCTCGAGGGCGCGCGTACGCTCGCCCTGAGATTTGTCGGCGTGCATGGCTGTTGCGGCGATTCCCGATTCCTCGAGATGGCGCACGATTTTATCCGCGCCGTGCTTGGTGCGAGTAAAAATGAGCACTGAGTCCATGTCTGCCTGCTTCAGCAGCTCGACCAGCAGCGTCGTCTTTCTGTCCCGCGGAACTGGGTAAACTGCGTGCGTCACAGTGCTGACCGCTTCCGAGCGGCGGCCCACCTGGACGACAACGGGCTTGCGAAGATATTTGCGCGCAAGCGCTTCCACCTCTGGCGGCATCGTCGCGCTGAAGAGTAGTGTCTGGCGATACGGCGGAATGTCGTCGACGATGCGATTGAGCTGTGGTGCGAAGCCCATGTCGAGCATTCGATCAGCCTCGTCGAGTACGAGGACCTCCAGATCGTCGAACACCACATTCTGCCGCTCCATGTGATCCAGCAAGCGTCCCGGCGTAGCGACCACGACATCAACGCCGCGACGCAGGATTTTTGCCTGTGGCTCGATACCGACCCCGCCAAAAATCGGAACGACGCGAAGCGTTGTATGCTTGCCGTATTTTCTGAAGCTTTCTTCGACTTGCGCGGCCAGCTCGCGCGTGGGCGTGAGAATCAGTACGCGCACTCTGTGCAGCGGTTGCCCGTCCGCGTCGACGAGCGGGGCGCTGAGCAGGTTGTGAATGATCGGGAGAGTGAAGCCGGCTGTTTTCCCCGTACCGGTCTGCGCGAGACCGATGAGATCTCTACCGGCGAGCGCCAGCGGAATGGCCTGCTGCTGGATCGGAGTAGGGTGCGTGTATCCAGCGTCGCGAACTGCCTGCAGCACTTGTGGTGCAAGGCGGAGCTCGTCGAAAGTGAGCCCCGCACCGGTCGTGTTTTCACTCATCTACCCTAATATACGCTGGCCTCCCCGGCGACCGTTGAAGAACCACTCGCTTCAATCGAAAACGGCGCGCAGAAACGTCAGCAGAGCCGCGTTTACTTCGTCTGGGGTTTCCTGCGGAATGACATGTCCGGCTTCAGAAATCGCACGCATGGTGATTTTGGGTAGAAGCGGGACGTACACTCCCATGCCATCGTCCGGCATCAGGTGATCGAGGCTGCCCCAGAGCCCAATCGCTGGCAAGTCCAGCGTACTCAGCCTTCGGTGCTCCGCGGCGGACCAATCGTAGGCATGCAGAAGCTCCCGCATGGCTACCGCATAATCCGGAAACTGGGTCGGCGCAAAGTATTCTTCTACATCTCTTTCGGTGAAGGTGCCGCGGTGTCCGAAGACTCGCCGCAGCGCAATTCTGATGAAGGTGCGCGACCTGACGCGCCGTAGAACCGGATTGAGCAACCTCGGCGTCAGCGTGCGATACAGATGCATGAGCGGGAAACCCTTCAGCCCGACCGGCGAA